>CAZJDM010000068.1:0-21991 GCA_964544765.1 uncultured bacterium
CAGAAACAGAATGTCGTTATAAATGTGACTTAAATTATACGTGGGATGGAGTATCTACTTGTGAAGCGGATACCAGAGTAACAAGTTGTACAAGTATGCCAACAAATGCTTCTTGGAACAGTGTGAGTTCGATTACCCAAACGTGGGATGGAAGTGCTTGGCAACCATCAGTAATAGGTTGGTTTAATATTCCAGCATCTGATTCAGAATGCCGTTTTAATTGCTACCTAAATTATACGTGGGATGGAGTATCTACTTGTGAAGCAGATACTAGGATAGCAAGTTGTACCAATAAACCGTTAAACGCCACCTGGAATAGTATAAGTGTAATAATGCAGACGTGGGATGGAAGTACTTGGCAACCATCAGAAATATGTGGATTTAATAACGAGTCCTCAGAAACAGAATGTCGTTTTAAATGTAACCTAAATTATACGTGGGATGGAGTATCGATTTGTGAAGCAGATACTAGAGTTGCCAATTGCACAAATAAACCGGTAGATGCGTCCTGGAATAGTACCAGTACCATGATACAGACATGGGATGGAAGTACATGGCAGCCGTCAAATACAGATGGAGCATATAATACTGTAGAATCA
Organism: uncultured bacterium; assembly: GCA_964544765.1. Classification (GTDB taxonomy): domain Bacteria; phylum Bdellovibrionota_B; class Oligoflexia; order CAYFLR01; family CAYFLR01; genus CAZJDM01. The sequence continues at coordinate 600 of CAZJDM010000068.1, forward strand.
AGTACCGAATGTCGTTTCAAATGTAATGTAGACTATTATTTTCATTATTGTGATAATGCTCCACCTACTTTATTGAATCCAATTGCGGATATCCAGTTGAATGAGGATGCTAGTGATACCATTATTGATCTATCGCAAGTTTTTACTGATGGACATTATCATACGGATCATTTACTATTACATCATCACCCATATCCATTATGCAGTGGGGCCGATGCAGGACTACCTTTCTCATGCATTTCTCATTCAGATTTAGGGAGTCATGTTGATAATTCCCGATTGAGCTATACCCTTACCAACGACAACAATGTGTTGGTCAATGTATCGGAAGCTGATAATCTTCTAACCTTAGATTATTTAGATAATCAGTATGGAATCGCTAATGTTACCGTTGGTGCAGTTGATTCGATATTGGGCGGTGCAGACCTAGAAGACTCCTTTCAAAGTGTCATTACTTCCGTTAATGATGCACCTACACTAACAAGTATCTCCAATTTAGATGGAGCTATACAAACGATTGATTATACTATCACCTATGATATGATAGTTGCCGCTGCTAACGAGTATGATGTAGAAGGAGACAGCATATCATTTCGAATAGAATCATTAAATAATGGCACCTTAACCAAAGATGGTATTGATGTGATAGTTGGCAGTACTATGTTATTTAGTGGAGAAGAACTAGTTTGGAATTATGGAACTGATTTCGGAGTCGTAAATGCTTTTAGTATAGTAGCCCACGATGGTAATCTTGCGAGTAGTCCTGCCGCTGTGGTTTATGTTAATGTCGCTGCTATGTATTTTTATACTTGGACCGGATCGGGTGACGGTAGTACATGGACCGATTCTGCCAATTGGGATGTTGTACCAGCCAGTGCCAGTGGCACTTATCCGGGCCAAGATCAAATATATGCTCATGTTACAATTGGTAGCTCTGCTTCGGTGACCATTAGTTCTGCCCAAAATGAAAAAATTTATACTTTGATTATACAGCAAGATGCTTCGTTAAATCTTTCCCCCGATGAAGCAAATGATATAGATGGAGATCCGGATACCTGGGATTTTGCCTTTCATGATATTGAAATGTATGGTGGGATAATTTATCCTACCCAAAGTGGTACTAAAAGAACTCTCATCTATGCTAATAATATTACGATTGAAGGCGGATCTATCAATGCTACCGGTAAAGGATATGCGGTTGGACAAGGACCGGGTGTTCCTTCTTCAAATAAGTGTGGAGCGGGGCATGGAGGAAATGGAGGAAGTTGCAAGAATGGGCCTGGAGGCGTTAGTTATGGTGATATGAATGAACCGATAACAGCGGGTAGTGGATCCAGTAATACTTCTTATACCGTTAGTTCAGGAGGTGGTGCTTTAAAAATTGTAGTGAGTGAGACATTAATTATCAATGATTCAGTTGATTATGGTAGTGGTTCTATACAGTCTAATAGTCCATCTGATTCGAATAGAAGCGCTGGTAGTGGTTCTGGTGGATCAATATGGATAGACACCAATATTCTTGAAGGCAATGCTGTAAATGCTATACAGGCTAATGGTGCAGATGGGATCAATAAAAGTAGTGGAGGCTCCGGAGGTCGAGTCGCAATTTATTATGATACAACTAATACTCTAGATAGCCAGTCAATTTCGGTTACAGGGGGATCTAAAACCGGTAGTAACAACTCTCCAGGAGATCAAGGCACTTCCGTTATTATAGAGTATTAGGTGGAGCTAAAGAAATTGGATTAAATGGAATTACTTTTCAATCAGTAAGAATTCAAGTAAAAGATGAATTAATTCAACTGGGCTTTCCAATTGCCTGCTAACCCTCGATTTTCACTTGACATCCCTATTGTTTATTATTATGGTGTCGACTGACTTTGGGTAATATAGAATTAGGAGGGACTATGGCGGGAAATGGAACCTATACAAAAACAATTGGATTGGTTGGTTCAGCCAATGGCGGAAAAACCAGACTAAGTGATATGATGCTCTTTAAAAGTGGTAAAACTTCGAGAGCAGGAGTTACTACCGAAGGTTCATCAATTTTTGATTATGAACCGGAAGAACAAGAAAAACAACATTCTATCGTCACATCTGTAGCTGACACTAAATGGAACAGTCAATCCATTTCCATCGTTGATATGCCAGGATTCTCTGATTTTTATGGTGAGGTTATATCAGGCATTCAAGCTATAGAAACAGGAATTATTGTAATCCCATCTGATACGGCTCTACCTTTTCAGGCTCAAAAAATGTGGGATTGGCTAATAAAAGCTAATAAAGGAAAAATTATTGTTATTAATCACATGGATAGCGATGAAGCCAATACTGAAAATCGATTATCAGAAATCAAAGATAATTTTGGTGTTCAATGTATTCCGTTTAATTATCCAACCGGATCCGGTAGCACCTTTAAAGGTGTTGTAGATACCTTCAATCCTCCAGCAGATATTCCAGATGATGTAAAAGATAAAGTTGAGGAAGTATCTGGTAGTATTATTGATTCAATTGTTGAAGCTGATGATGACCTTATGGAGCGATATCTGGATGGACAAGAAATATCTAAAGAAGAGCTTTCAACTACTCTTACTAAAGGTATGCTAAACAATACTGTAACTCCGGTTTTATTTTGTTCTGCTACCGATGGAACAGGAGTAGAAGAATTGTTAAGTTTTATTGCTAATTATGCTCCATCCATAGCTGATCTGCCTAATATTGAAGGTACCAATCCCGAAACGAAAGAAGTCATCCAACGTAAACCACAAGAAAATGAGCCTTTTAGTGCAAAAATTTTTAAAATTGTACGAGACGATTATATTGGTAAACTTTCTTATGCCAAAGTTATATCTGGTACATTGACTCCAGATTATAATCCGTTATTAGTTAAGACAGGTAAAACCTTTCGTTTTGCCCAAATGGTTAAATTATTCGGAGCCAAACAAGAACCTTGTGAAAAGGCATTACCTGGAGATATTATCGCTCTAACTAAAGTAGAAAATCTTGAAGTTTCAGATACCATCTGTGCACCCAAAGATATTATTAGTTACCCCAATATTGAATATCCTATTCCTATGTCATCTTTAGCGGTATTACCTAAGACCCAAGCTGATGAGAAAAAATTATCTACCTCAATTCAACGAGTAGTTGAAGAAGATCCTACTTTTGAATCTTCTTATGATGAACAAACTAAAGAATTGGTTATTACCGGTATTTCTTTAATGCATTTAGAAACAATAATTAAAAAACTTAAACGACGTTTTGGAGTATCGGTTAATACTAAACCTCCTAAGATTCGTTATCGTGAAACTATCTCTAAAGCAGTCAAACTAGTTGAATACACCCACAAAAAACAATCTGGTGGTGCTGGTCAATATGGGCGCGTAATTATCGATATTGAACCTAATGAACGTGGCGCTGGTTATGAGTTTATTGATAAGATATTTGGCGGTGCAATTGACCAAGGTTTTCGTCCCAGTGTTAACAAGGGAATTATTGAAAAAATGAAAGACGGCATCTTAGCTGGTTATCCAGTTTGTGACGTAAAAGTATATTTAGTTGATGGGAAAACCCATCCAGTTGACTCGAAGGATATAGCCTTTCAAATAGCAGGTAGAGAGGCCTTTAAAAAGGGATTTATGTCAGCAAATCCTATTTTACTAGAACCAATCGTCAATCTGGAAGTAACCGTCCCTGGGCAGTTTTTTGGTGATATTTCAGGAGATATATCCAGTAGAAGGGGTAAAGTATCTGGAATGGAAGCTTTAGGAGATTTACAAATCATTAAAGCTGAGGCACCTTTAGCTGAACTAACTACCTATGCATCTGACTTACGATCCATTACTTCTGGTCAAGGAGATTTCTCTATGGAATTTGCCCGTTATGAGCCGGTGCCTAGTCGTGTTCAAGAAGATATAATTAAGCAATTCAAAGTCAGCGAAGAAAAGAACGCTTCTTAGTTGAAAATTAAATTCAGTTGAAAATAAACGAGATTATTTGCCTTATAGGAAACTACAAACCTTAATGGTGTGATGGGCCAAAATAAATTAGTACGTTGTCAACTTGCTCCCGATGCGCTTAAACCAGGTCCTCTATTTATGTTCCAACCTTGAAATATTTTTTAGGCTGCTTGATGAGTAATTTTTAAAGCTTCTTCGACAGCATTGGTAATTTGGTTTTTATTAAAGTCGATCAAATAAAAATCGCAACCAGATTCAATACATTTTTGAACATTTATATTACCTGACAAAGCTGAGTGAATAATTGTGGAAATATTCTTAAATCTACTATCAGACTTCACTTTTTTAATTAATTTGTATCCATCCATTTTGGTCATTTCAACATTGGCAATTAATAAATCCACAGCTCTTTTATTGGTACCTGTTTGCTGATTTAATTGCTCAATAAAATTTAAGGCTTCGACACCATTGTTAGCTTCAATTATATCTAGATTATGATCAACTAACATATCAATTATAGTTTTTCTAGTTATCGATGAATTATCAACAATCAGGAGCCTATTTCGATTACTATTGGTTGTTGGATTTATTTTTTGAGCTATACCAAGATGCTGTTTCGGTATTGAAGAAGTTTCTTCATAATGAGCAATATTATGGCTCATTTTCTTTAAGATCACCTCTAGATCCAGAACAAACAGGAACCTATCATTTTCGATTGAGGTAACTCCAGTTATTCCTTCCAAACACCCTACAAAAGGAGGATAGACCTTGCTTCTTTTGATTTTTCTTATTTTCTTTGAAGAATCTACAACAAAACCAACTGTTTGATTATCAAATCCCATAATTAGTAATTGTGAGTTAGGTTTTATTTGCCCATCCTCTGCACCAATCGACACAGATAAATTAATAATAGGTACTGGCTTTCCTCGATGTTCGAATAATCCAACCACTTCTTTAATATTTGAAAAAAAGTATTTGAATTTTGGTAAGTTGATTATCTCGACGGTCTGGGATACATCTACTCCATAAACTAGAGTAGTTTCATTTCCTAAGGGATCAGATCTCAAAACAGAAAATTCAATTAAATGCAGAAATTTGTCTTTTTTTTCAATAAATTGAGTCTCATTATGAGTCATACAATTGAGCCTTTTACCTACATCAACTGTTCATAAGGTTTAATTATAATTAAAGTTCTAGATTTACTAATATTTGATCGACAATAGAAAAAAGTTCTTTAACTCTATTTTAAGAGCTGATGATTTCATAATTTATCTGCAATAAAGTCTATAGTTTGTAAAAAAATTAATATTTTAAACTCAAGTTTTCAATTCTTAATCCGCAAATCTTAAATATACATGAAAACACTGGGAGGTTAATTATGAAAAAATTATTTACATTAGTGAGCATGATTTTTTTGTTATCCTTACTAACTAATTGCAAAACAAGGAATAAAGATACATCTACAGTAAAGGGTGCTGGACAATATGATCCCGTAGTTTCAAATACTATAACAAAATTTTCAGATCCAAGGCCTCGACGTTCTTCAAAACATTATACGACATTTTCAGTTTTAGATTATGATTATAGCAACACGAAAACAGGATTTAGAGTTGTGATTCCCGATAAACTTTAGATTATTGACAGCAGGCATAAACACTATGTTATACGCTGGTTGTTGATGTTGTTTCTTTATTGACTGGAACCAAATTGTCGAATTTAAAAAGATCCTTCAATTGACTTAATAAACGTTTTCGATCTGCTCCAGAAGAGGCCATTAATTTCCCGCCCATTTCTCCGGTTTTTTTATTTACCCACAGAACTTTACCCTTAATCAATAACTGTCCTTCAGTAACCTTTTTAGAACGAGGATGAAGTTTATCAACTTCAAATCCAATAGTTTCTTCACTACCAACCAACGGTATTTCTATTTCACCTAAGCAAAACCCGCTCATACTAATATTTTTAAGGACACCTTGCATTTGTTTCTTTTTTCTTGATCGTCTGTGTTTAACATAAAACGATATAGGTTTATCTGTATCAAAACGTTTTTCTATCCGACCAGTCTTAGTTAAATACCTATCAATAATTGAAATAAATTTATCAGAATGAATTGGTTTTATTTGTACTTCGGCACAATCTTGAAAATGAAACAATTCCTGGTTAAAGCGATTATAGAATTCATCATTTTCAATTGTGGTAAATATTACCGGTATGTTGGATACTTTTTTGATTCTTTTGACAATTTCAACCCCATCCATATCTGGCTGTAAAAATTCCAAAATGACCATATCAATGGGTTCATTACGCACATAATAAAGAATTTCTTTGGCATTCATGGCCATTTTTATTGATATGTCTTCATAACGATCTTTTAAAATTTCGGAAATGATAACTACATTCGGCTTACTATGATCGGCGATGACAATATTTTTCATTTTTATGGCTCCATCATATTTTATTAAATATTTTTGAATTTTATGAATTTAATATAGTTTACCATATTAATTCTTGATATTCATCATCATCTTTTCCACTCAAAAAATAGCTAAATGAGAAATATTATTCGATTTTACCTAAAGATCTTTTTATCATATCCGAAAATAAACGGTATGAGGCTATTACTTAAAATTCTGCTTGGTATATTACTTTTATTGCTTTTATCACCTTCCAGTTATTCTTATGATCCTTATAAGACCAAAGATTCTGATATCCTAAAATTCAAAACTCTGGGCAAAGTAGAAAAAAGCTCCTACCATCAAACTAACCTTGACCATATTGAAGATGAGTTTCCTTCTTATTTAATTAAGATTTCCTATCGTAATGTTTATTTATCAAAAAATAAAGTACTCAAACGTTTTATGTACAACCAACAACCATGGAAAGCAAAACCTCTAACCATGACTCTATTCGAACCCATGGATCTATCATACGTCGCCAAAAAAATTGGTAAACCCTCTAAGAAAAAAAAATTAGAAAAAATTTTAAAAAAAAATAAAAATACACTTATTCAGCGTAGAGAAAAAGGTGGTTACATTCTAACCTTAAAAAAAGTGATTGTACCTTATATAACCAACGAGTTTATTTCCCAATTGAGTACCAAAAAGTCATTGGTACCTTGGCTGATGGTAGACAAAATAAATGATCAGGATTTACATTTAATCGTTGATCATTTTTCAACTCATTGGAAAGCTGATGAAATACGGTTAATTATTGAAGATTTTAAAGAACGAAAAATCAAATCCATCAGAATGGATCGAGTATTTTTTCCTTCTTTTGCTAAAAAACGTATTTTTAAATTCGAAAAGGTACTGGGTCCTAACTGTTTTCACTCTAGTATAGCTTTCAACAATCCTAATGTGGCCTCTTATCCATGGATAAACATCAATAAGGAAAACGGTCACTATATTACAATGATCAACTATGATGAATTATGGAGTACGTTAAAAAGATTTTATATACCGATTAATCCTCAAGAAACCTTAGTTAAATTTGGCGATATAATCATATTTTATGATAAAACAATTAGTCCAGATGGAACATTCTACAAAAGCTACAAACACGCAACAACCTATTTATTTGATAGATTGGTTTTCAACAAAGACTCAAAAACTCCCAAAACTCCTTACTTGATCCTTAATTTGGACCAAGTTATGAAAAACTGGAAAAATCGTTATAATCATCTGGGATATCGCATCTATCGTATAAAAAACATGCGTGTTCAACCCCAAACCTACTCTCTTCTAGACATCTTTTAATTCTACCTAGACACCCTTTAATATTGACTATTTTCAAAATTATTAGATTTTTTTAAAATTTTGATTAAAGCAAAAAAATTCAATTGACGATAAGTCTTATGGCTTTGCGACGAATCAATTAGGGGGAAACTATGAGAAAGTTTCAAGTAAGCGTTATCTTATTGATAACAATCGTTCTTTTTATTCATTGTGAGAAAAAGAAACCTGGAGCAATCAAACAAGAATCCATACCACTAGCAACCAAAACCATTAGAAACAGAGTAAACTTAAAAAAAGCAAAAGCGTTCAAAAACAGCACTGGTAAGCAAGTTTATTTTTCCACTTACAACATTTCCAAAGAAAGAACAGCGACTAAAAGCTCTCCCAAAGCCGGATTAGCTAACAAGGGCTTTAATCTGGTAAATAGTATTGAAACCTTTAATCTGGTAAGTACAGTTGAACAACCTCATTCTATGGCAGAATTTGCCGGACTTGATAACATTTTTAACCAGTACTACCAATCTAACGATCCACCTAAATACAATCCTACAGCCAATTACTCTGAACAAGCTGCCAGCTTAAATACGGCGTTTGATCCTTGTCAAGACTGGAGCGATTTTAAAGAAAATTATTATATAGATGATGCTATAGGAGGCAACTATACTCACTTAGCAGTTCATGTAAAGACCTTTAACCAAGGTGAAAGTGATTTATCTAGAAATACTTTCGGTAACATACCTGAAAGTGAATTTAATGAGACGATAAACACTATTCAAGCCAAAATTAATGAGTATCGAACGGGCCTTAGAGCTTGGTTTGACGCTAAATACAGCTATAAAAGATGGAAAAGTTGTATGGACGCACGTTGTCCGAGCAGGGATTCAACATGTATAGCCAATGCCAATGAAAATTGCGGTACTGAACCAATAATCCCCGCTAAACCAGAACCAGTATCAGGCGGAGGTGTTCCCGAAAAAGGAGCTTGTAAAGAAAAATTATTTGCTCAACCATACAATATAGACGCTCAAACTTACACTTTTCCCCGTAAGGCTAATAGAATTGACGGTTATGGCACACTACAAGTAGGTCCCTTAACCTTCACAACTGCTGGCACTGGAGCGGATTTTTCTCGCATTTATCTAACCATCAGAAAACCAGTCTCCGGAGAAAACAATGCTTTAAGTGTTAGTGTTGTTTCCAGCGATAGTCAAGGGTTAGAAAGAAATATTGTAGTTGTTTTACAAACAAATGGGAACTCTATAACTACCAAGTGGAGCGAGCTTGAATCAGCTATCAGTACTGATGCTACAGCCAGTTCACTGGTGACCATTAGCGCCACTGGAGATACTAACACTGAAGTTTCTGAGTTACCTAAAACCTATTTAGCGGGAGCATGGGAAGCAACAGGTGATTATTTTGTAGATTACAACAATCTACCGGCCGATGAATTTAAAAACGTCGTTTTATGTGTTCAGAATGCTCAATATGTTAGAACCTATGGTCCATCTGAAAAGTCTCATGATTGGAATCTAGGGAGATGGCAAGAACTGGAATATGAGGTTATACCTGATGCCGAGGTTGTTGAAGTATGGCCCGATGGAGTTCCTAAAGTACCTCTTTATGCTTTAGATGCCTTAGATCGAAGACACGTTGAACCCATTGTGGATTCCTATGGTAACGTGATCGTCCCAGCCGGATGTCAAGTAGAGAATGTTAGATATTTTCCTGGAGAAACTTGCTATAGTTTCTGTGACAATTCCGTAAAAGTATCTAAAAGTTGTTATTATAATGTTGCCCCAACTACCGCCGACCCTGATGGTATATTAGATAGCGAACTTAATGACCGCAAAAGAGCCATTATGAGTAGCGATATTATCGAAGGTACTAACGTCCGAAGAGACGGAGGCCTTCTATATATGTCTATCAAGGGACCTGAGGATAAGATCTTTAATGTAAGAGTAATGCATAACTTACATAAGTCACATATTCTAGGAGAAGGAAATATTGACGATGGTATTGAACGAAGTGAAAATTCCTTCACTTTCAATATACCTTTTTGTCCAGCTTTCGATATTCCTTACGAATATAAGATATGTAACGTTCCTAAAGCGGAACATTATCGATTTGGTACCAAAATTGAAAATACTATCAATACAGGTATACCCAATTGTTTTGTCGATGCTGCTAAGACTTGGGTTGTCAGTAACATAAGAGTCGCTGATGATAGGGTAGGTTCACCAACCTGGCAGGAAATGTCATACGTAGTAAATGGCAGAGAGTATTATCCATGGGATAAATCATATCAGTTATTAGAAAAAACTGAATTTGTACTTAAAAAAGATTTGTTAAACAATCAGGATGGTATTTTAGTTAAAGGTACTTCTTTCACTAACATGTGTATCGACGACACAACAGATAGTGAAGGAAATGTAAGCCAGGCTCAAAGTGCCTATAGATGCGCCAATCAACAAGACGGTGCCACGACTCCTGATAACGTGTGTAATACTACTAATTCTCCACGTGGAATTAGGTTTCTAGAAGAAGACGATGGTAATTATGTTCGTTTTATTTATACCACCTTCGATGAACAAAAAGAGGAAAGAAAAGAGTTATTTCTCTATGTAGACACTAATGATAATCCCGAACACTGGAACCATGATGGCTGGCGCGACGCTAATGAAGATTTAGTATCTGAAGACTTTAAGATGAAACCAGCTTCCATGACAGATAGTAAGTTTAAACAATGTTTCCTTACTGGAGAACAAGATCAAAACGGTAACGATATCTTAAACCCCAGTGTTATTCGCAGTAACTATAGTCCTTTGATAATAAATGTGAACCATAGTACCAGCGTTGCGTTGAGCGGATTAGAAAAAGATCTATTCTTTATCGGTCGCCGCTACAACACAGCTATATCCACTAGAAGATCTAATTATACTAAATATGAGACCAAGAAAATCACACCTGCAGGATCTATAGGTACTATGGGAATCAACCGTGAAGTTATTACCAGAGCTTTCGTCAAGACTGGTTGGATTGATGGTGCGGTTGGTGATGCTTTATTAGTCTATGACTTGAATAATAATGGCAAGATTGACAGTGGTTTTGAATTATTCGGAGAAGCTACTATCGTTGAAGAAAGTCGTCATTATGGTCCTTTTGGCTATATTGAAGCGGGTACTTTTGCTCCCAACGGTTTTGTGGCCTTGGCTCAATACGATGTCAATAAAGATGGAAAGATTGACGCGGCTGATCCTATTTTTAACAAACTAATGTTCTGGCAAGACGGTAGAGGCGGGGTTGCTAACGCTCAAGTTGATACCGGCGAATTACGCTCTTTAGCTGAACTAAGAATAACATCATTTAATGTCAATAAAATTATGGAAATGGAAGATACAGATAAATACGGCAACAAAACATTACTACGATCCACTTACACTTATCTTAGGGATAATACAATTTTTGAAAATATGATCTTTGATGTTTATTTTGTGTATAAAGATTTAACTGACGCAGAACGAGGAGATGAAAAAATACTTACTACTGATGAATTACCAAAATATAACCTACTAAATGATCAAATAGACGCGGCTAACAATTTCCACCGTACTTTGGAAGAAGCGGTAATGCGACAACTTGAACAATGATGTAACTAATAGAAAATGGTGTAACTAATTAAACGCGATAGGCGGAATTATTACTGGCTGGCTATCGCGTTTTTTTTAAATCAATTAAACGCTTTTCAAGGAGATTGTCACATCTTGTTTGACAGGGTTATACCATAACCTCTTAATGAAATCCTGGTAAGGTAAAATTAAAATTCCATCATCTGTCTGACGAATTTCTTTTTCCAGACAGACAACTATTTGCTCTTTTACATAAGGATGCTCAATCTTCAGTTGTCTTAGGTTTTTAAGGTTATCTGATGTAACTCTATCAACACCTTTTGCTTCTAGAGCTATTTCCATATCTCCTAAAATAAAATCTACTTCAACACCGGTTGTTAATTGCCAAAAGTAAATTGGATAATCCGATAGTGAATATTTAATAAAGCACTGAAGCTCATGAAAAACCCAGTTTTCAAAGGCCTTACCAAAGAGAGGTGTTTTAAATTCTATTTGATGGCGACGAGCTAAAAAATTAACAATTCCTACATCATTAAAATAAAACTTTGGTTTTTGAATGATCCTTCTTTTGGCTCTTTTTGTAAAAGCAGGTAAAAAAGAACCGATAAGCGTATCCTGTAAAATTTCGAAATATGACTGGACCGTCTTGGGAGAAACACCTGTCTCGCGACCAATATTTGAATAATTGAGCAATTCTGTGTCACCAATCGCTGCAACTTCTAAAAATCTTGAAAAAACAGGCAAATTTCGAATTAAACCCTCTGCTAAAATTTCTTCTTTTAGGTAATCAGAAACATAGCTTCTGAGCTGCAACAAATAATCATCATCTAAGTAATGAGGTGGCAAATAACCACGATTAACCACTTTTTGTAAGTTGAATTTCTCACCCAACTCATATGCCGAAAAACCTCTTAATTCAAACTTAAGAGCACGACCTCCCAATAAGTTAGCCTGACCTCTTTTCAATTTTCTCGCACTTGATCCACAAAGTCCAAAAATAAGCTTCTTACTCTCTATCAAATCATGTACTTCATCTAACAGCAATGGAACCTTTTGAACTTCATCGATAATAACAATAGATCCTGAATCAGTAACCGAGAGTCGCTCCCTTAACAAAGAGGGATTGGTTGAATATGAAAGAAATTCATCCGAGTGTAATAAATTAATGTGTTTTACATTTGGGAACACCTTCTTTAATAATGTAGTTTTACCAGTTTGACGCTGCCCCCATAAAAAAAAGCTTCTTTTAGGATCTTGCAATTGAAGAATTCTTTTATACATACTACTAATATTCATGATTTTTAGGAGCATGTCTACTGTTTTTTTCCAGATCCTGCTAGAAATGGGTTTTAGCAGTTAGCCCGATTTATTTCTAAACCTACTCATTTATTTACAATCATTACACTTTTTATTTGAATAATAGACATGATTCTCTCCAAAGTTGATGTTATTAATTTTGTCAACCAAGAGGGCGCCCTTCTCGTTACGAAAGGTATATCAATATTACAAATATGAATTCCCGTCTGCAATCTTTGCATTGATGATTTTGCTTACCGTTATGAATATGACCATTTCTCTTTATGTTGAATGATAAGCAATTTGGACAGGATATAGTTGAAGACATCTGTTGTTTCCTTAATTTAAAATGACATATAATTTAATAAGGAAACATTAAATTTTTTTGAGAAATATGTCCATAAAATTACAACATTACATGTTTAGCACCACCAAAACACCAGCATAATCATTACCACCAATCCGTGCCAAAGGATTAAACTTTTTTACATCAATTATTGTTTTTCCTCCATCATTTTGACAGATATTATCATCAATAAATAAGGAAAGCACTCTTCCTAATATTAGTGCCTGATTTGCCCCTTCAATATCAATTATCTTTTCTCGAATACACATAAAAGCAACTAAACAATCTCTTATCCTAGGTAAAGGAAAGTTTTCCACATCTATAGTCGCTAACCGTAGCTCCTTAATTTCTGAATCACCATGAGGTAGTTCCTTGGCAGATTGAGTTACCAAATTAGCTTGATCAATATGAGGAATATGAAGAATAAAATAATTTCTTTGCTCGATATTTCTTCTAGTATCCTTCAAGGAACCATCACTCTTTTGTCCAACAGACAAAGAGACCAATGGTGGTGAACTACTAACACCATTAAAAAAAGAAAAAGGCGCTAAATTTAAACTTTTATCTCCATTATCACTCAAAACCCACGCAATAGGACGAGGTATAATGGTTTGACTCATAGCACTAAAAATAGATTTGCTGTCTTGATCGGAAAAGTTAATTAGCATATTTTCTCCTAATATTTACGGGTGGTTAAAACTATTATATATTAGATACTAATAACTGTAAATTAATCATCAATTTCCCATTTAAGTTCCTCCAAAAAGGTGCCGAATATATTTATATATAAAGAAGGATATGTTATGAAATCAATTAAATACCTTAAATTTGGGATATTAATTATTTCTCTTTTAATTTCAATACATTGCGGTCTGGATGGAGTTGATGGCCAAGATGGCAAAGACGCGACCTCAACCCAAGGAGCCTCAGGGGTAGACGGAGCTGAGGGATTAAGCAGTAAGCCCTTCCGCCCTGGTAGTAGTGAAAGTTATGGAACAGTCGGAGATAGTGTTATAGATAGCACTACCACCTTAGACAATATTGCTTGTTCAGCATCTAACATCAATGAATATTACCAGGTTAAGGGATCGGACAAAGATGGATTCTATTATTGTAATGGTAGCAATTGGGTCTTTGGTTGGAGCGAAGAAAGTAACGACAATATTTGGCCCTTTCAACCCAATATACCCGATATCAACTTACGAAAATGTTTGAATTTAATACTTGGCAACGGTATAGGGAAAACCAACGATCTGACAATAGAAGAATTAGAAAAGCTAGATGAGGATATTGAATGTAAAAGTTTCTCCATCTCCAACCTGGAAGGCGTCCAACATGCAATCAACGCTACCTCATTAAATTTTGCTGACAACAATATTACCAATATTCCTCTTGATATTGACAAATTAACTAACCTAACCTCATTGGATCTGAGTGAAAACAAAGGATTAAGTTTAGTAGACGGGGATTCAAATGATAATGATAATAACAGCGAGCCACTTATTCAAAGTAATGACCTGCTCTTTGACAGCACCACTGAATATACTGTAAAAACAACCTATAAAGGAGCAATCTCCACTGTTAACGAATTAATTTTAACTGATCAGACCAATTATTTTCACATCCGTATGAGTGGTGGAAAATTGATAATCAAGCATAATATAATCACCGATATTAATTTTAGAAGATGTATTCATGCTGAATTAAAAGCCTCTTTACCCAACCAATTTGAAACCAGAAGCAATATTTCTGAGTTGACATATGATGAATTGGAACTTATTGACAGTACCTTAAACTGCGAATACCGGTTAATAAGTAGTCTGGAAGGTATAGGTTATCTAACCGAGGCTACTTCTCTACTCCTGGGAAATAATCAAATCAAAACTCTACCCGATGAAATGGAAGACTTAGAAAACTTGACCACATTGAACGTTGAAAATAATAACATCATAATAATAAATGAAATAATTGGGGAAATAACCAACCTAGCCACCTTGAACATTTCCGATAACCAAATTGAGACCTTACCCTCTACCCTTTCAACATTAATCGCCCTAACCAGTTTAGATATTTCTGATAACGATATAACTACACTTCCTTCCAGTACAATAAAAGAATTGAACAGCTTAGTAAGCCTGGACGCCTCAAATAATGAAATAGAAACCATTCCTGCCAATATAAGGTATCTTACATCACTTACCAGCCTAGATTTAAGTAATAATAAAATACACACTCTCCCTTCGGACATCAAGTATCTGACATCCCTAACATCACTGGACCTAAGTTATAACCAAATCGAATCGGTCCCAGGAGAAATTGGTTACCTGGCAGCTCTAACAGATTTACGGTTAAACCGAAATCATATTTTCTATTTACCAACTATCTCTCAAGACACAAAAGGACTGGACTCACTAACTAACCTGACCAAACTTTACCTGGATGATAATACTTTGATAACCTGTGGAAGTTGTACAGACGGAATGAATTTTGTAGGAACTACTACCGGAATAACTGAAGGAGAAGGCGGTTTAAACTTTACCACCAGAGATACAACCTTTCATATTGAATTTAAAAGTGGAAAATTTGAAATAACAGAGCAATAAATCGTAAACATAAACAGATCAAATCAGTGCAATCTAGTCTAGATCATCTATATTAACCTTCCAATAACGAAAGGAATCATTGTATTTAATAACCAGAATCATGTCTCTATTAGCATACATATTTGCCGGACCTTGAAGAGCAAATTCGATTCCTCCGTTTCTGCCGCCCCAACCGGTGTCTGAACTGTCCTTAATATTTGTTGTTACAATATTAAGTTTCTCACTGTCACAATTGGTAAATAAAGTAGCCGCACTAACAGCATCTAAAGGAAGGGTATAATCATCGAAATCAACCAGACAAAGATCATATTCTATCATGGATTGGCCAAAATCATAAAAACAGTACCATTGTTCCCTGTCAGTCGCATGTCCTTTATAAATAGCGTCTTTACAATCTACCCGAAAAGTAAATAATCCCCTTCCATTGACATCAGCTGACTCAAAATGAGTGTAAAATAAATCAGTAACATAGGGCGCTCTAAAACCTTCTACAGTATACGAGACATCATCATCGGATACATCATCCACAGTCATGTCCAGGTCATCACCTTGAGTTAATTCTTTGATAGTAAAGGTCACCGCTTCATTATTGGTGATTCCGCCTAAATTGAGTTGATCGTTAATAGTTACTATTAATTTATCATCTCCATTTTCGAAACCACAAATAGTACCAGCAGGTCCCGAACAAACCCCTCCACCCGATTTAGTCCAGCTAAGAGAGTCAAGGGTAAATGACTCCAAACCCGCTACACAATTAAGATCACCCCTATATAGATAATAATCTCCTGATAAATGATTAAAAGTAGGGGAGTAGGTTGATTCACAACCGGAAATGGAAATCGACCAGGCAGTGGCTTGTTCGTATGAATCTGCTAATCTGACCAATTGGAGGGTTACCGCTCGATTATCTATTACTGAAATATCGAAGGAAACCCTCTCTCCATCTATTATGGCAATCCCAATATTAGAAGAGTGATAGGTTTCCGTGTATGGACTGATAGTAGTTGTAGGAATTTTACTAGTTTTCTTTGTTTGATTAGTTTGATTAGAATCAGTATCCGTTTGACTTTCCTGCCCTGAAGCAGCTGTATCAGTGGTTTTATTCTCTGTGTCAGAATCAGTATCCTTGGTCTGATGAAAACCACAACTTACCAGGCTTACTAAAACAACCAAACACGCTCCCAATAGAAACGTGATAATAATTGTATTTTGAAAAGTCTTTTTAAACATTCTCTTACCCTCTTCGACCTCGATCATAATCTAGGCCATATCAATTATCTAAATCCTCTACCGTAACCTTCCAATAGCGGAACGAATCATTGTACTTGACGATCAGAATCATCTCCCGATTGGAATACATATCTATAGGACCTTTCAAAGCCACCTCAATACCGCCGTTTTTTCCGCTCCAACCGGTATCTGAACTATCTTTAATATTTGAAGCTGCAATATCTAGTTTTTCACTATTGCAATTAGTAAATACAGTAGCCGCACTGTCAGAATCTAATGGAAAGACATAATCATCAAAGTCAACTAAACAAACATCATATTCGGTCATGGATTGCCCATATTCAGAATAGCAGTACCATTGGGTCCTATCAGTTGCGTGCCCTTTATAAATAGCGTTTTTACATTCTACCCTTAAAGTAAATAATCCCCTTCCATCGGTGTCTAAAGATTCCAAATAAGTATAAAATAAGTCAGTAATATAGGGAGCCCTAAATCCTTCGACTGTATAAATATAAGAACCACTAGTATCAGCAACATCACTAGCAGTAGTTTCCTTAACGTCTTTATCCAGTTCCTCAATAACAAAAGATACTGTTTCATCATCCGTTATGCCCTCTAAAGTCAGCTGAGCGGCAATTGATACACTTAAGTTTTCACTTCCACTTTCAAAGGCACAAGTAGAACCCACCGGCCCTGAACAGGCACCACCTCCCAACTTCGTCCAATCCAGAGAATCAATATTAAAGGACACCAAACCCGCCGCACAGTTAATGTCAGTTTTATATAAAAAGTAATCCTCAGACAGATGTGTAAAAGTGGGAGCATAGGTTGATTCACAACCGGAAATGGAAATCGACCAGGCTGATGCCTCTTGAGAAGCATCAGCAGAACTAACCAATTGTAGTTTTACTTCTCGATGATCAACGATTGAAATATCAAAGGAAACCTGTTCTCCATCTATTATAGGGATTCCAATATTGGAATAGGCTGTAGTATATGGATTTATAGAAGTTGTAGCGGATTTGGCAGTACCTGAATCATCACTATCTTGCTTAGTAGTCGTTTCATCTTCTGTGTCAGAAGGGGTACTACCCTGGTGAAAACCACATGCTTCAAAGAAAATTAGCCAGCTTCCTAAAAGGATCAAACATGTTTGAGTAATAAACAGAAGTTTGAAGGAAATGAATCCTTTTTTAAATACAGTTTTTAACTTTTTTAACTCTTTTAATTTTTTTAACATAGTTAATTCATTTAACATGTCATACTCCTTTGAATACCACTTGTATTTATTTACATTATTCAGTAACCGCAATACCAGTTACCGAATCAGTCAAATTAACCTGATTTTCCTCACTATCCGTATAGGTGTACTTCGCTTCAATACTTCCACCCGTTCCAGTTACACTTGGAATAAAAGTTGTTTCGGTCCCTTTAATGTAGGTAAAATCATACATATCAAAAAATCCGATGGCCTTCCATGTCACGAAGACCTGCTCTATCCAATTGCCATAAGAGTCATAAAGGGATGCATATAACGTCTTTGATTCTCCAATGGTCAAGGTAAAACCAGTGATTTCTTCCGCAGCATCATCGTTATCATTTACTATCTCGATATGATCAATAGCTCCTCCTCCTAAGGTAAAAGAATTAGAATAATAAGTTGCTTGAGATTGATCTTCAAATGTCGCGTCCACCTGCAAGACAGTTTTATCCGCTTCGGATACAGCTCCCCTCACAATATTATAGAGTATAAATGCCTCGCCAGTTGAGGTCCAGGTACCATCACTAAATGAATAAGTAGAAGTAGATCCACCACCTAACACCACCGATGCTACGCTACCTATCCGGGAAGCCACACCATTTTTCCAGGAAAAGGCTATATCTACGTCTTCACTAAAGTCAGTCAATACAACCCCATCGGAATCTGATTTTTCAATCTTAATATTAAATCCACTAGCTGCGGTTGGACGTACCCCATCATTCAATGTAATATTAAAATAGTTACCACCAGTATAATATTGAATCTCCACAAAGGTTTTCTCCGACAGATTACCGACTTTATCCATGGACCAAAAATGAATTCGTAAATCTTCCGGGCCAACAGTACCCTCGGGTACCAAACCAGAGATAATATCGGTTAAAATTACTGCCGACGAACTACACGCCACTCTCTGACTATTAGGCAGCAAAGTGCCTCCATTGATTTCAGTCACTGTAGGTTTTATAACGCTGGTAGCCGCTAGTGTGGCCCTTACAAAAATAGTTTCAAAATCACTGGGGCAAGAGATATCGGGAATTCTCAATTTCAAACTATAATTATTGGCATAAGTACTTCTTTCCGGGTTGGAGTCATAATCAAAAACTTGAGCGATAACTTCAGGTGGAGGATCGACATCAACCACAACCGACGCGGACACCGATTCTGATATATTTTGGGCCTCATCTTTTAAAAATAAATAAAGCTTCTTCTGCTGGGCATTAATATCATCAAAAGTATGAGTGATGGTTGTTTCTTCCGGTGTTGCTTGCCAACAGGAGTCATCTCTATCTACAAGGTTTTTTTCGGTTAAACAAATCTGATCAAATTCATAACCATAAGCAGAGCCAATTTCTGCTAAAACGTCGGTGGAATTAATATATCCTTCTAAGCCGTTTAAAGAATTTTTTAAGGTTAATCCAAAATCGTCTACCCAACCAGGCGGCTCTTTATCTACCACAAAAGAAAAGGTTTCCGGAGTAGGGTCGACGATTCCCGCCAAAGTAACCATCCTAATGGTAAAATCATATTGACCGGAAGGTAAATACTTAAAAACAATTTCACCATCATCTGCCAAAATACTTTTATAATCTTCAGTCGTTTTTAATTTATATTCAAAAACAGGATAAAAACATTTACTGCTGTCACCATCATCTGCGACAGGGCAAAAAGGATCATTGGTTTGTTGCACTTGAAACGTGTATTCAGTTATATCCCAAGCAGGAGTCGCACTCGGAGTAGCAAGTAAAACTGTTTCGGGCTCTAAAGCATCTTCATCGTAATATTGAAAGATGATATCAGTAATATACACAGCTTTATTGCCTAATGAATCACTGTACTGAGCCCTAAGCAGTATATAATCCACTTCCTCAACAATATCCGGTGTCCAGGAAAATTCTCCCGCATAATTGTAATCCGAAGCCATCATGGAAGCAACTTTTCCCCAAGTAATAGAATCATAGCTATAATCAAAGGAGATGTTAGCGGAGTTGCTAAGATATTCATCATCAACTCCCCATCTAATGGTAATTTTTTGTCCCATTAATATGAACCTGGCATCTTTGTCAATCTCTGAGGGATAAACCGCGGGATCATCTTCCTGAGTTGAGTTATTATTATTTTGGTCATTATCGCTTGCAACTTCATCGGTTGAATCAGAGGAGTCGTTTGATGTAGCAAGCACCTTGGTAAAAGAATTTTTTATAATAGCTGGTTTAGCAATTGTTATAGTAGGAGAAGTGGTATCCAGTACAAAAGAAATAGGGGTTGACCATGCCCCTGAACTTAAACCAGTTGATCTAACCCTGACTCTAATATAATACTTCCCGTCTTCTTTAAGTGGTGGTAATTCATAAGTAGCAAAATGTGAATAACTGGTCGAAACTATATTGGTAAAAGTGGTATTAGTGGCAACTTGAATTTCATATCCATTAAATGAATCATCTATGCTCACACTGGTCCACTGAAGAAGTGGTGAAGCATCGTTAGTAACACTGGCAAGAGGCTTCAATTTCACCGTTTGATCCGTAACTGCTGTACCTTGCGACGAAGACGTTTCCTCTTCAGAATCTCCCGCTGAACCTGCTCCAGAAGAACAACTACCTAGAACCCACATTATAGAGATAAGCAGGAACAAAATTTTAATAATAGGTAATTTTTCTTTATTACTCATCCTTTTTATTTCCTAAAGCAGCTTTTAAAGCCCTAATTACTCAGGTACCAAAGCATTAATTATCCAGTAACGCTGACGCTCATACGATCTTCTTATTATAAGTATCATCTGAGCATTATTATAAATATCGTCAGGTCCTTTTAAATCAAACATAATACCCCCATTGGCCATATCGCCGAAGCCATCAAGGGTTTCACCCATATCATATACATGCTCGGCATCAATATAGGTGACACCAGAACTCATCTCATCAGTACAATCATCTCTGGAAGGACTTCCACCATAGGCATAATCTATCAATTTAGCCCGCCAATCGCCCATGTCTCTATCTCTACATTCCCAATCTGCACGATCACTTTTCCATGTATCCTCAATATCTCGACGACATTGCATCTTAAATCTAAAGGTACCAGCCTTATTAGCGTCAATGGAGATTATGCGCACTTGCATCCCTTCTACATAAGGATGGGTACCATCACCACACCAATGACCATTTGCTAAATCAAAAGTCTCGGAAATCGGAACGTTCCCATCACTTTCCTGATCCAGTTCGGTAATTTCAAACCTGACCAATTCAGTCGCGGTTAATCCTTCCAGGGTTAAAATAGAGGTTATTTCGTAAGTTAGGCCTGAACCCCACCTTGACTCCATTTATTTGAACTAATTTAA
>CAZJDM010000069.1:0-21863 GCA_964544765.1 uncultured bacterium
TAGTACGAATGGCTCAGGATTTCTCCTTAAGGTATACCCTTGTAGATGGACAGGGTAATTTTGGGTCTGTTGACGGAGACTCGGCCGCAGCCATGCGTTATACGGAAGTACGTATGGATAAAATTACCTCAGAGGTATTGGAAGATATAGAAAAAAATACTGTGGATTTTATACCTAATTATGATGATTCAGAGGTAGAACCATCAGTTTTGCCGGGTAAGATACCCGCCTTATTGATAAACGGTGCCTCAGGTATCGCTGTGGGAATGGCAACCAATATACCCCCACATAATTTAAGAGAGTTAGTTCAAGCCGTATTGGCTTACATTGATGATATGGAAATTTCTATTTCAGATTTAATCAAATATGTATCTGGTCCTGATTTTCCAACAGCTGGAATTATTTCCGGAAAAAGGGGTATTTATGAGGCTTATAAAACTGGAAGAGGTTCCATAAAGATAAAAGCTAGAGCTGAGATAGAAACTGTTAAAAACAAAGAAAATATAATTATTACCGAGATTCCATATCAAGTTAATAAAGCTAGACTGATAGAAAAGATCGCTGAATTGGTGAAAGAAAGAAAAATTGAGGGTATATCCGATCTTCGTGATGAATCTGATAAAGATGGAATTCGAATAGTTATCGACGTGAAAAAAGATACTATAGCTCAGGTATTACTTAATAATTTATATAAGCAAACCGCTTTATCGACTTCTTTCGGTATTAATATGATTGCTTTAGTTAATAATGTTCCTCAAATAATCAATTTAAAGGATTATGTAGTTGAGTTTGTAAAACACAGAAGGGAAGTGGTTACCAGAAAAACAGTCTTTGAACTAAATAGAGCAGAAGAAAAAGCTCATATTATGGAAGGGTTAAAAAGGGCCATTGAAAACTTAGATGAAGTCATTTCGATGATAAAAGAAGCCGAGAATGCTAATGCAGCAAAACAATCATTAATAGGAAGATTTGATTTTTCCGAAAAACAGGCTACGGCTATTTTGGAAATGAGACTTCAGCGTTTAACCGGTTTAGAGCGAGATAAGATAGTACAAGAATATGATGACTTAATAAAATTAATAGCAAAACTACGTGGTATACTCTCAGACGTGTCCCAAATATACGACATTATTAAGGAAGAACTCACCAAAATTAGTGATACTTATGGAGACGAGCGGCATACAGAGATTGTAGAAGCAGAAGAAGGTGATCTTGAGGATTTAGATCTAATTGAAGATCAAGAAGTTGTAATTATTAGAACATTAAAGGGTTATATTAAAAGATTACCATTAGATACTTATGAAAGTCAGTCTAGAGGAGGGAAGGGAAAACAGGGGGTTATTATAGGAGAAGATGATGTTGTAAAGGATATTTTTACAACCCATACTCACGCTGATGTGCTTTGCTTCTCGACTTTAGGAAAAGTTTACTCCTTGAAAGTATATAAAATACCTGAGGCAGATCGTTATTCAAAGGGGAAAGCTATTGTTAATTTGATTAATATTGATAGTACTGTTGATGAGCGTGTAGCTTTTATTATCCCAGTAAATCAATATGTTGAAGGAGAATATGTTTCAATTTTGACTAAAATGGGCTTTATTAAGAAAACAAATTTAATGGCTTTTTCAAATATTAGATCCAGTGGTATTATTGGATTAACTTTAGGTGAAGGTGATGAAGTTATATCAGGAATGTTAGTAGATGATGATTCAGATATTATTTTTTGTTCAAAGGGTGGTAAAGCTATTCGGGTTAAAAGTAAGGATATTAGGGAAACGGGAAGATCTTCCAGAGGAGTTATATCCATGAGGTTTGGGGGACGGGATGATGGAGTTGTAGGAATGGAAAGACTTGATCAAGATGATCAAAATTTTTTGTTAGTGGCTACAGAAAATGGTTATGGAAAAAAGACCCTACTTACCGAGTATCCTCAGCAAGCTAGAGGAGGTCAAGGAGTAATAACTATCAAGACATCACCGAGGAATGGAAAAGTTGTTGGTATGGCTAAGGTTACAGATAAAGATGACTTTTTTCTTCTAAACAAGATGGGTAAAGTCATTAGGATGAGATCAAACGATGTTAGCTCTATGGGGCGTAATACTCAGGGGGTTAGGTTGATGAATTTGCAAGAAAATGATGTTGTTAGAAGTCTATCTAAAATTGCTTCCGGGATAAACTCGGAAGAAACCACTGATCAAACTAACAGTAATCAAACTGATCAAATTAATCAAAAAAGTGAAAATTCTTGAAACTAATTTAAGAGTATGCTAGGGTGCATCTCTTGGAATCTTTGGGGAGGTTTAAAGTGAGTAAACGAACATTTCAGCCATCTAATAAATCTAGAGCAAGAAAACACGGTTTTAGGGCGAGAATGGCTACTAAAAATGGTAGGCGTGTTGTATCAGCCAGAAGATCTAAAGGTAGAGCAAGATTAGCAGCTGACGTTTATAGTAAATAATATGAGATTTAAATTATCTAAGAGTTCGAGACTTCTAAAATCAGAAGATTTTAAGAAGGTTATATTTAATTACGATAGAGTGGTTCGTTGTAATGAATATAGTTGTTATATTAAGGAAAATAGTTTAGATCACAGTCGAATTGGAATTAGTGTAACAAAGAAAGTAGGAAAAGCTGTAATTAGGAACCGCTATAAGCGATATGTTCGAGAATTTTTTAGATTAAAGCATAAATCCTTGCCTAGAGGGAAGGATTTTATTGTTGTAATTAAGAAATATAAACAGAATTTTGATCATTCATACTTTAGCAAATCTTCTTCTAGGTTCACAGAAATTACGGACTTTTTGTAGTTTAAAAGTGTTTTTAATAAATTGGTTGAAAATATTTTGTATTAAGCTGATTAAAATATATCAGATGACTATATCCCCTCTTGTAGGTAATTGCTGTCGGTATTATCCGTCTTGTTCGGAATATACAATTCAATCAATAGAAACTAAGGGGATCATTCAAGGTATTTTTAAAGGATTTAGTAGGATTGTTAGGTGTCACCCATATCATCCGGGTGGATTTGACCCTGTTAATTAAGCATTTAGTAAGATAAGGATTTAGTAATGGATAAAAAAACAGTCTTAGCTATCTTGTTATCAATCTTGGTTTGGTTTGGATGGGATCTTGTTCTTGAAAAAAGGTATCCGGGTTATAAGGAGAGAGTTAGAGCTCAACAAACCCAGGAAATGGAGAAAACTAAATCTTCTTCAGAAGAAATTGTTTCTAATAATCAATCAAAATCGAATACCACAGGATTCAATTTATCTCAAAATTCAAATAATAAAACCGAACAATTTGAAACAATATCAAAAGCTAAAGTCCCCGTTGCTTCAGAAGAACAGCTAACTATATCCAATGAAGAAATATCTATTTTATTTTCTCAGGAAGAAGCTTCTATCAAAAGGGTTTGGTTAAAAAAATATAAAGAAAAACAAAATGATAATGAAGAAATCAGTATATCAAAGGGAGTAGAATTAGAAAGACTTAAGTCTAGGAACTCTTTCTTTACTCAAATATATGAATCTCAACAGTATGGCAGCCAATATCGCCTTGAAAGCAAAGAAGAAAAAACAATCATTTTTTCTTCAGTAATAGGAGCTGTAAGAATAAGAAAGACATATACGCTACTGAATCCGTATTATCTACTATTATCGGTAAATATTGTTAACCAATCTTCCGTACCTTTCTCTACCAAATTGAAAACGGTATTATATGACGTTTATAAAGAGCCCGAAAGAAGTGGAGGTTTTTTAGCTGGTGGAGGAGCGTTTAATACAAGTGGAGCAGTAGTTAAGGCGAGTGAAGGAATGGAGAGAATTGCTTATACTGATATCTCTGCTGATACCAAAAATGATGGTTTGTGGGGAGTTAAGGGCTTGCATGTAAATTGGCTGGGAATGGATACACTGTATTTTTTAAAGGCTCTTTTACCAAGTTCAGATAAACAAAATTTGGAACTATATAATTTGGGTAACAATCTTTATGGTTTAGCTTTGGTAGAAAGTATAACCGAACTTCAATCAAGGCAATCTATTGATTTGAAATATAATTTATATTTAGGACCAAAAGATATAGATTTATTAGAACAATATGGAAGTGGTTTAGATGAGGCTATTGACTTTTCTATGCTATCCATAATAGCTGTTCCAATTTTAAAATCCTTAAAATCAATCTATTCTGCAATTGGAAATTATGGAATTTCGATAATATTGCTGACTGCTATCATCAAACTAATTTTACTTCCCCTAACATGGAAAGCGTCTATTTCAATGAAACGGATGCAAAAACTGCAACCCCAGTTAAAAAAGATTCAAGAGAAATATAAAGAAGATAGGCAAAGACAATCACAAGAGACGATGGCTTTTATGAAGAGTCATAATATGAATCCTTTAGGAGGATGTTTACCTATCTTATTACAGATGCCAATATTTTTAGCATTGTATAGGGTTTTATATAATTCTATTGAATTGAGAAATGCGTACTTTGTGGGGTGGGTTGTTGATTTATCGGAAAAAGACCCATTTTTTATATTACCAGTTTTGACCGGCATACTAATGTTCGTTCAACAGAAAATAATGCCTACAACTGTTTCAGATCCTAATCAGAAAAAAATGTTTTTAATTATGAATGTTATGTTTACTGCTCTAATGTTATTTCTCCCATCTGGTGCGGTTCTATATATATTAACTAACATGACCCTATCAATCTTCCAACAATTCTTAATCAATAAATATGCAAAGGTAGAATAGTTGAGAAAAGGTTAGTGATAGGATCAGTTGAAATTCATGTAAACAAACAAATTAATAGTAAGTGTTTGACGTGTCTGAATTATTTGATTTAAAAGATACCATAATTGCCTTATCTACCTCTATAGGTCATGGAGCCTTAGCAGTTATTAGATTGAGTGGTGATAGATCATATTCATTTGTTTTAGAGTTGGTTCGGAATCAAAGGGGTAAGCGTTTAAAACTATTATCTCCAAGGTTAGCTACTTTTGGATTATTGATTGATCCTCAAACCTCAGAAACAGTGGATGAAGTTGTAATTACATATTTTAAGGGACCCAAATCCTATACAGGAGAAGATATAATCGAAATTTCCTGTCATGGAAATATGCTCCTTGCTCAAAAGATTATAGCTCTTTTTCAAAACTTAGGCGCGCGCTTAGCTCGTCCTGGAGAGTTTACCGAAAGAGCCTATCACAACAAAAAATTAGATTTAATTCAGGCTGAATCAGTAGCTGATTTAATTCATGCTTCTTCAGAAAAGGCCTTACGATTTGCCAAAAGAAATGTTCAAAAATTACTGTCTCAGAGAATTAAATCTGTTTCAGACACTATAAAACATTATTTAGTGTTTTACGAAGCGTATATTGATTTTCCGGAGGATGAAATTCCTAGTGAACATACTTTGGAAATAGAAAAAGAGATTAGTGTCGTTATGGATGTCCTGATAAATATGATTGACAGCTATAAAGAGGGGGTAATTGTTCGTGAAGGAGCAAAGGTCGTTATTTTGGGTCCTCCTAATGTCGGTAAATCTAGTTTGTTGAATTTGCTACTGGGAGAAAATAGGGCCTTAATTTCAGATATTCCCGGCACTACTAGAGATATAATTAGGGAAGGAGCAATTATAAATGATATTGCCATTACTTTAGTTGATACAGCAGGACTTCGGGATACCAGAGAGTATGTAGAGTCTGAAGGTGTGGAATTTTCGCTCAACCAGGCTGAGTTGGCCGATATAGTGCTGTTTGTAGAGGATGTAAATTCTAAAAATAAAGAAGAATTCAACAGTTTTTTTACATCGAACGTCTTAGAATTAATAAAAAATAAGCCTATCATTAAAATTTATAATAAATGTGATCTTGCTTTTAATAATATAGATGAAATCCCAGATAAATTTAAACAGGTTATAGAAAATGATAGTGGAATAAATGTGGAAAAGCCTCGGAGCGACTGCGGTGCTAGGCTTGTGGACTTGTTAAAATATTCGACTGGTTGTGGAATTTCTGTTAAAAATTATTGGAATATTGATAAGCTAAAGAATCTTATCTATCAACAATTGTTGGGTGAAAAAAGTAATCAAAGAGACCTCATTATTACAAATGAACGTCATTTCAAAAAATTAAAAGAATGTTTTAGTTGTTTGCAAGAGTTTAAAAAGGCCCACAAGAATAATGCTTATTATGAAGTGCTTGCTTTTGAATTAAAACAAGCGCTATCTTATTTGCATGAAATTACAGGAGAGGTTACCAGCGAGGATATTTTAAACTCTATTTTTTCCAACTTCTGTATTGGTAAGTAGCGGTAAAAAGTTAGTCAATGCCGTTAAGTTAGTTTCTAGCGAAAGAAGCTCGCTTTTTATTTCTAGCCAAAATTGTTTTGACGTTTGTAATTATGCGTTCTATTTCTTCAGATGTTTTATCGAAAGGAATCCACATATTCTCTGATGTTGAGTAAGAGAATGGTTTATCAAATTTTTCGATATTATTAATAATATCTATTTTAGTTTTATAAGGGTTCATTTTGGTAAGTTTAATCGTGATTTTATTGCGAAACAATTCATGGTCTATATAATAAGAGTCCCACTCGGTAGATATTAAATTTGTTTTATGATCCACTATGTTAATAGTATAATTTTTTACTAAAACCATCAAAAAGGCTTCTAGAACATGTTGTGGTTTAAGAGATGCAAAATAAGTTGATTCATCAATTTTCTTAAGAGCAATTTGGTGTGGTGTTGATGAATTTGCTTTATCGGATTGATTAGTTTTTGTTTTATTTAGAGAAGAATATGAGTTGTAAGCTTCGTTTCTCATCTTTAAAAACTTCGCGTTGCATGCAAAGAGCCAACTACATAGAAAAACTGTTAAAAAAGTTTTCCAGTAAATCATACATACTCCCTTTTTAAATAAGATATAGTAGGATTTTTTTTTAATACTTGTTAATATACTCAATATATATAATAACCAGTATACTATAATGGGATTTGGATGCCAATAAACACTATTTGGAAAGACTTAAAGAACAAAAGAAAAATTGCTTTAGTAGCCCCTTCTGGTCCTGTTGATAAAGATAAATTTTTTCGAGGGGTAGATAGGCTCAGACAGTTAGGTTTTCAAGTAAAATATCATGAGCAAATATGTGAATGTTCGTATATAACTGCCGGTAGTGCAGAAAAAAGAGCTAGTGAATTAAAAAGGTTTATACAAATTCCAGAGGCAGAAATTTTGTGGTGCGCAAGGGGTGGTTATGGGTCAATTGACTTGATAGACTTGATTTCCAAAGATCTTTTTTGTGAAAAAAAAATTATAATAGGTATGAGTGATGCTACCATCTTACATCTTTTTTGGGATCACTTTGCTATATCACCAACAATATATGGTCCTATGCCAGCGACCTCCTATTTTATCGAGGCTGAGCAGCAACTTGAAAATTCTCTTAAAACCCTTCTATTAGAGGGAGATATAGAGTCTAATTTCCGAAATATGTCCTTTAAGGTACTGGATAGTTTTAATACCGAAATGATAGAAGGTTCAATTATTGGAGGATGTTTGGCGTTATGTACAAGTAGTATTGGAACTAAAATAGAGATTGATTTAAAGGATAAGATTTTCTTTTTTGAAGAGATAAACGAACCTTTTTATCGATTGGACCTAATGATAAATCAATTATACTATGCTGGAAAATTTCAAAACTGCAAAGCTGTGATAGTTGGCAGCCTGGTAGACTGTTTAGAAGATGATGAAGAATTAACCGATGTTCTTAATTACTTATTTAGAAAAATTAAAGTTCCCGTTTTGTATGATCTACCAGTTGGGCATATAAATAGTAGTATGTTTTTACCTTTTGGAGAGCAAATAAGAATCAACCTTAGAGAAAGAAAAATATATTTGTAGATTGAGATTTTGATGAAAACATTTTACTTTATTGCCATAGGAGGAACAGGAATGGCTTCTGTGGCCGGTTTATTAAAACAAGTGGGACATAAAGTTTTAGGAAGCGATGGGAAAATATATCCGCCTATGAGTACCATGTTAGAAAAATATGAAATTCCAGTAAACTATGGATATTCAGAAGATAATATAACTAAGCAACATATTGATTATATCGTAGTAGGTAATGTTTTATCTAAGGGCATGAATTCCGAATTGGATTATGCTATAAAACACAAATATAAGTTAATTTCTTTTCCAGAAGTGATTGAAAAGTTTTTTTTACCTGATAAGAAATCTATAGTTATAACTGGTACTCATGGTAAAACTACTGTAACGGCCTATATTTGCTCAGTGCTTGAGAAAGCTGGGACTCCAATAACTTTTTTTATTGGAGGACAATCCAATTCCTTTCCTTATAGCTTTCAATTTAAAAAAGAAGCTGAATATGTGATATTGGAGGGAGATGAGTATGATACAGCGTATTTTGACAAAGAACCCAAGTTTTTTCATTATCATCCTGATATTCTAATAATCAATAATTTGGAATTTGATCATGCGGATATATACAACTCTTTGGGTGAAATAAAAGATAAGTTCTTAAAGCTAGTTAAATCAATGCCCAGTTCAGGTATAATTATTGCAAATGGTTGTGATTCTAATGTTATGGATGTTTGTGAAGCAGCCCCGTGTAAAGTAATTTGTTTCGGTTTTGATGATCAAGACAGGAAAATTGACTTAGATTATGTTGCTATTTCAAAAGAATTTAAAGAAGATAAAACTTCTTATATTTTAAAAACTAGTCGTTATGAAAAAGAAGTAACGATTCCGTTATTGGGCCAGTTCAATGTCTTAAATTCTTTAGCCGTTATTGTCTTATTAGATATTTTAGGGATCACCAAAAAGAATGATTTAAATAAATACATGAGTCGTTATGCTGGTGTGAAAAGAAGATTAGAGGTTCTTGGTAAGAAAAACGGAATTACAATTTATGACGATTTTGCTCATCATCCCACTGCTGTGGAAAATACAATACAGGCTTTACGTAAGTCCATTAAATTAGGACGCATCTGGGCCTTGTTTGAACCAAAGAGCGCTACATCTAGAAGAAATAAATTTATGAATAACTATAGTAGGGCATTTAAGGAAGCTGATTTTGTGATTATAGGGAAAGTTTTTGAAGATAAACGTTTGGACCAAAACCAGAAAATGGATGGAAATGAATTGGCTAAATTGATTGGAAATAAGGCTCATTATATTGAAGATAATGAGGAAATAATAAATCTGGTTTTAAACGAGGTAAAGCCAAATGATCATATTTTGATTATGTCTTCGGGGAATTTTGGTAATATTCATCAAAAGCTCTTGAGCGTCTTGATCAAATAGGTTTTTTATCTGTTATTGCGCAGTAATTTTTATTGACAATTGAGGAATGCGGCTATAAAATCCTTTAACTAGAGATGATTAAAAGTAGAAAAAATATTTACATAAATGAGTTTATTTAACAAGGAGACAATATGATAAGGCAGTATTTGGTGGTTGTTCTTTTATTAGTTGGGTTTTTAGGAGTTTTTATTAGTTGTACTAGTAGTGAAGAAGTTACAGATGCTACTCCTGTTGAAGAAGATGTCTCTGAAGAGGAAATTGATGAAATGGATGTTTCTGAGGATGAACCTACTTTGGATGAAAAACAAGAAGAAGTTGCAAAAGAAGACAGAGCTGATGTTTCACCGGATTCTGTAACAATGGTATTTGATCGTAGATCGATCCATTTTGAATATGATAAATCAGACATTTTATCTGAATATGAGAAATCACTTGAAAAGAAGGCTCAATATTTAGCAGCTAATCCTCAACAAAAAATTCAAATAGAGGGTCATTGTGATGAAAGAGGATCTAATCAATATAATTTAGCTCTGGGAGAAAGACGGGCTCATTCTACCAAGGTTTATTTAATTGGTCTTGGCGTTAAGCCAGATCAATTAGATACAATTAGTTATGGTGAGGAAAAGCCAATTGATCCACAAAGTAATGAAGAAGCTTGGGCCAAAAATAGAAGGTCTGAATTCCTGCAGGTTAACTAATAATAGAACTAAAAAATGTTTTTCCTATTCGTTGAATTTTGTGTTTTGAATTTGTGTCCTTTTGAGATAAGAAGTTGCTAGGAGGTGGTTTATGATAAGGAATATTTTATTATCTGGGTATTTTTTTTGGATTATAGGGTGTACTAGTCAAGAGGTCCCCCCTGCAGTTGAACCTCCTGTTGAGGAGACTCCTGAAGTAGTCGAACAGGAAACCGAAGAGGTAATTGAACCAACTACAGAAGAAAAGCTGGATCCGGCACCTATTCATTTTGATTTTGATAAATCATTTATTAAAGAAGAAGCCAAACCAATATTAGAAGCCAAAGCTATTTATTTGAATAATCATAAAAATGTCAAAATTCAAATAGAGGGTCACTGTGATGAGCGAGGTTCTAATCAGTACAATTTAGCGCTGGGAGAAAGACGAGCTCATTCAACTAAGGAATACTTAATTTATTTGGGTGTAAATGAAAGTCAGTTATCCACTATTAGCTACGGTGAAGAAAGACCTGTTGATCCAAGAAGTAATAGAGTGGCTTGGGCCAAAAATAGAAGGTCAGAGTTTGTTGTTTTGAAGGGATTTAGATAAATTTATTTAATGGCAATGCCACCAACTACAAACCGTGTCGTAGTGACAACCATTTAAGTCCGTCCACCCTGCATGAGAACCAATTAAAAAAGCTTCCGTTTTATGTTTAGTTTCTTTTATTTTTCTTAGTAGGTCAGATATAAAGAGATCATTAATATCTTGAGGTTTAAAGGAAGGGATATTTTGATTTTCTACCACCTTCTTGCGATCATACTCGCAAGAAGGTGCGCCTACAACTTCAATGTTAAAAGTACTTAAGAAAGTATTTGGAGAAATATCCCTTTTGGCACTTAAAAAAGGAATAGCGATGCCTTTAGTTAAACTTAATAGCCACAACTGTAATTTTTGAGTTGCTGCTGATTTGACTATGAAAAAAGTACCTTATCAGGGTCATAACTTAAGTAAATGTGTTCAATTGAGGAACTGGGGGTTTTGGTTTGACAGTATTCTGGAATATCAATGGTTTTTGTCATTGATTGCATGTGTCCCTTAGGTTCAGCGTTGTCATCTCTAGTTTTACATGAAATTGATAAAAGCCATACTAATGTTAACAATATAAAGATTTTCATAATTTCTCCTAACTAATAATTTATTATTCGGTAATAGGGACAGCTTCTTTAGATGTTTAAAACCGGATATTATATCCTAGCGATTATGTCCTTGAAATGAATTAATATTATGCGTTTATAGTGATTTAAAAAAATTGAGTTTTTTTCGATCGCTATACGGTAGTTCAAAAATGACATCACCAGAAAAATGTTTAGCTAGTAATCTGTGGTTAGGTAGTTCGTAGAATAATAAACTGATTTGTTTTTCCCCCCAGTTTTCTTGGATGGTTATTGTAAAATAGGTTTGATTGGGCAATTTTACTTTTTGTAAAGCATCTTTAGTGTTAAAAAACTCAATAGCCCTAAGGCTTTCTATTTTTTGTAAGAATTTAAATAGGTTCTCTTCGTCAATTTGAATTTTATTTTCAGTTAATAGATATGATCTGTCTTTGGTTTTCTTGATAGTAAGGGATTTTTTCCTTTTTTTACTATTATTGCTAATTTTGCTATTATTATCCAATTGAATAGAAGTAATTCTATTGGGATTAAATTCAATAATTTTTTTATTTCTATAATGAGAAAGTGGTCTGTTAAATAAAGGCAAAATATAGGTGTCAGCTAAGTAAAGGACTTTTTGGTGTAAAACGTACTGTGTGTCTTTTATCAATGATTGATTTCCTAATAGTATGGAGAGGCTTTTTGAATCTGAATTTAAATAGTCAGTATAATAATTTAAAGTGACTTTAATTGCCGAATCTGAACCTGTTCCAAATGTGGTCATATCTTCTTTGTGATTTTCAATTATTTCTAGATAGTTTTGGTTAATGGCTTCTTTTAATAATACGTTTACAACCATTAGATCGGCTTTGTAGTATATTGGTTCTTTGATGAACCATAAATGACCCTGCTTGGTTAAAACTATTTTTGGGGTTTTTAGTAAGGGTCTTTGAATGATTACAGTATGAACTGAATTAGGTCGAAAAATTTTTAAAATGCGATGTTGCTCTAATTTTTTATAAATGGCTAGTTTTGCTTGATAATTTTCAATCCAAATTAATACTAATCCAATTAATAGTCCTAAAATTAGAATTAAGCTGGTTTTATAATGACGGTTCATAAACGACTCCTATTAAACCAACGAACCCATCCAGTACCGAGTATTATTATTGGTATAATTATCACTAATAAATAAAAGAAAACGGATCTCATTCGTAGTGGTAAAGAAATAGATGTTTTCTTATTGGGGCGAGGAGTTATGTTTATTAAATCATAATGCTCATTCAAATAGTTGACCATGTTTAAAATGAAACTACCGTTAGGTAAGTTATTTAAAAAAGAGTTAGTAATAAAATCACTGTCACCAACCACTATTATAGAGTTGTTTTTCTTTTCAGATAATATCGCTAGAGGTAAAGGGCCTTTTATATCAGTATTATCAAGGGATAACTCTTTAGTTAATCCATTTAAATTAGCCCAAGTGCTTTTAGTTGATTTAACTAGTACAGTTGTATTGGTGCGAGAATCAGTTGTTGTTTCTTGTAATGATCTTGCTTTGTAAAACAATAATGAAGAATAAAGATCTTTAGTAATTGAGTGAGAGCTTGCTTTATTACCGGAAATTAGAAGATAATTTCCCTTTTGATATTGTGCTAGTTTGGATTTGGGATCCAGGACTATAATGTCTTTGGGGTTTAGTCGAATTCCATAAGATAATAAAAGTGGTTCCAAACCGGAATTAACTCCAGAATCAATTAGAAAAATGCTTTTTCCTCCATGTTTAAGCAAATTTTGAATCTGGTTGAGTTGCTTTTTTGTATAAGGGGCATTAATTCGCGAGAAAATTAATATATTGCCCGATTTTAAAGGGACTTGATTTAAATTATTAATAGATACTAATTTTATTTTATAATTGCTATGGGTAAGCATTATCTTCAGTTGAGATAAGTCTTTGGGGAATTGTCTTGTTTCAGGGCTCACTATGAAAAAAAGTTCTTTTTCTTCTTGTTTTAAAACTTTTAATATAGCGGTTGTTATTTTTTGAATGTTGGGGTTAGTAATAGTGGTTGAAAAGTTTTGATAAGAAAAGATAACAGATTTAGTCTGTCTTATTTGATATTTTTGGGTTAAATGCGGTTTAGAAATAGGATCTATATGGACTAATTGTATTTGAGATTGATATTCTTTTAATGGATTAAATAGGAGAAAAAAAGAGTCCGACTCACTTTTCTTATAAAACCCTGTTATGGTTAATTCTTCCTTTATTAAGTCTAATACTTGTTTAGTCTCAGTCAGTAAGGTAAATCGCTTATTAAAAGTTAAATCGAGCTTTTTATCATACCTACTTAAGAAATAACCAATAACTAATATAATAAGAAATAATATTACGTTAGACAAAAGAGCATTTGAGCTGTAGAGAAAAGATCTTTTCTTTATAATTTTAGAGATATTTTTTCTTTTTATATAAAGTAGGCATATTAATAATAGAAACCCTATTGTTAGTAATAGAAAGTCTGAGAAAGGGATTATATCATTAAACTGACTACCTATAGGTGCAATCAAAATACAAAAGAGAGCTAAGAAATTAAAAAGCCAAAAAAGTTTTGTTTTCATTAAAAAGTCTTCTCTTTCCAATAGTGTTTTTTCAAATAATCATTAAACTCATTCCAAATTAAAAAAGTAGTGTTTTGTTTAATTCTTCTAATAATTTGAGTTGCGGATACGTTAGGATTCGCATTTACCATAAGATGGATATGATCCTTGTCGACTTCCATCTTTTCTATAGTAAATTTTGCGTCATTTCTTTTTGTCAATTGATTAATCATCTTTTTCACATGTTCTCCTGTATAAACGAGAAGTTGTTTTCTGTACTTGGTGACAAGGATGATGTGGTAGAGAATGAGGTATTTTCTATGATTTTTTGATCTATAATCGATGATTTCCTCGCTTGTATGCGTACAAGTCCATTTTTTAGCTAATGTAGGAAGCCCAGCGATCTTTAGTCGCTGGGTTCTTCACCTCCATTTATGAGCTTCAATTTGCCTATAAGTAAGATACAAGAAAAAAGAGGTTAATAAAAAGAAATAACCAACATCAGATAAATAAATCACCCCATTTATTAAATGAAAAGTGTGTTTACCATAAGAAAGAAATTGGGATAATTGGGATAAAGATGAATGATCAAAAGTCACTATTTGATTTAGTAGCCAAAATAACAAAATAGTAAAAAAAGATAAGCAGGCAGATAAAAATTGATTTTCAAAAAGGGAAGAAAAAAATATTCCAGTAGCACCAAAGGAAGAGAAAAGTAAAAATATACCTAAATAACCCGTTATAATTGGCCATAGCTCAGGATTACCAAAACCAACTACAATAAAAATAAACGGTAAGGAGGATGACAAAAGGATAATGATATAAATCATAAAAGCAATAAATTTGCCTTGAACAATTTGAAAACAGGTAATAGGTAAGCTTAAGAGAATTTTTATAGTTTTGTTTTTTCTTTCTTCACTAAAAGTTTTCATTGTTAGTAATGGTATTATGAATAGACCAAAAGAAATGATAACTCCAAAAAGAGGCTGAATTAAATGAGAGTGAAGATTTAATTTTCTACTATCGATTATTTTTCCTGAAGTTAGTGACACAGGGATATCTTGAAAAACAGAGAGAAAATTAAAAAAAATAGCGCCAATTACGATCATAAAAATGGCTAATAATGTATATCCCATTGGAGTAAGAAAAGTGCTTCTAAATTCTTTTTTAATAAGTGTTAAAACAACGGACATTGATCCTTCCTACTGGTTTTACAATCTTTGGTACTTTCTAGGTAAAAAATCTCCAATTCGGGATAAGACAATTTTGAACGCGATAATTCAATTGAGTTTATTAATTTCCCTTGTTGTAAAATAAGTACCCTATTACAAATTTGCGAGATTTCAGACAGAATATGAGAGCTTATGAAGACAGTCTTATTGATTAAATGATTTTGAATGATTTTTCTTATTTCTCTAATTTGTTCAGGATCCAATCCATCTGTTGGTTCATCAAGAAGTAAAATTTCAGGATCATAAAGAAGCGTTCCTGCTAGTGCTACTCTCTGTTTAAAACCTTGAGAAAGATTCTTTATAAGTCTAAGTTTTTCTCTTTCCAGGGAACACAGAAGAATTACTTTAGAGATAGCTATTTGTCGATCTTTCTTAATAAGGTGAGGCTTTTTTATATCAGACATAAAACCCAAGTATTCAATAATGGTCATATCTTCGTAGAGAACCGCGGGATTGGGTAAATAACCAATCAGAGATTTTATTTGCATTGGATGTTCCCATAGATCTAATCCGGCAATAGATATTTGTCCTGACGTAGGGGCAAGAAATCCAGCAAGAATTTCTATGATAGTTGTTTTACCGGCTCCGTTCGGACCCAAAAGACCTACTGTTTCTCCTTTATTAATAGAAAGATTTATCGTTTGTAAGGCAGCATGATTTCCATACCATTTGGATAAATCTTTTATGCGAATCATGAGGAGCCTCTGTCAAATGCCGTTTTTGTCGTTTACTCTTTGGTGATTTTGAGGGGGCTGTTTTTCTTTTGATGAAATTGCCAATGTCGGTTTAGATGCTTTTGAGTATAATGCATAAAGAAAAATGGAATGATAGGAACTATCCAATATAAGGTAAATCTCCAAGGAGTACATTTATGTTTTATATCATCTTCTACCATAGTTTTAATTGATTTTCCCAATAAATAGGCAAAAATTAAGTGAGTACCTGGTATAAATAAAAATACTGAGAAGAAGATAGTATTAATAGCTTTAGGAGAAGCCTTTCCTAGGTGTAAGGTTATTTCATCGCAAATAGACACAACCCAAAAAATTACATATAAGCCTAATGAAAGTAGAGGTAGTATAATGGAGCAGTTTGTTAGTTTACGAATTTTTCCGGTTGATAGAACTGATTTATTTAAATCCTTAGAAAGGGCATTTAGTTCTTTGGTTGTTTTCTGCGATAAGTTAGTATCTAGGTTGTTAGAAGTAGATTGGGATTCTAATTCTTTTAATACGGAGTCAAATTGTGACTCAATTAAAGTTTTATCCGGCTCGTTGGAAATTTGAATAAACTCAGAGTTAGTAGGTCTTTCAACTTTTTGATCATGATTGTTGTCTGATTTCTTTTCAGAAGTATCTACTTTCTTAGCTGGAGAACCCGGATTTGGGGAGGTAGAACTTAACCCTACTGTTGAAGGAGGTGGCTTTGGAGGACTAACGGTAGGGGAATTTTTCCTTCTCACAGGAATACGGGGAGGTATTTCCATTTCGATAAAAGGAATCGAGGCATCAGTAATTTTAGGTAGAACGGATTTCTTTGTTTTGGCATTGGAATTGGGTGGCACGGGTTTTTGTTTTAAAGCTGTATCCACTAAAGTAAGATCGTCTTCATAGCTGGAGATGATTTTGGCTATATCATCCAGATTAGATTCAGGAGTCCCCCCTGTTGCTTTAGAAGGTTCCTTTGTTTTTGAGTCAAGGTTCTGGGGTTTAAAAAAGAAGTGTTTAAAGTCTATAACTTCTCCAAAAGGTCGCCAGGATTTATCTCCTTCTTTGAAAACATAAGCAGAAGGTTTAATTTGATTTTGACCGATAAAACGCAAAATATCTTTTTTACGAAAGGGACCATATTGGGAATTGTTTTGATAAATATGCCAAATGGCTTTGTCTTCTTTCATTGAGTATAATTACCCCCTACGTTTAGACTTGGCGTGCATATTAGTATGCTAGCAGAAAAGAAATAGGAATAAAAGTGCTAAGTTAGTTGCGATGTTCTATTGGTCAATTTATCATCTTAACTATAAAATACCTGGTATTTTAATGTCGAGAGGATTTCACCTTGCCTCTTTTAACTATCTTTATTATCATGAAGATCTCGTCTTTTTGGTTAGTCAAAAATTCGAAAGGAGGTGATATGGAATATCCAATAGATTTTCCTGGTTCATTAATTGGGGGGCAGTATCAGAATTTCGATAATGGAGAGCAGGGTGAAATAAATATTGCTAATCCGTCTTTACCTTCACAGAAGATCATATCTTTTGAATATTTTTCTGATCAGGTTGATGCTGCTGTGAGTGAAGCAAAAAGATCACTTGTTGAATGGTCCTTTATCTCTCCTCAGAAGAGAGTCGAATCTTTAATGGGATTAAAGAGGGTTTTTGAAAGTCATAAAAATGAATTCATATCGGTTTTAATCCATGAGAACGGTAGGCCCGAATGGGAAGCCGAGATTGAGTGGAACGAGACCATGCAAATATTTGGTTGTTTAGGATCCTTCATAAAAGAAGTATATGGACAAAACAATAATACAGATGATAATAACTCTGGAATTATCAGAAAGCCCTTAGGGACCATAGCTGTATTAACCACGTATTCCCAACCTCTATATGAACCTGTTAATTATGTTATTTCGGCACTTGTTGCGGGTAATACGGTTGTACTAAAGCCATCTACTCACACGAGTGGTATGGGAGTTTTAATTGCCAAATGCTTTAAAGAATCAAATCTGCAAGAAGGGTTAATAAACATTATATATGGTGACAGAAAGATTGGAAACCGGCTGTCAACCCACCCTGACATTGATGGAATTATATACTCAGGCTCTTTTGAAGGGAGTCAAGAAATTCGAAATCATATTGCAACTAATGTATCTAAAAAATTTATGGTGCAAACAGGCGGAAAGAACTCTGTAGTAGTTTTAGATGATGCTGATCTGGACGAGGCTATTTATCAGGCCGCGTATGGGATGTTGTTTAGTGCCGGTCAACGATTTCACTCTTCAAGACGACTAATTTTACAAAGTGAGTTAGCAGATCAGTTTATGGAGAAATTTATTGAGGAAATAAAAAGAGTTAAGGTAGGACCAGTGAATAATGAGAAGCATGTTTTTTACGGTCCTTTATGCTGCAAAGAAGCTGTTAGGCAATTTCAGCGATTTCAGGGAATTGCGGGACGGGAGAGCCTTGAAACGTTTAGATGGGGCAAGGAAATTGATAATGATGCAGAAGCATATATAGTAAGTCCTGGAGTTCACTTGATGGAGTGGAACAACAACAAAAAAAATGTTTATGAAAACACTGTTTTTTTTGGCCCTGATGTAGCGGTGTATATAGTAGACAGCTTAGATGAAGCTATAAATCAAGTCAACGACTCGGTGTTTTGTTTGTCGGCTTCTTTATTTTCAAAATCCACTTCAAGTTTTGAACAATTTATACGACATGTTAATGCAACATCTATTCTATGGAACCATCCGACGACTCATATAAACTATGAATTACCTTTTGGTGGTAGAAATAAAGCGGGAAATGGTCCTTCCGCAGGCGCATATATTATTTATGCTTGTTCGGTGGAAGTGAGTTATCAAAAAAAGAAAAGCGGGCTAACAAACGCTGACAAGTTGGTGCAATTGTATTAAATTAATTTATACTGAGGGCAGAAACCAGCACCGTGTTAATTAGTTTCTGACTAAAGGTGATCTAATTATAGGTTTATGCGACGTCCTTTAGCCTACGATAAGCCTCTGATCCAAATTTTGCTTTATAACCAGCCAGTATTATATCTGCACCGGCTGAGAGTGTATATGCTTCAGCATTAATTAATAAGTCATAATATAACCAGGCGGATAACTCTTTGTGATAATATTTACGAATGAACTCTCTGCGTTCATTTTCAACGCGTTTTACTTCGTCACTTGCCTGTTTTATAGATACGCCTCGGCTTTCAGCATATTCTTTCACTCTTTGTTCTTCCGGACTAAAAACACGGACGCGTAAAACCTTATCATCATCAACCACAAAATGACCCCCTCGACCCACAATTAAAGAACTACCACGATATTCAATAGACTTTATTATACGTACCATTTTATAAAGATATTCCTTATCAGCTTTTCCAATTTCTAACTGAATACGGTCCAATCGTTCTTCAATTATTCGTTGACCTTCTTCTCCTAAGGAAGAAAAAAGTAAATCATGGATGGGATCTTTTGCCGTGATAATATGAATCATCTTTTGATCCCAAAAGGTAAATCCTAATTGTTCCGCTACCAACCTACCCATACTGGCTCCATGTGCTCCGAATTCACGTGACATCATTATAACAGGTCTGTGTGGATTTCCCTCTAATGCTATTTTTTCTTTGGTATGTTTTATCCATTCTCTTACGTGTGACTCAACTTTTTGTTGTTCTGATGTCAGTTGATCGCTAATATTCATATTTAGCTCCATTGGATATATAATTATAATTTTATCAAAATTATGAATTAAAAGCGAGTGGGAATGGTTGTATTGCGTTTACCTAGGTTATAAGGTACTTTGTGGATCTACATCCAAACTATAGGAAACACCTGTAGCTAAAATTCTTTTAGAATAGGTTTTACGTATTGTATTTAATAAAAGATTTACTTCAGAAGTATTCTGCGACTTGAATAAAATATAATAGCGATATTTGTTTCTAATTTTTACCAAAGAAGCTTCTGTAGGGCCAATTAATTCTATTGAGCGAAATAATTTCTGATTTTTGATAATGGTTTGTTCTAGCTGAGAATAAAGGTAAGAAATTGTTTTATTAACAAAGCTTTTTTGAATTCCACTGGCTTTCAATAAAGCATATTTGTATGTAGGAGGGAGTTTTAAGTGTTGTCGAAATTGGAATTCTTTTTGGTAAAAGGGGGTAAAATTTTGATCTTTGGCTAGCGTAATACTATAATGATCAGGATTATAGGTTTGAATTAATGCTTTTCCAGGTTTACTGCCTCTACCGGCCCTGCCCACTACCTGAGTGA
Source organism: uncultured bacterium (assembly GCA_964544765.1). GTDB lineage: Bacteria > Bdellovibrionota_B > Oligoflexia > CAYFLR01 > CAYFLR01 > CAZJDM01. Next base: position 19,986 of record CAZJDM010000069.1, read on the forward strand.
GCAATTGAAAAGTCCGCTCGCTAGACCTAAAATCAGGAATTAGTAATCCATTATCTGCATTGAGAACACCCACCAGAGTTACGTTTAAAAAATCATGTCCCTTAGCGATCATTTGGGTTCCTATTAAAACATCTGCCTTTCGAGAAATAAAATCATTGATAATTTTCGATAATTGTCCTTTAGAGGATGCTGTATCTCGGTCCAGTCGAAGGATGTTAATTTTAGGAAGAAGGCGATGTAAATCAGCTTCAATTTTTTGGGTCCCAAAACCCAAGCTGCCTAGATTATTTGATTGGCAACTGGGGCAAATAGTTACATAATCATCTTGAAAATCGCAGTAATGGCATTTTAAACATTTTGGATTTTTATGAAAGGTTAAAGATATTTGACAGTTAGGGCACATAAGAGGATTTCCGCATTCAAAACAAAGGATGTAATTAGAATAACCTCTTCTATTTATGAGTAATAGAACTTGCCTACCTTTTTCGGTTTCTTCTTTTATGCTATTTAACAATGGGGGAGAAAAATGATCAAAGGGAGACATTTGGATTTTTCGCATATCAATAATATCTACTATTGGTAAGATAGCTTTAGTTGTTCGTTTTTTCATTTCCAATAGGTAGTATTTATTTATACATGCGTTGTGATAAGACTCAACGGATGGGGTTGCTGATCCCAATATAATGGGGATATTAAGGTGTTTAGCCAAAAACACCCCCATGTCTCGAGCGTGATAAGGAAGATGGTGATCTTGTTTAAAAGAACCATCGTGTTCTTCATCGATAATAATAAGTCCTAAATTATTACATGGAGCAAACAATGAGGATCTGGTTCCTATTATTATTTGAGCATTACCCTTTTGAACTCGCATCCATTGGTTTAAACGTTCTTTGGGAGTTAGTTCGCTATGAAGAACAGCTATTATATCTCCAAACCGGTGATAAAAAAGGCCAATAATTTGTGGGGTCAGAGAAATCTCAGGTAATAATAATAATGAAGTTTTCTTTTTTTTCATGACCTGTTTAATAACTTGCATATAAACTTCAGTTTTTCCACTTCCTGTTATCCCATGTAACAAGTAAGGCTTGGTCCATTGGTTGATATTTATTTTCTCTAAAACAGATTTTTGTTCATTTGAAAGATGGGAAAAGTCTCGGCTTACATGTTGGTGATTGTTTAATAAAATCGAAAAATCTTCTGGGTTAAGATCAATAGAGAATACTTGTTCTTGCACAAGCTTTTTTTCTAAGAGTTTGCTTAACCGACTAGAGGAATAAAAGGGTTCTTTTCGAAGAAGAGTAAGGGAAGTAGGTGTATTTGACAACTTTTCCCATAAGGAGCTTAAATGTTTGGATCTGGTTAAAAGCGGTTTTAATTGAGCTGGGTCATGATGAGGATTAATAGAATAAATCTTTTCTATACAAGACTCAATTGAGTAATGAGAAGTGTTATTTTCTCTTTTAAGGTTAGCAGGATTAGATATAAGTTTAGATGGTAAGGCTGTTTTATATACATCTCCTAATGTCATACAATAGTAATCAGCAATAAAACGAAAAAAAGTAATGAGTTGTTTATTTATTAGGGGTTTTTCAAAGATAGGACTTATAATTTCTTTTATCGGGTAATCTGGTAATTGAAAGTTATCTATAGTTGATAGGACTACTCCAATTTTTTTTTGATTGCGAAAAGGGGTGTAAACTAATGAACCTGGCAGAAGTATTTTATTAAAGGAATAGGTAAAACTACTCGTATTAGGAATAGGAAGACCAACTTCGTAATAATATAGATCGTGATGCTCTTGCAAACCCCCAGTCTCTTTGTTGGCTTCGTCAAAAATTCGTCGCCTAACCAATATGTTATGTCTCCTTATTTTTTCCT
>CAZJDM010000070.1:0-21570 GCA_964544765.1 uncultured bacterium
TACCTATAACGATTGGATACGTTAAATGCCTGGTATTAGAGTTAGAGAAGGTCAAACAATAGAAATTGTATTAAAAATTTTTAAAAGACAAATTGAAAGGGCCGGCGTTATTACAGAAGTACGTAATCGACAAGCCTTTGAAAAACCTAGCGAAAAAGCCAAACGAAAGTCTCTTGCCGCCAAGAAAAGACTTCTAAAGCAAATCAGAAGAACTCGTCAATATTCATAATACATCTTGGATGCTACATCCCCAAAAATTGGGTTTATCTTTGAAATCATCCTCCTGATAGGGATACTTTGCCTTACCTTCTGTAGTGCTTTTTTCAGGATCAGGATCTATAGTATCCTTGGAAGTTAAGGATCCTTTACCTGAATTATTTGATGGTTCAGGTAATCTATCAAGATCTAAATCGCGATATACATTAGATATTTTTATATGACTGGGATGAACTATCTCTTCCTGAGAACTATCTTTTTCATGATAAATAAATGGATTACTACCCTTATTACCTAGATAATGAATACCGATGATATTGCCCATTTCATTTAAAATCGGACTACCGCTATTACCTGGTACTGTATCTATATTGGTTTTAAAAGATGGGACTGTTTTTTCGATCTCTTTGACCGTCCCATAAGCTATTTGCATAAAGAATCCTGGAGAATCTGAATACCACTTTCGAATTCTTCTTTTTTCTTTCACAAATTCCATTTTAGCTTTAATTGATTCTAGTTCCCGATTAATATATTCAATTATTTTATTAAGTTCACATTCAACAAAATCCGCATTAACGGCTAATTGATCAGTTAATTTTTCTTCCTTATTTTCGATTATCTGGTCCACAATCCTCTTTAGGGCAGCTACTTTTGATGACTCATCGTCACTTAGTTTATCTGATTTATCTTTTAAAAACTTTATTTGATTATCTAATTCTTTGGCCCAAGCCTCAGTTTTCTTCACTTCTCTGTCGCAATATTGTTGTATATGAGATGGTTGCTTAAAAATTATCAATTTATCTTTTTCCTGCTCGGCCCTTAGCAAAAATATCGGTATTAGGCTTCCACGAAAAGTCTCCATAGGATAACCCATTATATAGGCACCATCTCCTTCAGATATAGAAATATTAGGATCAAACTTACTAAAGTCAAAATAATGCTCAAAGGAATATTGGATTTTACCTAACACAAAATCCTTTTGAAATTGCTTAGCTGGATGCCATTCTGCCTCTAGATATGAAGGGATAACTAATAAATTAAAACTTTTAAAAGGGTATTCACGCTCAACCATTCGTTTTCCTTCTAAATCAACCTCAGCTGGAACTCTAATGCGTAAATTTTCGCATAAAATACCTGATGAAGAATCTCCCTCATTAAAAAAATCATGGCTTTTATATTTATTAAGATAGTCATCGCCAAAGTGTTCATCCAAACAGGGCATTATTACGTGATGATTGGTTAAGAAATAACCATCAGGATGGATAAGAAACATAGTGCCTCTGGTTTTCCATCTAACACCCTCATCATCCTTTTGGCTGCTTTCTTCATTTTTGTGATCGACTTCTAAAATTCTGCCTATAGACCTTACAATAGGTTCTAATTTGCTGAAAAGATGAGGATTTTGAGTTTTAATAAAAGGACCCTGATAAAAACCTTCAAGTTTATCACTTGATTGTTTTGGTACTCGTAAACAACCAGTTAATTGAAGACCTAATAGGATTATTAGTAATAACAGTACGTTGGTATATTTGAAAAATATTTCTCTCATACCAATGTTTTTTCGACCAATATTACTAAAACTTAAATATTGCTAACCTGACTTTCAATTTTTTTATACAAACAAATAGCAACCTCAACATGATTTACCGTAAATCAACAACTATATATTGATAAAAATCAGCTTATTGTTATTTCTTACAACTAAAAATTCATAATTTACTGTAAATGAACAAAAAATGATTGCAAACAAAAATTTTAAGTGCTAATCTCTGTTTTATCACTTTGTATGTTTTATATATCATTTGAATATCAATATATTAAACAAGATTTATTATGATATTAGGGCTTTGTTATTTAGTAATTTTAAATTTAATTTTTATACTCATTAAAAGAAGGAGTGAGCCATGAAATTAAGATTACCGTTTGTTTTTCGCTTAATTTTTATTATATTTTCCTTATTCTTTGCTGGTTCATCCTTCGCAACTAATGAACCGATTAATACTTCATTCATTATTCATAATCTCTGGTTATTAATTGCAGCTATTTTAGTTTTTACCATGCATCTAGGTTTTGCAACGTTAGAAGCTGGTTTAGTACAAAGCAAAAATTGTGTAAATATCCTATTTAAAAATACTGCTATAATTGCCATTGGTCTATTAACCTATGCACTTATAGGTTTTGGATTGATGTATCCAGGTGAGGAATTCAAAGGCATGTTAATGGGATTTGCTGGTTTCGGTTTAGATTCTGGTATTGATGGTCTTACCCCAACTTATAATCCAGGATATACTTATTGGACCGACTTTTTATTTCAAGCCATGTTTGCGGCAACCACAGCTACTATAGTTTCTGGTGCGGTTGCTGAGAGAATCAAATTGAGTTCATTTTTGGTATTCTCAACTCTTTTTGTTACTTTTTGTTATCCAGTGGTTGGTATGTGGAAATGGGGAGGTGGCTTTCTTGATCAGCTGGATATTTCTTTTTATGATTTCGCCGGATCAACTATTGTTCACACTGTTGGCGGTTGGGCGGCTTTGACTGGAGCTATAATTCTAGGTCCTCGCTTAGGTAAATTCTCTAATGGTAAGGCCAACACAATTCCCGCCTCAAACCCTGTTTTAGTTGCTATAGGGGCCTTTCTATTATGGTTTGGATGGTTTGGCTTTAATGGTGGGTCAGTATTATCGGCAGACCCAGTCGCTTTATCTTTAGTCTTTGTGACAACTGCTCTGGCAGGTGCAATGGGAGTATTGGGATCGGGAATTACTTCCTGGCTGTTGCAGAAAAAACCTGATTTATTAATGACACTTAACGGAGCACTTGCCGGTCTTGTTTCAATCACTGCAGGCGCGGATAAGATGTCTCCAATAGAGTCGATGCTGATTGGTTTATTAGGTGGAATTTTAGTAGTTTTTTCTACCAAAATAGTTGAAAAATTGGAAATTGACGACCCTGTTGGAGCTGTTTCTGTTCATTTAGTGTGTGGTATTTGGGGGACTTTGGCAGTGGGCCTTTTTGGTCAGTTAGCTTCATTACAACAATTAATGAGCCAATTAATTGGTATCGGATCAGTAGGCATCTTTAGCTTTATTTTTTCTTATATTCTTTTTAAAGGAATTGAAAAATCTATTGGTTTGCGAGTAAACCCACAAGAAGAAGAAATTGGTTTAGATATTTCAGAACATGCAAACAACATTGGCTTTTATGAAAATAAGCTATATTCACCTGTATTAGAACCTTGACAATGACCCCAAATCCGGGTAAATCCCACCTTATGGATAGTTGGATCTACATTGAAAAAGACAAATCTCATCTTAATAAAGAAAAAGAAAAAGCCAGAAAGCTAAAAAAAACGGCTTGGTGGCAGACTAAATTATCCCAAGGACTTTGTCATTATTGTCATCAGACCTTCTCACCCTCAGAATTAACCATGGATCATATTGTGCCATTATCACGACATGGTAAGAGTACCAAAGGCAATGTTGTACCTTGTTGTCTGAACTGTAATCAGACTAAGAAGTTTTTAACCCCGGTAGAACAAATCCTAAATAATTGTTAATCTCATTGATTGCTCGATATATTAGGTGTCTCCCTCAGCAGCTTGTCGTAACATAGCTTCCTCTAAAATCTGATCGAATTGGCTAGATGATTCAGCTGCTGGCTTCGAGTCCCGACCCAATCGTTGATGCAATAAATTACATCCTGTATTAACTGCTCTATTAACTGCTGTTACTGGCTTCACAGAACGGCCACCACTATCTGTTCCTGTTGACCTATAAACCCTTAATTTCTCAAATTCTGATACATTTATTGGAAATAATTGAAATGATGAAAATACTAAAAATAGTATGAATCCAATGGTTATTGTTTTGTAATTCAGTTTCAATAACATAACATAAGCCCTCAACATTTAAATATTCAATATTCAATATTTAAATACCCAACTTCTTGTTCCAGATAAAACCGGATAATTTTTAATGTGATTATCTATTAATACAATCAGAATACAATATCAAGAAGAATTTACATTTTTCCAACTTTATTTTTACTTTAAATAAAATTAGTTGAGTAAACAATAAAATACTGTATTTAAATTTAAGCGATAAATTTAACAAAATAGCAATAATTAAATGATTATGTATTTATTCGAATGAATTAAAAAGAAAATCGACCAGGAAGAGACAACTTTGTGGGTAAAACCTACAAAATCATCCTCCCAGGTCAATTTTATATAAAGGCGATTCTAACTTGAATATTAAAAAAATCTAAAACCTTAAAATCACTTTTTGAACTTACTCACCGCTTCTAACAATACATCACGTTTTGCTCTTAAATCCGCTAGGTATTTTAATAAAGTTTGAGCGATGGCATCATCAGCATCATTTTGTATCTCAGGCATCGCCTCTTTAAAGGAGCTTACAGTTACTAAAGTGACTAAATGTCTTTCAATCTTCTTAAAAAATCCATCATTCATCTGAGCAGTAGAAGTATATGTATTTACACAGGTAGTAGTATTACAAGTAAAGCCCATTCCCTCAAATAATTTCTTCTTTAGCCCTTTAGCAAAAGCTTTCTGATCACGTCTAAAAGCAACTTTAATCACCATATGGCTATTATCACTGTCATAAACAGGCTTAAAAGGATCGTCTTGCTTAAAACTCTTACCAAATGACGAAGTTCTTGGACGATTCAAAACAAAGGCCAATTTATGAAAAGCTACATCTAAATTAAAGCGGGCTAAAAAGTCCAATACAGGCTTTGCCCATGTTTTTCCTTTCAACGCTTTGATGGTTAAACTACCGGTCATATGTAACGCATCAGCATTATCTTGAGTATCAAGATCAACTATATCATTAGATGATTTTCTGGGCCTAGCCAATCTACCAAAGGATATAACCGCCCGCAACTTATCCTTCTGATCATAATCCTTATAAGTATCCACTCTTAAAAGGCTTACGGCTGCTTGAGCAGTATTTACTGGACCCTTTTTTTGATAATAAATACGATTAAGTTCGGCAAAAGATATAGAAACTGGTTTAGGTAATCTTTCATCAATTTTCCGTTGGATGTACCAAGTTGAGGGATCATCCTTATCAGGTGTAATTAACTTACCTGGCGCGGGTAAATTATACTGCATATGACCTGTACTACTATCATTACCAACTCTCACCAATACATCTCCCTGAGAAGATAATGGTCGAGCTAAATCAGCCATGGCTTGTAGTCTATCTGTTTGATTATCATTATTATCAGGGTTAGCACGATACCATAGCTGATGATAACGCTGAACCACTGAAGTGTATAAATCTTGTTTAAGTTCCTGAGATCTAATAACCACCTGATTCCCAGAAAAATCTATATCACTGTTATTCAGTGATCTTAGTTCCCATCGGTTCATACCATTCAAGGTTGAAATTAATTTACCCAGCCTACTTCCTACCAATTCATCAAGTAATGAGGGTTGCTGAGATAAATAACCATTGGTCCAAAAACCACTGGCCCAAACTAACGAAGCATTACTATCAAATTTGGACTCAAATCCTTTTACACCATGAGTAAAATACAAATCAAATAACGAGAAAACTCTTAAAAATTGACTAAAATATCCTTCATTAGGAAGGGCACCTGATACAGCTTTGTTACCACTTCCATTACGGATTTGATTCACCCAAAGACTATATCCGGCGGAAGCTGAAAATAAGTTAGCTAACTGCCTAGTATGATCACTATCGTTGGGAGATCTTATCAACAAAGATTCCGATATATCCTTTTTATACTCTATATCATTTTTATCTTTTATATCATTAGTATTAGCATAAGCAATCTGAACAAAAAGAACTACCAAAACACCGAAAATTTTTAAAATATTAAAAAATTTGAAATATTTATTTTTTTGATTTTGTTTATTATACATAATTACTCACCTCCCCTAGGAGTAGTTAATCGATACAAGGCCAATGTTTCAATTAAAGATACAGCATATGCTTTACGTGGAAATGTATGTTGATAATAAGGAGTCTCTCCTCTAAGCGGTTTATAAACCTGTCGAAAGGTGATATTCCAGTGAGTTCCTCTTATCTCACCTAAGTTAACAAAATTGAGACCTTGAAGTTCATCATCAGGTACTAATGTATTTCTGGGCGCTGAAGCAAAAGTAGATCTAGTAAATCCACGAACTTCAAGAATAGTTCTTATCGCAGGCTCTGCCCATAATTTATTTAGATCCGATCTGGAAAAGGTCTCACTTAGGGGTCTAAAGTCAAGTGGTAAAGACTTAGTATCCATCAATGCCACTTGTGTATCAAATAAACCGCCTGGAGATTCTTCAAAACCACCTACCGAGGTTAAATGAAGAAAAACATTATCAAGACTAAAACGTGGCCAATTTATTCTACCGGCTTCATTCATCTGAGGGATTGTTAATGGCGAAGGTGCAGGACCCAGCTCAATTACTGGATCGGGTAAGAAAAAATCTTTTACGTTCGTAATCGACGACAAATTAAATATAGTAAGCGGGCGATTTAAAGCGGCACTATTTAATCTAGTTAAGTTCCATTTAGCTCTGTAAGATTGAGTTAAAGCTTGAATTCCCAAAAGTGTCCGTCTTAATTTTTGGGTTTCCAAATAACCTGAGGCACCTTGTAACATAGCATCAACATCAATACCCCATATTTTCAAGGTACTCTTTAACTCGGGTCGTTGCCAAAAATTAGCGGCAAATCCCATGGCCGGCATCAGGTTTTCTAAAAATTTTCTACCATCAGACTGAGCAAATCTAAGCGCCGCTTCTATACTATCGTCACCGACAACTTTTATCAGTGAATTTAAACCAGATTGAGCAGGTACGGCCCCCTGAACAGCTCCAGCTAAAGTAACAATGTAAGAGATACGCTTACGCATATCCGGGAAACTTTCTACTAAAGAAAGGGCAATGGGAGCGCCTTTACTATATCCCACCAAGATTAATTTTTTATCTTTGTATGCCTTGGGTAAACCTAAAATCCAAGCACGCAAATAACTAGCTGTTTCTCTATCCGTACCCATCGAATTACCCAATTCACTACCCAATGGATGTAAAACATCAAAACCAACGTCTTTATTGTGGTTACCGTAGAATTTTCTATAAGGTTGCCAAACAGTCTCTCTACCTACAACTTTTCGTGGACGAGTATGAGGTACTGAATAATCAAAACCATCACCTGGCTCTTTTACCGGACGGCCATAGTACTCATTGGCTTCCTCAACAATTTCGGGCCAAGTATAGTCAGTAATGGTGTGACTACCAAATCCAGGAATTACAATCATCACTGTATCGGATAAATTTCCCACAACAATTTTACCTAAAAGGGATTTAAAATAATTACCCTCAGCTTTGCTGTCTTTGTTACTATCAAGCAAAGAAATCAATTGGGCTGCTTTGGTTCCTTCCCAATCAAAATCCGGTGATGTTTCATCACATAAATCTCCTCCTAATAAACCTTCTCGAACTCTCTTGTTTCCAAATATTTCTTCCCTTTTTTCAAAAGCAGCATTAGTATTAGGTGCAGAAACAATGGTTCTATAATCCTGATTAACATCATTATAACTAAAGTAAATGCTTTTACGCAAAGCTTCTAAATGTTGGGCCGATCCAGGGGTGCCCATGATTTTACCGATATTTCTGGCAAATAGTTTTCCAAATAATAACTTCCAATTAACTTGCTTACGTAAGGTTTCTTGACTATCGAATTTATCTGCCCATAAAGGCAAACTCATTGCAAATATCAAGAAAATAAAAAAAAGTTTTTTCATATACCAACTCCATTCCAATAATTCAAAAAATTTATCGTTTTGCAACATACCAAGTTTCTTATTTTTGTCAATCTATAACAATTTACCTTTTGATTTTTTTAGTATATAATCGCTGCCCATATGGAAGGGTTAGCATGTTACCTATTTTTAAAACTCTAATTTTTATTTTTCTTCTATTATTGGCATGCGATAATATCAAAATTAAAGGACCCAATAACAATGAAGACAATTTCTATAGGAAACCTCCCAAAGCTTCGCTAACAGATCCCGATAATTCTAATACCAATTCCAATCAAGATCCCAACTCCAACCAAGGTAATAACACTTCCAATAACATTAAACCTTATGCTCCATACAAACCTTACAAAGCCTATACCAGAAGAATAACTAAAACATTCTGTGAGGACCAACCATCTCATGCCAACTGCGCCGGAACAGCCAGTTATTGTCAAAATTCTCCCAAAAATTTTACTTGTAAGGGAACCAAAGCTTTTTGCCAAAACTCAGTTTATGACCAATCATGCCAAGGAACGAAAATATTCTGTCTTCAAAATCCCTTTTCTAACAAATGTTATGGTACCAGAACATATTGTCAGCAAAAACCTAAAGACTCCAATTGCCCAGATAACTTTAACGAAGAATGTTCCAATCACTCTGATCCGGTTATCAATGATTTATGTGAAGAAAAAAGAGGTTCCTATTGTAGGGATCTTTGTCAAGAATACAATGACAAGTTCTGCTTTTGTGATTTTAGCGATTCAAATGATTCGAGTGATTTAAAAGAAACAGCACCATCACCATCGAGTGGTAGTGAAAATCATTAATAGAATGAACGAGATGGTCGAGTTTTATCCATCGCGTTGATAATAAAAAACTTAAAAACAAGGAGAATCAAAATGCCTTATCAAATAGTTTGTTTAAACAATATCTCACCAAAAGGACTCAAACTTTTTAATGATGATATTTTTCAACTATCAGAAGATCCCAGTAAAGATACAAAAGAAACAGATGCTTTTTTAGTGCGCAGTGCTAAGTTACATGGTTATAAATTTTCTGAACGATTATTAGCTATTGGTCGTGCTGGCTCAGGAGTGAATAATATCCCTCTCGACGTATGCGCTGAAAAAGGAATTGTTGTTTTTAATACTCCCGGCGCCAATGCTAATGCTGTTAAGGAGCTGGTTTTAACTGGCTTATTTATCTCCTCACGCAAAATAGTTGAAGGGATCAAATATATTGACACTATACCTCACGATGAAAATTTCACCGCTAATATTGAAAAAAGTAAAAAGTTATTCGCCGGTCCAGAAATCATTGGTAAAACAATGGGTATTATTGGACTAGGCGCTATTGGTAATAAAGTCGCCAAAAGTGTTTTAGGTCTGGGGATGAAGGTTATTGGCTACGATCCAGCTATTTCAGTTGAAGGTGCATGGCGCATACCATCTGAAGTTCAAAAAGCTTATTCGTTGGAATATATTTTAACCCAAAGTGATTACTTATCACTTCATATTCCTTTAATGGATAGTACTCGACATATATTAAATAAAAACACCTTCCAAATCATGAAGAAAAACGCCCGCATTATGAATTTCGCTAGAGCCGAACTGGTTAATAGTCAAGACCTATTAGAAGCCATTAATACTAATAGAATTGGATATTATGTAACTGATTTTGCTGAAACGAGCCTAGTAGGTAAGCCTAATATAGTTTGTATACCTCACCTCGGAGCATCAACACCTGAGGCTGAGGACAATTGCGCCATTATGGCCGTTAAACAAATCCAAGATTATATGTTAAATGGAAATATAGCTAATTCAGTGAATTTTCCAGCTTGTTCCCAAGAATGGCAAACTAAAAACCGAATTACCTTTACTAATTATAATATCCCAAAAGTAATCTCTCAGGTTTCTACTTTATTAGGTGAACATCACATTAATATTGCCACCATGGTAAATAAAAGTAAAAACAAATTTGCTTATACAATTATTGATACCGAAAGTCCTCTTAATGATGATGTTTTAACTCAATTAAGAAACATTGAAGGGGTAATCAGGGTACGTTTATTAAAAAAGGATAATTAAACCTAATCCGATATTTTCTCCCTTAGATTTGATACGATCCACTATTTTCTTACTGCCGAAAGTTTGATTCAAATTTGATTTTTCATATTCATAGTTCAATACTATACTTGTACTTCTAGATAACATTTTATGCAAACCTACGCCAAACAATGTACCTAATCCGTGTAAACGCTGATAATTACGATCAACTTCAAAAGTGGTCATTCGATACACACCACCTACAGTTAAAATAACATTTACTATAGGATTCTGTAAATAAACGTCCATTTTCGTCCCTAGATTTATATTATCAAACCGAATGAACTTATCTTCCTTAGCGGCTTTATGCCCTAGATTTACAAAAGTAGAAATGCTGGCAAAATTAAGTAAAGAAGCTCCTATTTCAGTTGTAGCTGTATATCCCACCGCTCCTATCTTTTCATTAATTTCCAGTTTGGGATTATATAGTTTATACTTAAAAAAGGAAGCCGCCATATTTTGTCGAAAAAACAGATTACTTTTACGATAAACATTAAATTTTACCTGATCATACCTATAAACAGAATTCTTATAAGGCAATCCAGTATTTATGGGAGCTAACCCCTGTGCCTTAAGAGTTGTAAAAGTAGCTGCCATATAACATATGAAAAAAGCTACTAAACAACTAAGTTTAATTGATCTACTACCTATATTTTTCATGACTAATTCTCCTCAAAAAACTTCTTTTTTGTTTAAATTTAGTAAGACGGATTTTGCCGTCAAGCTCTATATCTTCAATTTCCGTACCAAAATAATAATATAATAGGTAATATTTATATAAGTGATTGAATTTTATAAAGATTACATCAAATTTATCTTTAATAACCAGCAACACACCAAAATTATTATTTTCATTATCGTAATAATAATAGAATTAATGTTTAAGTTTTATACAGTAAATTTGTCATTTTTTTTGACATTTCATTTCTATCAATTTACAGGTATTATAACAGCATGAGTTGTGACAAAATAACCCAACAAATTGACAACGAATTCCGCCCAGTTTTTACAATTGGAATAGCTGCGGAAATGGTGGGAGTTTCAGTACACACACTTCGATTATACGAATCTTCTGGTTTAATCATTCCTCAAAGAACACAATCACTTAGACGTTTATACTCCCGTAATGATATTCGACGACTCAATTCAATTCGTTATCTTATTGAAGAAAAAGGATTAAATATAGCTGGAATTAAAGCCTTATTATCTATGATACCGTGTTGGGAAATTAAAAAATGCACAACCAATGATCGTAAAAACTGTGATGCTTTTAATAAAATATCGGATCCTTGCTGGATCGTTAAGAACAAAGGAAATGTTTGCGAAGCAAATGAGTGTCGCACTTGTCAGGTATATACTGATTTTTCAGCTTTTTCAGAAATTAAAAAACATATATTTAAGTCGCTTAATTTATCGAGGAACAAATGAATCTAAATCTAACAGATGTAGTTCAACACTACCATCTATCATCATATATACTTTAATTCCTTCCGAAGTAATGTAGATTTGTTGGAAATTAAAGTTTTCTACATTTCCTTTCAATTTAGCTCCGTCCAAAGGTATCTCAGTTACTGCATCTTTAATATCGCTCTCAAGTTTATCTACTTTACTGCTCAGATCCCATTCAACTCTTTCTAATACGCTATCCAATTTTTGTAGAAACTTTAAGTCTCTATTTAAAACTCTTTCCGAATTGGTATCCAACATTAATCCCGCTACCTTTAAAGACTTGGTATCAGGGTTATATATAGGTCTTGCTGTAAAGTATAATGGGAACTCAGGATCATCTAAATCTTGAGGTAAATCTACTAAGAGATCTAGTTTAATTACCAGTCTGCCTCCATTACCATAAATATCCATATCCTTGATACTAGCTTCTACTGGACCTACTGAAACACTTTTTGATATCACTTTAGAAGCGACCTCTGCTTTTAAGTCATCATAACTAATAGCAACAGGAACATCTAATCTCATAGCGTTATTTTCAACATCAATACTATTTAAAACTGGCAATGGTGAAACCTCTATAGCTTTTGGTTGTTCACCCACCGAGACTACAATTTGACCATCAATACCCACCAATAAACGAAGTTCATCATTTACTTCTCTCATTCCAGAGTAATATACCTGCTTAGGATTTACAGATAACCAATACTCCTTGTCTTCCTTTGCAATTTTGATCGGTTTTTCAAATCCCGACCATACTTTTTCGATAGGTGTTTTAATATCAATTGCGCTTAATTTTTGATTCAAACTGTTCATTAAATCTACCGCATGAGGCCTTAATTTCTCATCCATCTTACTTCTGACACTCACATCAAAACCTACCCATTTACCAAATATAGTAAATCCAACGGGGATTTCAGCTCTATGAATACTAATAATTGGTTCCAAGGTAGAGTCAATTTGCCAATTTTGATTAATAAAAATTGAACCTCTAGTTCCTACAGTGGCATTTAATTCTACATGAGTACTACCTGAAGGGCTTTCCCAATCAACATCACCCCTACCTTCTATTCTCGTGCTGATATCAAGATGATCATTATCTCCCACTTCGATTTTCATCGGTTCTACTCGATCAATATCATAGTTCCAAGCATAAGGAACTTTATGAAAAGTAACTTTTTGTTCTCCACTACCATGATCAGCAAAATTGGTTGGTATTTTCCTCTCAGCAAGAGCTAAAATATCACTCTTTTTTATTACAATCGGTAATCTTATATTAGATATTGGTGGTGAGGGTAATTCCTCAAACGGTTCACTATCAGGAGCGTCTATTATAATGTTGCCTTTACTCATCAATTGCAATTTCAATGATTCAATAGAATCCTTCAAATTATCTTTTATCTCATTAACTGTATCTAACAATTTTTCCAATGATTCATTAGCGGAGAGCGTCTCGATAACATTATTAAGATTGTTGTTGTTATTGAGTTTAAGATCATCTAACAAATCTGTCCCTACAATTTTGGCTGTTTCAAGAAAATGGGCCTGCAGAGCATGAATTCGGCTTTTAGCTAAATCTTTTATTTCTTGCAAAGAATCTTCTTCATATGATCTATTTATAATATTATCCTCTAACCACCGTTTCTCGGTCTCAGCCATTGTTTTAGCTAGTTTATCCTGCCAAGTAGTCGTATTTGGTAATTTAGCTTCATCATTAATTTCTAACACCACATCGGTGGCGTCCAATAAAATTTCTTCGGGAATATCAGTAGATGATGTTTCAAGAGCATTGTTGAGATAATTCAGTTTTTTAAGGAATACACCTGTTCTCACTTGATCCAATTGATTAGGAGGACTTATTTCTATTTTACTGCCATCTTCAAGAAGGGGAATAAATAAAGTTTCATCGGTAGTCATAGGTAATAAAGCCATGGTACTACGGGAAAAAGTAATAAAGGGATAAACTATTTTATTTAGCCCTTTTAAACAACAGGCTCCCGATTTATCAAAATAGGCTTCTTTAATGGTTACCAATTTGCCTTTTTTAAAATCGAATCTTGCTACGCGACATGATACGTAATTTTTGATACTTTGATCATCGTAAGCAACAATACTAGTTTTATCATCAGTATTATTCTTTAAGGAACCATCTCGTATTTTTGGAACCAAAGTATTTCGATTACAACTAATATGCAAAAGGACCGTAATAGTTAGTAAAATTATGTACAATAGATATGGTTGATGTTTAAAATAGTTTTTTAACATGGACTCACCCAAATTTTTGACTTAATTTCCGTTTTTTATGATTTTTTCCCTAATTATTTTTTACCCTACACACTAGAGGATAATTAAAGGGCAACTCTAGGTCACTCATCGGTTTTATAAAAAAAACGTTTAATTTTAAGGGTTTTCAGTATAAATTTAGATAGTTATTGATAATAAAAAGACACCTCTATTTTGGTTGCATAAACTGTCAGGTTATTTTAATGTGGAACTATATGGAGGTTTATTTATCTCGATATGATAGATTCAAGTATGATTAAAAACTATTATTTATGATTCACATGTATATATACATGACTATATAGCACTGAAAATTGTTGATAATTAAAGGAATTTCTAATGAATAATGATATTTTCCTGATGAAATTCAAAGCATCTGATCCTATCGAAAAGGTTGCTGGTGGACTCAAAAACCTCTTTTTGCAGGCTAAGTTGGACCAAATAATAGAACCCCTAGATATTACTGCCTTAAAGGTGCATTTTGGCGAAGAAGGAAATTCTTCCTATTTAGCGGCTAAGTATATCAAACCAATTGTAGAAAAACTTCAAGAGTTAAAGGCTAAACCATTCGTATCTGACAGCAATGTTCTTTATAAGAGTCGCAGGGACAATGCCATTGATCATCTATCTCTGGCCAATGAACATGGTTTTTCTTACGAGACCTTAGGAGCTCCAGTTATTATATCTGATGGTATAGTGGGAAGAAATGAAAGAGAAATAGAAATTAACGCTCCAATTAATAAAACCATCTCCTTAGCATCCGATTACGTTGACGCTAGTTCCATTATAGTAATATCTCACGTTACCGGTCACATAGCTACGGGCTTTGGAGCCACTATCAAAAATATGGGGATGGGAATGTCTAGTCGAAAAGGGAAACTTAACCAACATTCAGTTTCCAAACCCCAAATTACATCCTCTACCTGTACTGCATGTGGCTTGTGTCAACAATGGTGCCCGGAGGATGCGATTGTTTTGGATAAAGAAAGCGCTCAAATAGAAGAAGTCAAATGCATTGGATGTGGAGAATGTTTAGCGATATGTCGCCAAAGCGCCGTTTCTTTTAGATGGGATAATACTACTGACGATTTACAAAAACAAATTGCTGAACACGCATTAGGGATTGCTACACAAAAAAAAGATAAGATTGGTTATTTCACCTTTCTAATCAATATGACTAAAGACTGTGATTGTTTAAAACAAAGACCCCTATTTATTATTGAAGACATAGGAGTTCTGGCCGGTAAAGATCCAGTAGCTATTGATCAAGCTGTACTAGATCTTACGGCTCAAGAAAAAAATAAAAACATTTCCGAGTTATCCTATCCTTCGATAGATGCTACTATCCAACTTAAATATGGAGAACAAATTGGTCTCGGAAAAAGGAAGTATATTTTAAGAACAATTGCATTATAATTATACAGTGTGAAGAGGCTTCCTGGAGACAATTTGATGAGCACCAAAAACCAGGTCCCATTATTTAATCGAAACTTTTTCTATTTATTCGCTGCCCACTTTACTCAAGGGTTAGGTTACGCTTCTATGATTTTGCTACCGCTCTTTCTGGTCGCCATAGACGCCAATCGCACTGAAATAGGACTTATTATGGCTTGCTCTTCTTTCAGTGGATTATTAATACGACCTGTTGCTGGTTGGGCACTTGACACCATCGGTCGAAAAACAACCCTCATTTTCGGAACCATGATCCTTTCATTCTCTATGGTCTTCTTTTTATTAGTGTCTGAGATTAATTTCTTAATATATCTCATTCGCTTAACCATGGGGGTGGGGCTGGGTATTTTGTTTTCCGGATATTTTACATTAGCTTCGGATGTTATACCTAAAAAACGACGAACCGAAGGATTGGCTATTTTTGGTATTGCTGGGTTACTACCTCTATTATTAAATCCAATGGTCGGAAAATATAACCTTGATCCTTTATCACTCAAATACTTTTTTCCACTAGTGGGTGGAATTATCATTTGCTCTTTATTTCCTCTTATTAAAATTAAAACCCCACCCAATTCCAATAACTCATCCAAACCTTTAAAATTTCGTGAAGTTATGCACGATTTAAATACTACCGCACTCTGGCCGGTTTGGATTGCTTCTCTATTCTCCTCTACCGCTATTTCTATCTGTATGTCATTTAGTATAGTATGCGCTAAAAAGGCCGGTATTTCTTATCCAGAATCCTTCTGGTTCTTTTATTTAATTGGAGCTATTCTAGTACGTATCTTCGGCAGCAGCATATCAGATCGGGTAGGTACCTCCAAGTTTGTCATTCCTTCTTTCATCCTTTTTATCATTACAGCTATCTTACAAGCTAACCTTGTAAATCAATATATCTTTTACATAGCGGGACTATTAGCTGGGACAGCTCATGGAATTATCTTTCCTTTGCTAACCAGTCAACTCGTAACCAGAGCACCTTGTCATTTGCGAGGCTCTGCTATGGCGGCTTTCACTGGGGTATGGGAATGTACAGCACTTATATTTACTCCCCTGTTTGGACTCATCGCTGATTATAAAGGAGACAGTAATATGTTTATTACTCTCTCAGTTATGACTATCATTGGTATCTTTGTGTGGAGACATTTAGAAAATAGATGGATGGTTATAAATGACTAACCCAGCGACTAAAGATCGCTGGGCTTTCTACATAAAATATCTATTTTGTGGTTGTAAATCAAATATAAATAATATGTTTTTTGGCTGTAAATCAGATATAATTTTTTTAAGCTGGTTCTGGTTTTTTACTTTTGTTCCAAAAAGCAGCCGCAACCGCTCCAAATCCCATGATTGAAATGATCATCACAAATAAACACCCAATGAATGGAATCAAACCAATGAGTTTCAGAGCTATAAGACCCAGGGCCAAGGCTTGATATTTATTTAAATTAGCTAGAGCCGGGACAGCTTTTACCAATAAAAAAGCACAAGTAATATAACCTAAGAAAACAAATATAGTGTAAATTATAATATAGATAGGCACGATGAGAAGGCCCACTACCGTTATAATCAATAAAATCATAATAGGAAAAAATACAAGAAAACCCATAACCCCTAAACCAAAAGAAGCCATTTTTTGATTTACTAAATGATCTAAAGCTGCATGGTGAAAATTCGGGAAATAATAAAGATAAAGGCTTCCTAGAAGCCAAGCAACTGCCAATATTGCCAAGGACCAAAATAAATTAACGTACCAAGCCAAGTGAGAATATTCTAATATAGATCCCATCATTTTCCAAAAAGACTTTCCGGTAGGAAAAGGCATTGAAACTTGTTGTGCTGATATTTTGGCTGAAGGATGCTTAGTTAAATCACTTCCTAAAGAAAATAAATCTCCATCAATGACAGCCGTATTCGCAATTGTTAGATCACTGCCAATGGCCACTAAATTATTTACTCTTCCCTTTATTTCACCAGTTGCTCCAATAATTACTAAGTCATCGATTATTTCATTTTCTTCTATTTTAAAAACTTCACCTATAATAACCTTTTCTTTATTACCCGCTTCTGATATACGAATCGCAAATGAGCCAAAATCAAAATTATCCTTTAATTCTTTCCAAGCTCGATCGCCTTCCAAGGCATCCATATTATTTTTATACTTCATCAACACCTTTTGCAGCGCCTTAGCATTTTTATCAGTTAAAGTAATATGTACCTTTTCTCCTTTTCTGCCTTTATGATGATTGATTTTTTTCTCTAAAAATAGTTTAAAATTGTGATCCAAATCAGGGGGCCATTCTAAATTTGAAGCAGTAATATCGATTTTATTGTTGGAGATATTAATTTTAACCATAGATCTGTTATTAGTAGAGCTATTATTGACAGCACTATTATTGTCAGTATTAGCCTCTAGAGAATTAAAGGGGTAAAAAGAATTTAGATTGAAAGTGAGAATCATTAAACAACATACTAAGATTGCTTTTATTTTCATAAAAATCTCCAGTAAATCAATTGAGGTTAATTAATTGTTCACCTTGGATTTAAACTGATAAATTACATCTGTCAATGATTTCTTAATTGAAGGTTCCCCATCGTGAAATTTTATAGCCGGATGCACCGCGGCGGAATATTATATTCTGACTGATTAGTCCTGATGGTCAAGATGCCAACTATCCCGTAAAAGTAGCGCTAGATAATAAAGGTAATATTATTGTTATCTGGTATCAAAAGACTAATATCGATAATTAAATATTTGTACGTGCACTTCTTAACAGTATTGATCGGACATTCTTATCTATAACGGCAAAATCAATTTTTTTATTTAGCTTCAACTGACCTTTATTAATATTTATGAAATCCACACCCAACAAATTATTTAATCTTGATATAGCCGTATAGATCTTGGCTTCATCTAAAAGAGGATTATAGGTTCGCTGCCAGATCTTTTTAACAAAATCTTCTTTGGTAATAGAAGATTCACCACACTTTACATCAACATGCTGGGTCATAAACAATGCCAGTAACGATCTAACAACAGGCCTATTGGTAAGATCAATAGTTTTGTGTTTAGTTTGTAAGGAATCATTCAATGAGTCCCAGATAAAATCAAAATGATTTTTATTATTGGTTAATTTGGTTTTATTGGTTAAGTTAATTTTACTGGTTAATTCGGGAGATATTAAATATGGTTCAGTATTAGTAGTAATAGAAACCAGATTAAATCCCAATACTTGCTTTAGGAACTCACTTACTTCTGGATCATGATGAGTATATATTCTTTCACCTTGTATAGCTTTTTGTATAATCTTGTAAAGAGGATGATCTGAAATCTCTTCCCCTGCCAGTGAATTAACCTTCTTATACACCTCCGCTTTATTAAAACCAGCTCTATTAACAATTCCAATTTGAATAATTGATTCGAAAAAGGCATCAGGCTTCCAGGCCTTCTGAAGGTTATCATATCCCTTTTGACTTAATTCCTTTTGTTTTGATCCTTTTTGTTTTAAAGCTTGAGATAATTCAATAGTAGCAACTATCCGATATAGTCTAGCCATATCAAACTTTTTTCCGGACCGTTTAGCATATGCTAAACTTTCATTTGCTAATTCAAGAGCCTGATCCTTTTTACCTTCACCCAGTAGTAACCAAGCTTCCATGGGACGAATATCTAAAGTATAAAAACCATCATCTTGGTTATAAAATACATGTCGAAATCTTTCTAAAAGAAGTCGAGCTTTTTTAAATTTATTACATATCAGTAATCTTTCTAAATAATCTCTGGCTATATCTTCCTCTTCTACTCTATTGGATTCGGATGCAAGTAAACTTTCAAATCCCTCAAAGGCTTGATGAAAATTAGTTTGATGAAAATAAAAATTGTTTCTTAGACGTTCTATCTTTATTCGCAACTTGGTATTGTCGCGATAATTTTTTACCAATTCACCTAATTTTACTAAACAGGAACTCACTTTACCCAGACAACCCTTTTTTAGAGCCAGCTCCGCCAGAAAACATAAAATTCGAATTTTCTCGTTTCGTCTTTCGTCAGTAGACAAAAATTTAAACGCTCGTTCCAAATATACTTCGGCCCAATAATAATCACCTACAATATAAGCATCTACTCCCTTTATACGATCAACCAAAGCATGGATAAAACTGTATTCAAGGCCCTTTATATCGTTACAAACCTGATCAATTATAAAACCTTTTTTAGTTTGCTCACCCATCTTTTCATAATAGACCGCCAAGTTTAATAAACTCTTCCAATATAAAATAGGATTACTTCTGGGCTTAAAAAAGAACGCTGCTTTTTTAGAGGCCAAAATAGCCTTATCATTATTACCAGCATACCAATTGAGTAAAGCGCAGGTACCCCATATTTCTCCATACAGAAAAAATTCAAATTGCTTCTCTTTGACAGGGGAATCAGGGAGTTCTTTAATTTTTTTATTGATTCGAACTAGTGCTTTTTTCGTTTGACCAGCTTCAGTCAATAATCTAACTTGAATTATCGTTCGAGCAAGTCCATCCAATTGATCAAGTAAATTTTCGGCGGTTTTATTATCACCTATCATAATAGCTGATTTAGCAATTATAAATTTTTCCTGGGAATTTAGCCGTATAGGATAAGTCGTCGTAAGATAATGCCGCATTATAGCTGCATACGCTGATCTTTCATAAAATTTTATAAAATTAAGTTTCTGTCTCATCAATTTTTATCTTTTTACTCTCACCTTATTTTCTGTTTTCTGGTTAAAAGAACTTCTGCGCCATAACTCAAAAGCTCCCAATGTAAGGGGCACTGTTGAGAAGATTCCCCGGTTATATTTTTTGATTATAATTGTCTTCCCAGCGTTCTTTACCTCCATACGTAAATCATCTTTAATAATGAAAGAATCATTATAATCTGGTTTTGTAACAACAGAAACACTATCAGATTGACCAAATGTCGGGTCATAACAATAATCAATACCATTTTTTAAAATCATCTGTTTAAAAACCACCTCATTTTGATCTTTACCTAAAGGTATAGGTATTGATTCCAATAATTTTAATCCAGGAGTACTAAATGTTGGTTGTTCAAAAGATAAGCTATACAAAGAATAAACTAAATTTACTCTTTTTACTCTAATTTTGGTTCCCATAGAAATTTCCGGATAACCTTCATCCAGCATCAACTCAGTTATTCCCGAACTGATGATCACATAACCATCCTTTTCTTTTTGTACCCGAGCCTGAAGAATACAATTTTCACCTAAATTTTCTTTAGTACCGGTAACAGAAGGATTTTTAGAGATCTCAATAGAATGACCATTAAAAGCATCTCCTTTAGATTCATGGCACACATTAATATTATTACCATCAATCTGGATCGTATAATTGTATTCTGAGACCTTCTTCCAATGATGAAACTTTCCCTTCCATGTAACCGTGATCTCAGTTTCACCTTTATCCTTTTTTGACTTCTGAAAAATATAGGTAATAGGAGTGGAAGTTTTAAAAATATCGATAAAACTCAAAGGTAAGGTTTCAGAACCATACCACCTTTTTAACATAAGAGCTTCGTTAGCTAGGCCTTCAAAACCACCAAACGATGTTGAATAAATTAATTGCTGCCCCCGCAAAGACCGAGCGAAATTTAGTTCCAAACATTGTTTATTGGGTATGTTTTGATAACACTCATCGAAATAAAAATAGATCCAGTCTGATTTATCTTTAGGATTAACAAAGGTATATTTATACACTCCCACAGATGCTAATTGATAGCGTTCACCGGTTGAGGTGTTTTCTAAAAAAGGTAAATCTGTTTGATTACTCACTAAACCAGTGTCCTCATAAATCATAGAAAACGATTCTATCCAAGGAGTAGACGCTTTTTCATTTACCGGTAGACTCAAGTTCCAGGCAGATAATTTAATAGACATATTTTGGACCTCTAACCTGATCCCAACTGATTGATAATTACCCCAAGAATTACTTTGATTCAAGGATTCCGCTTTTTCACCCCGACCAATCCAATCAATATTTTGAAACACTGACTTAAGAAATAGAGCCTGATTTTTTTCAGCTTGATCCAAGGTTACAACTTGTTTATACGGATTAAACTGATCAATATCTAACTCCTTAACACGCAATTCTCCGCCTCCAAACAAACCTACATTAGTAAGAATTAGAACTTCATTTAAATCATTAATACTTGAAATAACCTCTCCACCCACTTTAACAATTTGTTTACCTTCATAAGGTTTCAATGCGGCTATCTCACCTGCGGCCTCTA
>CAZJDM010000071.1:0-21486 GCA_964544765.1 uncultured bacterium
AAGCTGAGAACGGAAGACTGATAACTGAAGGCTGCGGACAAAGTCCGCCCTATGTGTTAAAGCCCAGTAACATTTTAAGTATAAGTTGTGGGCCTTGGCAATAAGGCCTTCTTCTTCATAGAATTTTCCCAGCAGAATTTGATTATCGATCAGTATTTGATTATTTAGTTTGCTATTAAATTGTTGTAGCTTGTCATCAATGATCCTAATGTATTTATAACATCATTATGGTTCAAATCTTGGATATCCCACTGGGCAATATCTAGATTTATAGGTAGCTCTTTCCACCCCATCATAAGATAATCGCGGGGAAAGTCTCGAAAAGACTGTTTCTCATCAAAAGATGGAATTACTTGTCTAGCTAGTGCATTTACTATTTTTAACTCTATCGGGAGTTCTTCCTCTGCAAAAGTATCGAATTCTGCTTGTAATTTTACGGGAACAAGGGGTTTTTGTAATCCATCTAATAAATTATTTTTTTGATCAAATATTATGGCTAATTCATGGGCCAAAATTTGTAGTAAGTATAGTCTGTTCAAGTGCTTTTTATCTGAAAGATCCAAAGGAATTTCAGTGAGATTAAAAGTTCTGGAAGTCCAGCTGGAGATAGGAGAGGTTTTATGAGGAGTAATAATAAATAGATAAACATGGTCACTAAAATGAAAGTAACGTTTACTTGTTTGTGAGAGACGTTCATGGGTTACCCAAGGATGGAAAGTTGTTACTGGGAATCGGCAATTATTGATTATTTCTGAGGAACTGGAGACAACACCTAAAAACTCCCTATAGATGGGAGGTTCAGGGGGTAAAACATTGTAACATAGCGCAATACCTATAGGAGTCTGAAATATAGTTATGAAAAGTTTGTCAATTAAGGTTTGTATATTGGTGTATCTATGGTTAGCGTAAACTCTTACATTTCTACCATATATTTCATATGGTAACCCGATACCAGGCTCTAAAAACAGATCCAGTTTTTCATGTAAGAAGTCTTCATTAGCCAAAGTGGTAGTTTGGAAGTAAGGGTTTGATATAAATACTGAAAATATAATTGCTATTTTAAGTATTGTTTTAGCGGCTTGATTCATTATGTTTATGATTTGATTGATAATTTGAATATATTTATTATGGTCATAAAATATGACAAATAATACTTATCAAAATCCTTGGTTAATGTCAAAATGATCATATAATTTTAATCAATTTAAATAGGGAAAAATTATTTATTATAAATATCAAAATTGTGCATTTTTGTTCCTTTCTGGAATAAAAATATAGTGATAGTTACTTTCTTAATTTCTGATGTCTTTTTGGTGAGTCAGAAAGTATAAAATCTACTTATAATTTAAATATTTTATTAGGTTGCGAGTCGTTAAACAAATTAGTCATCAAACAGTTCGCAAGGATTTGATATTTACCTAGCTTCTAATAACATAGGTTCTCACAAATCAAATTCTATTAACTTTTGGGAAGAAAAAAATGTATTGTTTGTAGCTGCGGATAGAAACTCACATAGAATATTAGCAAAAGCCTTGGAAAAAGCATACCAGAGCCAAGAGGTCCGTTTGGAAGATGTCATATGGTGGTATATAGGACCTAAATTGGCAAGAGTTTATACAACTATAGTTAGAATCCCACACAATCGGGTAGGTTATTTATCTTTTAATAATGCTATTTCCTATATGGAAAGCTTAGGAAAACCTTATGATATTCTTTTATTAACCCATGGTTATAAAAATCATCTTTCTACCGGTAGTGGCTACTTTTTCTCTTATCGTGAGTTGAGTTTATTGAAATCTCAACTTTCTTTTTTGGACCTGGTTTTTATGGCTGGTTGTAAGAGCGCCACATTAATAGAAGATTGGCACCAAGCAGGAGCAAAAACAGTGATCGCCTTTGCGGATAAACATAATCATCATTTTTATATTGATATGTTCTTAGGAGCATTTAATGGAGATAATCCTCTTGAAGCAGACAATTTTGTTAAACAGCATAAAATTTCTTATGCCAGCAATAGCCCTTTATTGACCTTTATTATGGCCAATACCAATATAGATCCACAATTATATATGAATGGTTTACTTGATCCTAATATTTCAAATCGATAATAATGATTAATAATTACACCAATTAATCATTATTTGGGAAGAATCAGCACATCTTCTATTTTATTTGATCCGATTAATAAAGCTACTATACGGTCCACGCCCATAGCAATACCTGCTGATGGAGGTATCCCAAGTCGTAAGGAATCCATAAATTCAGAGTCGATGGGATATATTTCTTTTTTCATACGTTGTTTTTCTTGAGAGAACTGTTTAAAACGGTTTTCTTGCGTTATTGGGCAGGTAAGTTCATTAAAGGCGTTACCTAGCTCCATAGATTTTATATAAACTTCAAATCGTTGGCAATAAAGTGGATTATCAGGATGGATAGTAGACAAAGCTGCCATTCGATATGGATAATCATATAGTATTGTCGGTTTTTCAACTCCTAGATGAGGCTCAATTTTGTCCAAAAAGATTTTAAAGAATATATCGTCCCATTGGTCATTGTCGGTAATTCTGCTTTGAAATTGGTGCGAGTATTTTAAAAAGTCATCCCGACTGGTACATTTATCTAAATCAATATCAGCGTATTCAATAAAAGCTTGGTGTACGGACATTCTATGCCAGTTTTCTTGTCGCAGTAAAGTTTTGATTTGGGGAGATAGAAAGGAAAGATTCTTGGCTAGATAATCGAACAATTTTTCAACGTCATCCATAATTTGGTTATAGTCCTCATAAGCACGATACCATTCGATCATAGTAAACTCAGGTTGATGATGAAGACTTAGTTCGCCGTTATTACGAAAGCATTTACTGATTTGAAATATCTTTTCAAAGCCAGCAGCTAATAGATTTTTCATGGCAAATTCAGGAGAAGTGGGTAGATAATAATCAGTTGGTTTGCCCTGTAAATCATAATAGGTGGTTTTAAAGGCGTTTAGATGGGGTTCCAATCCTGGACTTTTTACTAACAACGGTGTTTCTACTTCTAAAAATTCATTCTGGGTAAAAAATTTACGGATGGACCCAATAATTTGTTGCCGGTAAATTAGTTTGTTTCTTTGGTTTTTATCTTTCCAATATCGATTAAAGATTTTGTTATTATCTAAATCTTTAAGTTGACACTTTTGTATGACTTGAAGTTCAGTTAAAGAAAATTTCTTATCTTCTTTATCATTGCTATTTTCTTTATTATTATTATTATTATTATCTTCTTTAGTAATGGCGGCTAAAATTAAATCTCCTAGAGTTAACTTCCTATTTTGTTGGTACTCTACAATGATTTCTCCTGATTGATCCTGAATAGTGCAGAGTGTGTACCCAGAGTCGGCATCAATTTGGACTAACCTACCTGCAATAGTGATTCTATCTCCAGTCTTTAAATGTTTTAAATTAGTCAGGATATGACTAATAGGCTTTCTATCAGATAAGTTTAATTTGGGATTATTTTTCATTTGTTTTCAAGAGCCATATTAGAAAAAGTGTACTTATTAGTATTATTAAGAAAGATAAAAAGGCTGGGAAGGCCTTATTGGTATAGTATGTATTGATAGAACATCCAAGGAAAGAATTGGTAAATCTATCACTTGCAATGGTTGGTGATGATAAAGAATCACTATCATATCCTAAAAGTACATTGAAGGCGTGTATCAGGCCAGTACCTATGTATTGTTTTCCTGATTCTACTTTAGTCGGATTAGATGCGTCATAATTTGATTGATATTGAGCGTTGTATCCTTTTTGGTAGAAACTGGCGTCAGCCGTAGACAGTAGTCTTTTTTTAATTACGGCTGGGTGTATATTTAATTTATCAATATCACTATCCGGGTTTTTTAATTGATAATCAGCTAGACTAAAGGACAGGTATAATCCTGCAATGCCAGCAACTATAGGAGCAGCCTGACTGGTTCCACTTTTTTCACAATAAAGTTTATTGGCTTTGCAATTATCTTGCTCCGGGTGATTGGTCGGTACAGAGCTTAAAATCATCATTCCTGGTGCGCTTATATCAATATGGGTTCCAAAATTTGAAAACCCAGCTTTTTGTAAGTAATAATCCCAAACATATTCACCCTCGGCATTTTTTAAAATAGTACTTTTTCCGATCCCTCCAATAGCGGATACCGCAAGGGTAGAAGGTATAGCTGCTGGATAACTGGGTCTTTCTGTGTCTTCATTACCGCCAGCCGCAATAATCAATAAATTATCTTGCAGTTCCTCTATTATATTGTACATTGCCCTTGATTTAACATACTTACCAAAAGAGAAATTCAAGATTTTGATGACTCCACCAGCAAATTCGGAAGCATATTTTAAAGCTTTTACAACGTAATCATCAGGTATGGTACCGTTCTCATCGATGACTTTTATGGCTGAGATGTAACAGGTTTGGCAGATGCCGGCAATTCCTTTGTCATTATGAGCAGCACCAATTAATCCGGCAACATGAGTTCCATGTCCAACAGTCATTTTACAGGCATCAGGATTAGTCGCGAACTTGCAGTTAAGTTCGTCTACAGGCTGTATGGAACTATCATGTACATTAAGGCCAAATACATCATCTATATATCCATTATTATCATCGTCTACTCCGTTGAGGAATTCATCAATAACTAGTTCCTCCCCTTTGTTTAGGCCCTCTTTACCATTTACTAAGAATCTACCAACTAGATCTTCATGATGGAAATCTACACCAGAATCTAAAACTGCGATTCCAATGGGATAACCGAAGCTGTTGGTAGTGGATTCTTCGTCATCGGTACTTTCTGTATTGATAGTTAGGCCATTTCCATTAATCATTAAATCCCACACTTGAGGAATAGAAATAGTGTTTAAGTAAAAGAATTGATGGCTCAAATAATATTTATCTTCTGGGACGTGGTTCCCAACTTGGCTGGAGTCTATAATAAAATCATTGTTACTATCTTCTTTTGTAGTAAGGGATGTACGATAGTTATCTAGATGATGATTTAAGCGAGTATCTAGATTATTATCTTGATAGTTATTTAAGCGAGTATCTAGGTTATTATCTTGATGGTCATTGAAAACTGCTCGATAGTTGTTTAGCCGTTTTAGATTGTAATTGGTGAATAGATGATTATACCAGTTGGGTTCTGCCGCAATTACACCATCTAATTGTTCAAGTCGGGTGGTTATTTTCATAATGTCAGCATCTTGAGGAACAGACAGTTTTAATATTTGTTTTTGATTTTGGGTAGTTTTGGGGCTGCTTTGCCAAAGAGTCTCGGTGTAACGAACGGGTATGGTGTTTTGATCAAAAACATCTGCTTTTTGAATATTTTGACTAAATGTCGAGTCGACTGATAATAAAATTTCACCAGGTTTATAATCAGGATATAGTACAAACTTACTATAGTCTGGGCCACATGAACTAATAAATGTTAGAAGGAGTACAAAAAGAAGATTAAGAAGAATAAGGGGGTTAAAAATAATAAGAGGATAGTAAAAAAATTGTGATCGAAGGATAAACTTAAGACGCAGATTATCCTTTTTAGTCATCGCTCCCCTCTGCCTTGTCGTACTTGAAATATGCTTCTAATTTGTCTTCTACAGCACGATAGATAGAATTTTTGGTGTAAAGACCATCTCTTTCAATTTTACCGGCACTATATCCCATTAATAATTCTAATCCTTCTTCTACACTTTTAATGGCATAAATATGAAACATACCTTTTTTGGCCGCGTCTCTAATTTCATTATTTAACATTAAATTGGTTACATTTTGAATGGGAATAATGACTCCCTGTTCGCCAGTTAAACCTCTTTTATTGCAAATTTCAAAAAATCCTTCAATTTTTTCATTAACGCCACCAATGGGTTGAATTTCTCCCTTTTGGTTGATGGATCCAGTGATGGATAATGATTGTTTGATAGGTATTTCAGACAATGCGCTGATAATGGTATAGTATTCAGTTGATGAAGCGCTGTCTCCATCAATATCACTGTAGCTTTGTTCAAAACATATTGTTGCAGACAGACTGAGAGGAAATCTTCGGGCAAATTTTGCCCTGATTAGAGACGACAAAATTAATACCCCTTTGGTGTGAGTTTGTCCACTCATGTCAGACTCTCTTTCAATATTAATTACTCCGGTTTTGCCTTTAAAAACTTTGGAGGTGATTCTATTAGGTCGGCCAAATGTAGTGTCTCCCAGCATATATACAGCTAGTCCGTTGGCCTGTCCAATAACTTTTTGGGTTGAATCTATAAGAATTTGGTTTTCAATAATGTTATTAACGTAATGGTTATAGATTAGATCGGATCTGTGCTTTCTTTCATTCACGGCTTTTTCAACATGTTCTCTATTTATATATTTGGATTTTTGTTCTGTAGCTATGAAGTTTGATTCGATTATTATATCTTTAACTTCACCGAAGGATGAACTTAAGTGTTTTTGACTCTCTACTAGTCGGGAACTATACTCAATAATAGCTGCCACACCAGATCGATTGAAGTGTTTTAAATTTTCTACATGGCTTCTGGTAGCTATAAAGGACACATACCCTTGAACGGTACGCTGGTTTCTAGGCATTTGATAATCAAAATCAGATTTTATTTTAAAGATCTTTTTAAACTCTTCATCATAAGAATAAAGAAGATGATATATTTCATCACTACCAATTAAAATTAATTTTATTTCTAGGGGAATAGGTTCGGGAGTTACTCCAGAGGTCGGTAATAAACCATGCCCTTCACCAATATCCTCAATAAAAGCCATTTGATTTCTTAATATACGTTTTAGTGTTTCCCATACCATGGGCATTTTAAAGACATCAATAGCGTTGATAACCAAGTAACCGCCATTGGCCCGATGAATAGAACCTGATTTAATGCTTGCTAAGCCAGTGACATAAATACCATATTCTATCTTTTTTTCTACTTTACCAAAAAGATTGTAATAAGTAGGGTTATTTTCAATAACTACTGGGGCTCCATTAAGTTTGGAATTATCAACAAATACATTGACTTCATATTCCATAAAAGGTTTGCCTTCTCTGGTTCTGATTTCTCCATTATCTTTTTCTTTTTCTTCACTATCTTCAATATATTCCAAGATAGAATGTAATAGATTTTCTTTTACGTGGTTTAGATATTCCATTACGCTATCATGGTTTTTATATTTTTTGAATAGATCCTCCATGGCCAAGTTGATTAAGTAATCTCCTAAGGCATTTTGAATTTCGGCTACAGTTTCTTTGGCTTCTTGATCCAGGGCTCGGATTGACCTGGCGAATTCGAGTACTTTGGGTTCCAATTCTGTTCGTTTTTTCTCGATTTTGTGTCTTTCTTTTTCCGGAAGAGCATTATACTCTTTTTCGTTTAAGGTTTTGCCCCTTTTCATGGGGATAGTTATTATACCCATACGAGAAGACTTTAGAGAAAAGCTTTTCTTTTTAGCTATTTTGTCTAATTCGTCATATAATTTACTCTTTTTTTCTGAGTAATAATTCATTCTGGAGTTAATATTGTTTTCATATTCTTCACTTTGGAAAGCCTCGGGAATTTCAATCATTAATTGTTCAACCAGGTCTTCCATTTCTTTTCTTAGAATTTTACCTTGACCCGGAGGTAAGGTAATAGCTATAGGTTGTTCAGGTACTTCAAAATTATGTACGTAGCACCAGTCATTAGCAGGCTGTTTTTTATTGGCAATATTTTGTAAAAAGGATTTTATAACACTGGTTTTTCCAGTTCCCTCCATACCAGCTACATAGATATTAAATCCAGGTTTCTCAATTCCTAAACCAAAATGGATGGCTCGCACCGCTCGTTGTTGATCTATTATTTTATTGGAAGGTTTAATATCTTCGGTAGTTTTAAACTTGAGTTTTGATTCATCGTAAGTTGCAAATAACTTAGGTAGAGGAACTTCTTTCTTTTTTAAGAATTTTTTGTCAACTGGTTGACAGGTATTTTTTAATAACCAGGGAACAGGCAATTTTTCTTTTTTGACTATTTTTCCTTCGGCTTTCTTTGCAACAGGTTTTTTAGTAGTTTTTGATGCAGTTTTTACTTTTTTTGCTTTTGATTTTGAAACAGAGCTTTTCTTACGCGGGTCCGTTTTTTTTGCCATTCACAACATCCTTAAGATAGATTGTTATAATTGTTATATTAGTTTTTTAGTTAAATATTTACCCTAAAAAAGACACCAACTTCACGGGTAAACGGTGTATATTCAGGAAATTTATAAAAGAAGAAGTCATATGTTGCCCCAGCTTGGATCATTCGGGAGAGGCGCACTCGAAATCCCGCTCCAGCATATGGCTTATACTTATAGGGAGTGGTGTATGAATCAGGAGCTTCTTTGCCATAATCAGGATCGGTATATTTCACGGTAACAATTCTTTGTATTGCTTGGACACCAGCTTTGGCAAAAGCGGTAAAAAACCGACCTAAACCTATATTCGCTTTTAATGCCGCTCTTCCCATTCTTCGTTCTTCTTTCACCTTTAACAGTAAATCTTGATCTGTCTTATCAATACCTAGATCCTCTTCATAATCAATTTCGTCAAATTCGTCAACGGCTTTACGTGCTTTTATTTGTGATTCCAGATTATTATAGGCCACTAGAAACTCTGAAGAGATGATCCAAAATAGATCAACATTAAACTTTATTCCATATGTAAGACGTTCTTTATATGACTCTTCTTCGTCTTTTTTTCCAACCTCACCTTTGATAGCTTTATTAGATTGAAGTGAGACAAAAGGGTCTATGCTTACCCTATTACTTCTTTTTCTACCTGTTCGGCAACCAACTAAGATTGATAGAACTATGATTATTAGAATGATTTTCTTTAGTTGTAGGAACTTGTATAAAAACATATTGATTCCCTCCTTTTTTTAAGCCATGGATAGGTGTCGGTATTTTTTTCTATAGATTTAGTTTTTATTAGAAAAATTAGGTATAGGTTGGGGGTAGAAATGATTTCAAATACAAAAGTAAACAAGTTATCTTGGCTATTATTCATTTGTTTTTCATTTATATCTTGTACACCACCTATATATTTCAATGCACCTGCGCCGATGCCAATGTTTAAACAACAGGATGAACTACATGGTGTTGCCGCCATAGGAAGTAATGGTTATAATATTCATGGAGCTTATAGTATAACTGACAAGTTAGGGGTATTTGGTTCAAGTTCCTACCTTAAAGGAAAATATTCTTATCAATTATACGGTGAGATGGGTTCTGGATATTTTACAACATTTGGAGCAGGTAGATTTGGTTTTTGGGGAGGTCTGGGTGTTGGTAATTCTCATGGTGAGGATGAATTTTTTTCAGATTCTAAAGATGATCCGGATAGTGTTTTTGATCCTTTAGTCGCTCAAGCATCAGGTACTTATTTAAAAGTTTTTATTTCACCTAATATTGGACTAGGTTATTACAACTTTGAATTAGGATTATCAACTAAGGTTTCCATGATTAATTATTACTATGATAAAATTTGGGAAGAAAAAACCAATGAAGTTGCTAGAGCGTGGCTATACGAACCTTCTGTAATTATTCGAATTGGAACAGAACCCATTAAATTTGAGGTTCAACTCGGAATGACCATACCTATTAATAAAAAGCTGTCTTCACAACCGGATGTAGATCTGTTTCTTCCTTACGAATCACTCAACTATAGTCTAGGTATTGTATATCACCCAACTAACCAATGATTTAGTTTACACTGTTGACAGAGTGGGCATACACCCGGTGTGAGTTTTTATATTTGAAAAATGTTCAATAATTGTACTAAATAGCTTTGGCATGAGTGGCTCTTTTTTTATCTTTTGAAAAAGAGGATTAATGACTGAGATAATTGACTATTTAAATCAAAATTCTGATAGTATTACCTTTACCAAGATGCATGGGTTGGGGAATGATTATATTGTTATTAATCTTATGCAACCAATTGATATAATTACCAACTCTCCAGGTGATTGTGCTAGAATCCTATGTAATCGACATCGATCTATTGGCGCTGATGGATTAATTCTGGTTATGGAATCCAAGGTAGCTGATTATAGGATGCGGATTATTAACGCTGATGGATCTGAAGCCGAAATGTGTGGAAATGGTATTCGTTGTTTTGCTCTATATTGCTATACTCATGAACTGATTAATAAGATGAGTCTAACCGTAGAGACCTTGGCGGGAATAAAAGAAGTATCGATCAATAATACCGACCAAAAATCCCAGGGGTCTCATTATACAGCACATGTTAGTGTAGAGATGGGAACTCCCATCTTTGATCCACCTCAAATTCCTTTCATTCTTGATAAATCATACCCAGATAAACCATATTCAGATAAACTATACGATTTTGATTACCAAATACAGGTGGATCAGCAAATATTTAAAGGAACAGCGGTATCGGTTGGTAATCCCCATTTTATTATCTTGGTTCCTACGTTGAAAGATTTACCTATAGAATCTGTTGGTCCTCAAATAGAAAAACATGAGGCTTTTCCCGAAAGAATTAATGTGTCTTTTGTTGAAATTATTGATAATGCTGAAGTTAGAGCGCGTGTTTGGGAACGGGGAGTGGGTGAAACATCTGCTTGTGGTACTGCCGCAACCGCTATTGCAGCAGTCTACTATAAGAAAAAGCTTACCAATAAGAAAATAGTGGTAAGTTTACCAGGAGGAAGACTTGATATTACTTGCATGGACGATGGTAAAATGATATTGGCGGGATCGGCAGAGTCGGTTTTTGAAGGAAAAATCTTGTTATCCCAACTTTAAGGATAATATCTTAGTCTAAAAAGGAAATATTCCAGCTTAAGGATAACAAAATAATTCAATCTAAATAGGAGACAATGTGGCCTACATAAATGATAATTATTTAAAACTTCAATCAAGCTATCTTTTTTCTGAGATGGCCAAACGTACAGAGGAATTTTTAAAAACTAATCCTTCTAAGAGTCTCTTAAGACTGGGTATAGGAGACGTCGCTCAACCTTTACCTCCGGTGGTTATTAAAGAGTTTGTAAATGCGGTAAACGAAATGTCTACAATGAAAAGCTTTAGAGGGTACGGGCCTGAACAAGGTTATCAATTTTTAAGAGAAGTCATTGTTACAAATGACTATTCGGGGTGCGATATCTCTGCTGATGAGATTTTTGTCAGCGATGGTTCTAAGTGTGATGTAGGTAATATTCAGGAAATCTTTGCCTTGAACAGCAAAGTGGCTATTACCAATCCAGTGTACCCGGTATATGTAGATTCTAATGTCATGGCTGGTAGAACTGGTCAATGTAATAAAAATGGTGAGTATGATAACCTTTTATATCTTGCTTGTACCGAACAGAGCCAATTTAAACCAGTAATTCCCGAGGAGCATGTTGATTTAATATACATTTGTAATCCTAACAATCCTACCGGGACAGTGCTTAATAAGGAAGAATTAAAACAATGGATCGATTATGCCAGGAGGGAAAAGGCCATTATTCTGTATGACGCGGCCTATGAAGCCTTTATTCGAAAGGATGATGTTCCTCACAGTATTTACGAGGTTGAAGGTGCCAAAGAAGTTGTCATTGAGTTTAAAAGTTTTTCCAAAACAGCGGGATTTACCGGCACTCGTTGTGCTTATACTGTGGTTCCCAAATCTTTGATGGCATATTCTGATAATTCTTCCGTTGATTCTGATAATTCTTCAGCTAATTCTTCTAATTCTTCAGTGGATAATTTAGTTTCTTTAAATACTCTTTGGTCCCGAAGACAATCTACTAAATTTAATGGAGTGTCCTATCCGGTTCAAAGAGCGGCTAGTGCGATCTACACAGCAGAAGGTAAAGATCAGATAAGGTCACTGGTTGATGGTTATATGGAAAATGCAATGGTACTTAAGGACTCTTTAGAAAAATTGGGCTTTTGCGTTTTTGGGGGAGAAGATGCGCCGTATATATGGTTCAAGACGCCTAATAATATGGATGATATGGCCTTTTTTGATTATTTATTAGAGAAAACCTGTATTATCGGAACACCGGGATCAGGTTTTGGTTCATGTGGAAAAGGCTTTTTTAGATTTAGCGCTTTTGCTCAGAAAGAAGATATTAGGGAAGCCGCAAGTAGACTTCAAGATTTGTGAGGCCTAAACCAAAATTATCATTAGGATGCTATTTTAACCAATGATGGCAGCATTACTTTAAAGCTAGTATTTCCTACTTTTATATTCAAATGTCCTGCTTCGGTGTTAATTTGTACTTCTTTACCTTCTATATTAGCATTCAAAGAGTAGTTCTTTGTTAATTCATGTAAATTAATAGATAAAGCTGAATGAGAATCTAAATAGAGAATAAAATGTTTATCGGAAGCATCAAAAGAAATTGAACCGCGAGGTTGCTGCCACATAGCTTGATCGGGTTTGCTCGCTTCTAAATCTTTATCTTTTTTACCCTTTTCTGGAAAAGGGGTAACTTTTTCTTCTTCTTCAAAGTCAATGATACTTTGTTCAATGACCTCTTGTTCAGGATGTTGTTGGGAATCTTCCTCAGCTAAAGCAATGACCTCGTCATCCTCTAGTATTTGGACATCCTCTTCTATATTATTAATTTTAGTATCATCTATAATATCTTCTTGAACCAAATCGTCTTCCACATCTTCCTCAATAATATTTTTGCTTAAATCTTCGTCACTAATATCTTCATCACTAACATTTTCACTAAGATCTTCGGATTCGATCAATCCTTCTGCCAGATCATCATCATCATCACTTTGATCATCTGATAGTGAAAGTTCCTCGCCTTCTTCTTCATCTGGTAATAATAAGTCATCATCATCCGATGATTCACTGTCCATTGATTGTCCAGACATATTTACCTCCGCTTCTTCAGTAAGGGAGCTATATTTTCCTAAAAGATTGGCAAATTGGAAAGAACCAAGCCTTTCTTTTACCTGGTAGATTCGTTCTTCATCCTTTTGTTCACTAATATAAAGGTCGATGATTTTATTTATGATTTTAGGTAGTTCGTGAGTAGGAATTTCTTCTCCAACTAAACCTCCACATTCAGGAATCAACCATTGTTTACCTCCTAGATACATTTGATATCCATTATCACCGGCTACTAAACTTATGTCGTTGGTATGCGTGGGTTCACAGCATAACTCACAACCATTGATTCCTATACTTAGAGGCAAATTGTTTAATTTATTTAGATTTAATTTCTGCGATAAATCGACAGCATCATCATCTGCTTTTGCTTTAGATTGGGGACATTGGTTACCTAGGCAAGAAGTAATATTGGGTGTGCCTTGAATGTAACCTCCCATTTGCAAGCCGCATTCTGATAAAATTTGTTCGGCTTCTTGACTGGAATCTTTATGAACGACAATTCCTATCTGCTGATCTTTGCAAATTTTTACATAACCGGAATTATTTTCGGTAATCTGTAGAATTTTTTTAAGGTGATCAGTAGAATATTTGCCTCCAGGAGCTAAAGGGAGTAATAAAACATTATCATTTTTTAATTCAAAATTAGGCATTTCTTTTCTCCATTTTCCGTTTAGAAAAGCTACTTATTCTTAAGTAATAGAGTTTTATGGTTAATATATCGGTTCATAGATTGGATTCTTTAATAAATTATTAAGAATAATATTAAGAAAAAACTGTAATTATCTTGACTATTTTATCTTTTGTACGTTAGCTTGTATCTTTCAAAGATTAACAAATAAATTAATGATTAATCTGGAGTTAAGATGTCTAGAGTAAAAGAAGCAATAAATATAAAAAAAGTAAGAAATACAAGTAAAGTAAAAAATCTATTAAAATATTCTTTCTTATTAGTAACCTTTTTTGGTGCGGAGCTCATTAATAATCATCTTCAATTATCCGCTATAGATACTTTAACATCGATTATCAAGCGAGGAGAATTAAGAGTAGGAACTGATGTAGGTTATATGCCCTTCGAAATGAAAGATAAAAAGGGTAAAGTTGTTGGATATGATATTGATCTAGCTAAATTAATAGCCAAAGAATTGGGTGTTAAGCTTACGATTGTTAATACAGAATGGGATGGTATAATTCCAGCTTTATTGACCAATAAATTTGATATGATCATCGCTGGAA
Organism: uncultured bacterium; assembly: GCA_964544765.1. Classification (GTDB taxonomy): domain Bacteria; phylum Bdellovibrionota_B; class Oligoflexia; order CAYFLR01; family CAYFLR01; genus CAZJDM01. The sequence goes on from CAZJDM010000071.1 coordinate 14,126, forward strand.
TGACAATCACTCAAAAAAGAAATATTAGGGTTAATTTTTCTGATCCCTATATAGTTGTTGGCCAGACAATCTTGATTAATAATTCATTAGCTTCTAAAGTGAAATCTTATAAAGATTTAAATAATAAAAAATATAAAGTAGTTTCCAAGTTAGGTACAACCGGAGAGCAAGCGGCGAAAAGGCTTTTGTTCAGGGCTCAGTATAAATCTTATCAGGACTCTCAACCTGCTGCTATGGAAGTTGTTAACGGTCGAGCTGATGCTTTTGTTTATGATTTACCTTTTAATGCGGTCTTTTACAGCACCAAAGCCAAAGGAAAGGTTGTGTTTCTAGATCAGCCGTTTACTTATGAACCTTTATCCATCGCGGTAAGAAGAGGAGATCCTGATATATTAAACTGGTTAAATAATTTTCTAAGACAAATAAAGAATGACGGTCGGGAAAAAAAGATCAATCAGCGATGGTTTGCCAGTACTGACTGGTATAAAAAGGTCCAATAATGGAATCGACTAAACTGAGTCCTACCAAGCGGATTTTCTGGTATGTGATTCTTTTTGGGTTGAGTAGCATTCTTATCTTTTCATTTTATAAGATTACTGTCAAATTTGATTATTCTTGGTCTTGGAACAAGATCCCCCAATATTTTGTTTTTGAAAATAAGGTTGAAATTGTTACAGATATCGAAGGAATGGTAACTATCACTCCTGATAAACCAAATGAGGTGGTGGTTAAAAGTGAGGATGGATCTATTTTAAAATTTCATGTTCCTCAGGAAAATAATTTGGTTAGCGATGGAGATCTGGTCTTTATTGGTGATAAAGTAGGATACCGACCTCGTTGGGAAGCCGGGATCTTTATCAAAGGATTATGGGTTACTTTGCAACTTTCATTTGCCTCCAGTTTGTTGGCGCTGGTATTGGGACTATTTACTGGTTTGGCTAGATTATCATCCAATCCGGTTCTTAAGTGGTTTTCTTTAGTATATGTTGAGGCCATTCGTGGTACGCCGCTTTTAGTTCAATTGTTTATCATATATTTTATGATTGGTTCAGTCTTGGGAATTGATAGTAGTTTTGCGTGCGGTATGCTTGGCCTCGGTTTTTTTGCTGGAGCTTATGTAGCGGAGATTATTCGGGGAGGTGTTGCGTCTATCCATTTGGGTCAAATGGAAGCAGCTAGATCTTTAGGAATGAGTTATTATCAATCAATGGTTCATATAATTTTTCCCCAGGTATTCCGTCGAACGTTACCAGCTTTAGCTGGTACCTTTATATCCTTGATAAAAGACTCCTCACTGGTATCAATTATGGCTCTGATAGATTTGACCAAAGCGGGTAGAGAGGTGGTCGCTTCTACTTTTATGGTGTTTGAGACCTGGATCACTATTGCGGTATTATATTTTGCGGTAACCTTTATCTTGTCCAATTTAGTGAAGAGATTAGAGTATAGGTTAGCTAGGGGAGAACAAAGATAGCATGATCCAGGTAACAAATGTAAATAAAACATTTTTGGGAGAAATTCGTGCCCTAAATTCAGTCTCTTTTAATGTTAACAGAGCCGAGGTGGTTGTAATAATTGGTCCTAGCGGATCTGGTAAAAGCACTATGCTAAGATCAATAAATAGGCTCGAAGAAATTGATGAAGGCAGCATTGTTGTTGATGGAGTTCAGGTTTTTAGCGTTGATACCAATATAAATAAATTCCGTTCCAATATAGGGATGGTTTTTCAATCTTTTAATTTGTTTCCTCATAAAACCATCTTAGAGAATGTTACCTTAGCTATTGAAATTGTAAAGAAAGTGAACCCTGTAAGTTCCAAAGAAAAAGCCATGATGCTTTTAACCAAAGTAGGTATTCAGGATCAAGTTAATAAGTACCCTATTCAGCTTTCAGGTGGTCAACAGCAGAGAGCGGCTATAGCTAGGGCACTTGCCATGGAACCTAAAGTAATGTTGTTTGATGAGCCAACATCAGCTTTAGATCCTGAGATGGTTGGAGAAGTGTTGGACATAATGCGAGTACTGACCAAAGAAGGCATGACCATGATATGTGTAACTCATGAAATGGGTTTTGCTAAAGAAGTGGCTGATCGGGTTATATTTATGGATGAAGGGCGCTTGGTCGAAGAAGGTTCACCTGAGCAGATTTTTAATGCTTCTGAAAATGAGCGTACCCAATCTTTCCTTAGTAAAATTCTATAGAATAAAATTTTATAGTTTTAATGTGAATAGGTAAGTTTAGGTGAATAGTTTTTTTCTTATTAATTTAGATTAGGTAGTACAAATTCTATTGTATTATTTTCTTCGATAATAATAATGTCAACATCCACTGAAAAGCGGTATCCGTCTTTATAATCATTGGTTTGCATTCTACTGGGGTGACCTAGCTCAATCAGTTGTTTATTAACAAATCTAACAGGGTATTAATAAATCCAGCAACTGTTGAAAGGCATCTACTTTATGCGTTCCGAATCTGGCTAGTGATTTTTTGATAGCATCGATGGTAAGCTCCTGATCACTTCGAGTAGGGTTTTTGGAGAAGAATTTATCAGCTAAACAAATTATTTTTTCCTCAATGGAGATTGGAACCATATCTCGTTTAGGCAGCGGCAAATTTTGTTCTTCTATTTCCTTGACTGTTATTCCCATCCCTATATGACGTTCACATACTAAAGCGTGTTGGAAGAGATTTTCTTTTTCTAGGATTTCTCTTCCTAGATAGCCATGGCATATATAGGGATGTTTACCATGACAGCCAATGTCAGGAGCATTAGTCAATATAATTCCCATATCATGGAGCATGCTGGCTTCTTCAATAAACTGTAAATCAGGTTGTGGAGAAAGCTTTTGGGCTATCTGAAGAGCTTTTTGAGTAACTTGCTGACTGTGAGATAGTAAGATTCTATGGGTCTTAGATTCGGTTTGGTAATATTTGTTTATTATGGATAATACATCTGTTTTCATAATAAAACTCCTTAGAACTATTGACCTGAGTATTACCTGACTGGCAGAGCCTGCGCATTGTATTTATTAATAACTAAACTTATGCTTAAATCTTAGATAAATTGAGTTTTTTCTAAGATGGGGATTTCTCTTCTACATTGATCAACAAAATCCAAGTCTAATGATTGCGTGATCATACCGGGTTCAAAATCCAACATTTTTATTACTCTACCAAAGGGGTCAATAATAGCACTATGACCATATGCATGATATTTATATGATTCATTAAGAGAAGGCGAACATACTAATAAATAACATTGACTGTCCGCGGCCCTGCTTCTAATTACTAGTTCCCAATGTAAAGGTCCTGTTACTGTATTAAAGGCGGCAGGTGTCACGATTATTTTAGCACCTTTTAGAGCCATAAGTTTGTATTGTTCGGGGAATCGCAAGTCGAAACATATTGCCACGCCCATTTTTCCTAAAGAGGTATCAAGTACCGTAATATCGGAACTAGTTCCAAATATTTCAGATTCTTTAAAAGTAATTTTTCCAGGTATATCTATATCGAAAAGATGAGCCTTGCGGTGTTTTCCCAGTAAGCTACCTTGATCGAATATATATGATGTATTGTAGAGATTGTTTTTATCTTTTTCTACGACAGAACCTGCTACTATCACCGATTTAGTTTTTTCGGAAAGATCTTGAAACTGATTAACAAATGAATGGTTATCATCTATAGCTACTTGGGAAAACAAATCAACATTATAAGGACAAACAAAAATTTCCGGTAGTACGATCAGATTAGCTCCTTTTGAGGCGGCAATATTTACTTGGGATATAGCGTTTTGGATATTTTTTTCAAAAGTCAGTTCTACTGCTTGTTGACATAAGGCAACATTTATTTTAGAGCCCATTTTCTCTCTCCTATCTCCTATGCGTGTAGTCAAATAAAGATTAATGTATATTAAAAATCTTATTTTGATGATCTTATCATGATTTCACCATGATCTTACTATGATCCAGACTGTTTAACTTTAAAACCAAGCTTTTCAAGAAGGGATCTAATTGTCTCACGTTGATCACCTTGAATTTCAATTTGATTGTTTTTAAAAGCTCCACCTACTCCTAGTTTACTTTTTAATTGTTTGGTTAGATCTAGGCAGAATTCTTGATTAGATGGCAGTTCAAAAATTATAGTGACTGATTTACCCTTTCTACCTTTTCTTTCTAACTTTAATTTTAGTGTGGTATTTTGAGGATTTACAGATCCCTGATTAGCAGTATTTAGATTTTTACTATTATTTTTATTTTTCTCTTTTTTTGATTGTTGAGAGTTGTTCTTTGTACTATAAACTAAATTTGAATCAGCCATTTTCTCCCTTTCATAACTCGGAGCTTGGATGATAGTACTATCTTTTTTGTCAGAAATCAAAATATTCGTTATTATAGATTGATGGGTGTCCAATTTCATCTACTTGAAGATAATCAAACAGCGTGGTATTTAAAAGAATATGCTTATATTTAAATTTTTGTTGCTGGTCCTGTGGGTTTTTAAATCAGATTATATCATCAAAGCGGAGTTATCTCCGCAACCCGATAATTTTTTTGATGTTCATGCCAGATTAGATCCCCTCCATCCTGTTTTAAACGACGCGATGAAAATTAGAGTGGGATTCTGGAAGAAGATTTATTCTGAGGTCCTTAGCAATGAGGGATTTCTACATGATAAAAATGATTTAAGTGTCATATATGAAAGGATCAAGGTTAGTGGTAAATCACGTAGGAGTCGTAGTAGAAATATAAAACGACATAAAAGACGTATTCGTTCTATTTTAAATAGTGTTATAAGTAAAAACGCAATAGATCTGACTGAAGATGAACTGAACTATTATGAATTGGCGGGTCGACCATCCATCCAGGTTCTTAAGAAAATGAAAAACCGTATTCGATTTCAACGAGGAATGAAAGATCGTTTTTATCAAGGATTAGTAAGATCGCAGAATTATATAGATCAAATCAGAAATATCTTAAGAAATTATAATATACCCTCAGAGTTGGCTTTTATGCCACATATTGAATCATCGTTCAACTTGGAAGCTTATTCCAAGGTAGGGGCAGCGGGGATATGGCAGTTTATGCGTAGTACAGCCCGTCTTTTTATGAAATTGAATTATATTGTGGATCAACGACGAGATCCAATTATATCTTCTCATGGCGCGGCTAAACTTCTAAATAGTAATTATAAGAAGTTAAAAGCCTGGCCCTTAGCTATTACAGCTTATAATCATGGCTCAAGAAGTTTGGAACGTGCCTCTCGTCGCTTAAAAACGAAGGATATTTCTAAGATTATAAAAAATTATGATGGTCCTAGATTTCGTTTCGCTTCGAAAAATTTTTACACATGTTTTTTAGCTGCGTATGATATCGCTTCACATGCAAGTGCTTATTTTCCAGATATAGTTGAGACCAGACCGTTTAAATATTCAACAATAGAGCTTCCATATAGATTTACCATTGCGGATCTTACTAAAATCACGGGTCTTGGTCGTAAGACACTTCGTTTATATAATCCATCTTTGAGACCTATTATATTTCGACGAAGGATATATTTACCTTATCATTTTAATCTTCATGTTCCACAGGTACCTTTAGAAGTATTAAGAGATTATCGAAAAAAGTTATTGTCTTTTAAAAGCAAATTTGAAGATTTACGAACTAAGGGAGATCATATTATCCAACCTGGAGAGAGTCTATATTCGATCTCAAAGCTATATGGTGTTGGTTTAAATGACTTGATAGTAATGAACAATATTGACAGGCCCTCACGAGTCAGAGCGGGAATTAAAATCAATATACCAGCTAAGGGTCAGAAAATTCAGAAACCAAAGACTAACTTTAAAAAGGCTTTATCTCAAAAGAAATCATCTGGATCAAAAGTCATAGGCTCACCAAAGGTGCCTTTACTGATAGCTGCGACTACCAACCTTTCTTATAATACTGATATAGGGATGTCAAAATCTGAACAAGAAAATCAAGTAAGAGATATTTTAATGCATATTGATGTATATAAACAAGTTTGTACTTATGAGTCGACTACTCCGGACGAATTATTGGATATTTTTAATGAAGAAGATAAAAACTTCAGCGAAGAACTAGAAGAAGATTCATTTGAGGATTTTGAGCAGATTGAAAGACAATTAGTGGCCAGAAAGGTGGTAAAGGTAGTCTCGGAAGAGATAGTCGATTTTTCAACTGTCAGAAAAGGGCGTAATCTTAACATCCGTCGCTTACGAAAAGGTGTCTATCGGATTAGGGTTGAGTCAGATGAGACCATTGGTCATTTCGCTGATTGGATTGGAGTAAGAGCTTCACAGATTCGTCGTTTAAATAGGTTCTCTTTTCGTAGAGCTATTCGCCTTTGTCAAACTATTAAGTTGCCAATATCATCTAATAAAGTTGAAGAATTTGTTAAAAATCGTTTAGAATATCACTTAGCTATCGAAGAAGATTTTTATGGTAATTTCAGAGTAACAGATACAACCATTTATCGGGTAAGAAGGGGAGATTCGATGGTTAGTATTATGGAAAAATTTGGACTTCCTATCTGGTTACTAAGAAAATATCAAGGAGATCCGGATCAAATGCGATTAGTTGTGGGAGAAAAGATGATTATTCCTGTAGTAATTTCTTTACAGTGAAGAATAGTTACATCCTTCTTAGTAATATCTTTATAAATAGTAAAGAATAGTCATATCTTGAAAGTGAAGATCTTGGCGATTGAAGCTCTCTGTGTTTTCTTACCCGCTTACCCGCTTACCTACTTGCTTACAGAGTAAAATTATTCTTCTTCTTTAATTTGATGTAATAGTTTTACCGCTTTGTTACCTTTGAGAACACCGGGTTGGCAAAAGAATTTCTTGACACCTTGAATTTCTAAGCATAAAGGTCGAGTGGCATCTTGATCTAATTGAATTATATCTCCAGTTTTTAATGATAATAAGTCTTTTATATTGACAGTAGCTTGTCCTAGTTTAACACCCACGTCTATGGCCGTTTGAACAATTTGGCCCTTAATACGGTTAATCCATAAATGGTCAATTTCTAAAGCTTCACTTTGGAAACCAGTACTGAGTTTATTTTTTATAGGTTCAAGACTTGAATAAGGTATTACTAGTTTGATAGTTCCGCTTACCTTTTCTAGTTCCACATCGAATGTAGTAGCGATAACTACATCCGAAGGGGGAACAATCGTAACAAATTGAGGATTAATTTCTGTTCTGATATACGATAAGTTTAGCTTATAAATGGGTGCCCATGATTGTTCAAGGGCATCTAAAGCCAAACCTACAATTCGTTGAGCGATTTTAATTTCGATTTGGGTGAAGTCTTTTCCTTCAATTTTGGTATAGGGAGCAT
>CAZJDM010000072.1:0-21286 GCA_964544765.1 uncultured bacterium
CACGAGTATCTGTTAATACATCAAATAATCTAGTACCTTCTTCCAGAAAGTACATTAGGACTATTTCCACTAAAATACATGGAAAAACAATAATTAAATTAATATACCATCCCCACAAAGGAAAACAGTAAAATAAAAAAGTAAGAATGAATAAAAGGTTTCGATATGCTGATATCTTTAAGGAAAGATAAGGAGGTTCTTTGATTGAAATGATTTTAAATCCTAGCAGCCATTTACCAGGAGAACCATTTTCTGTAGTATTGTCAATAAAGACCCAATAAAAAATAGCTAAAATGTTGGCCAAGAAATTAGAAATTATACTAGTAATATAAAAGAGTGATATTAAAATAAAAATATCGATTAATTTAGCAAATAATCTCATTAAAAGACGAGGGCGTCCTTTTTCTCTAGGAGATTGTCGTTTGATATTTTTTTTTCGAGAAGGATTTGATTTTGACATAAATTCTGTTTCCAAAAGGAAGTAATCAAACTCGTCGTTAATTACAATTCATCTATTACAATAAACTATCATAAAACAAACTTAACCAGAATCAAACATTTTATAGTTGGTACTATTTATTTTTTTGTTATTATGATTTTTGATTTGCTTGGGGAGGAATTTTTTATGAAAAAAGTTGCGATAATTTTGGTCGTATTGGGGATCCTATTTTTACTTAGAAATTTTGGTATCAATGTTTGGGGTTTGTCTGACATTGTTAGGTTTATATTTAAATTGTGGCCATTAGCTTTGATATATATCGGTTATGAGATGTATAAAGAACATTCATCTAAGAGTGAAAAAGTTACAGGACTACTTTCAAATGATAAAATAAAACCCAAAGAGAAGGAGAAAAGTTATAAATTAAAAGAGGAACATACTCAGAAAAAAAATAAAGAAACTTCTCTAAGTGTCTCTATCGTAGATACTATTGGGGATTTGCTTTTTGCAAAAGCGCAGGAGCCTGAAACGTTGTTTCATTATAAATCTGCTTATAACGACCAAAAGATTTTTAAATATGATTATACTTCTAAGAAAAAAGGTGATTTAACGATTACCAATTCTTTTCGAGGTGAACAATTGTTTTCTCAATTGAAAGAGAGGGGCTTTTTGTCATTAGAAGTGTCAAAACATATTCCTATAGAAGTTTATATGAAAACGGGTATAGGTAGTTCGCAGATGGATTTTTCGGATCTAAGGGTGAAAAAATTGGACATACATACTGGAGCCTCAAAACTGAATGTTGTTTTTAATTCTCCCAATCAAGAGCAAATGGAAGAGTTCGATGTTTCAAGTGGAGCAACAGTTTTACATATGGAAAAATTATTAAATGCCAATTTTGCCAAAATGCAATTTGATGGTGGGGCAGGGAAATATTATCTTGATTTTTCTGGTGAATTACAACGTTCAGCTAAAGTAATGATGCATTGTGGTGCCAGCAAAGTAAAATTGGTGATTCCTTCTGACGTACCGGCTTGTATTAAAATTTTCTCAACTATGACTCATATTCAGAATCTAGGTGGCTTTACCATGGTAGAAGAAGGTGTATATCAAAATGACAACTATAGAATAGCTAGTGGACATAAATTAGATTTAGAAATAGAATCAGGAATTAGTAATCTAATAATTAATTAGTTAAAACAAGAATTGATAGTCTAATAATTAATAACTAGAATTAAGATTTATAATGTATAAAAGCTTAACCAGCAAAAAGTTAGTAATATCTGTAACGATCTTATTACTTGTGTTACCAGTTTTTATTGCAATTTATATGGTGTATTTTTATTTTGAGGATTTTTTGCAGAAGCAACTTCTTTCTCGATCTCAACAAATAGAAAAGATCTTTTTTAATCAAAATGAAGCTTATCTGACTAAAGATCATATAAATTATTTAAAATTGAATTTATATCAGCAATTAAGATACTCTCAAGTTGATTATCTAGGTGTATGGGAGAGAAATGGTAGTGAGATTGTTAAGGTCGGCGATGGAGGGTTATCAAAAAAAATACGTAAATTAATTTTTCAAGATAAATATATTTTTAAGGTCGATCATCTAGATAAAGACTTTTTTGTAATGAAAAAAGAGTTATTTCAGGGATCACAAGATTCTTTAGGTTATTTTGTTTATTCCATAAGTATGGAAGATTTGGAAGATGATTTAATTCATATAAAATGGACAGTAATTATTATTTTATCCGTGGTTTTATGGCTTTCTATTGTGGCTCTGATACTAGTAAATCATACGTGGAGTATCAGGTTTCTATCTATAACAAGAAAAGTAGATCCTATAATTAATAAAGTCGCGGTTATTCGCAAGGTTGTAGGTCTTTTAACATCAGGTTTTAAAAATACAATTAACAGATTTAAGGAAAAGAAGGGTACAAATTTTTCTAAAGAAGAAGACATCCTATTAAAGCAAGAGCTTTGCATGAAAATAGAAGATCTGTTAAAAGTGGCTGAGAACCTTGAGTTAATCACACTAACAACTTCATGGTCTAAGTCAGATTATAGCCTTAGAAAAGTGTTTTTGGACGCAATAGCAGGATTGTTAGAAAATTTGGATGATGATGCAAGAGAAAGAATGAGCGATGAAATTAAAATACATGCTAGAAATACTTCTTTAGGATTTATTAATCCAATTGAATCAGTCAAGGTTGTTTTACAGGTACTGAATGTGTTGATGAAGTTTTATTGTTTCGATAAATCAATGCAGATTTTATTTGAAGAGGGTGACAATGAGATAAATCATAATAAAATTACCACTATTGTTCAAGGAAAGGTAAATGTTGAAAATATTGATAAAATTGACAATTATTCCCGTTTACGGTTGTATATTGCAGAGGCATTAGCGGAACTTTTGAACTTTAATTTAAGTATAGATATTGGTAGTAATTTTTTTCTAGGTAAATTTGAGTTTATTAGAGGAACGATGAGAGATTTAGAGTCTATCCCTTCTGAATACCAATTAAAAAGTGAATAATGTAACTTTCTGTATTTCTTATTGCTGAATTCTCGTAAAGAGGTGGTCAGCTGTTGGGCACAAACAATTATTTGAGTTTAAGTAGGAAAAGAGATACAAACCGGTATAAGAGATCGGTTGTAGGGTGGAAAGGTATGTTGAAAGGAATTTTTTAAAGAATGGATGTTTTGCCCAACTTGATGCTGACGAAAAAGGTTTTTGGTGAGTTTGATAACATAATCAATATTCATGATGATCAGTATATCGATTGACCATTAGAGTTTAATTAAGATCAGATTAGAATTTGTTAATAATGCTAATAACTTGGATAACAACTACTAAAAGGTTAAAAAGGATATGGATCAGCAGAATAATATAGATATTGATCAATTATACATGAATTATGCTTTGCAAGAGGCACAAAAAGCTAGATCAAAGGATGAAGTTCCGGTAGGAGCAATAATTGTTAAAGATGGTGATGTAATAGGAAGGGGTTATAATCAAAAAGAAGCACATAATAATCCTACATATCATGCGGAAATACTGGCAATAATTGAAGCTTGTAATTTCCTTAGTAATTGGCGCTTAATAGGATGTACAATCTATACTACGTTAGAGCCGTGTATTATGTGTGTTGGAGCCATTTTACATGCCAGGTTACAACGAGTTGTATACGGATGTAAGGATTTAAAATGGGGTGCCTTAGGAACAATTATCAATTTAAATGAGGTGAGAGGTTTAAATCACAAATTGGAAACAACCAGCGGTGTTTTAGAAAATAAGTGCTCAAAACTATTAACTGCTTTTTTTCAACAAAAAAGAAAAGGTTAATGTCCAGGGTAAGCATTATTTATGAAAAAGTAATGCCCCTATCCTTGAACGAGAAATTTATTTAATCTACATAAAAGTGATTCAATATGAATTACAAATGTATTTTCCGCAAAATGGTTGACACGGTCTGACATTTTGGATAAATACAGCTTGTTAATTTTTAGCGAACCTTAAAGGGCGCTTAGCTCAGTTGGCTAGAGCACCGGCCTTACAAGCCGGGGGTCATAGGTTCGAGTCCTATAGCGCCCATTACCATTGTATAGATATATAGATCCATATTATTTTGGAAAATCATATAGATATAAGTGAGATTATTCAGAATGAATTTAAGCTTAAGCCGCTTCAAGTAAGCGGAACTTTAAAGCTTTTCGCAGAAGATGCGACCATTCCTTTTATAGCCCGCTATCGAAAAGAAATCACCGGAAATCTTGATGAAGAAGTGTTAAGAAATATTAAGGATCGTTATGAATATCTTCTTGAATTACAAGATAGAAAAAAAACGGTTTTAAAAACTATTAGTGAGCAGGGCAAATTAACTAAAGAATTAGAAAGAAAAATTACCTTATGTTTAGATAAAGCGAAATTAGAAGATTTATACCTTCCATATAAACCCAAACGAAAAACAAGAGCCAAAATAGCTATAGAAAAGGGTTTAGAACCATTACTATTGGCTATTTTGCAATGCGAAAATAACTCAATAGATTTACCAAAAGAAGCTTTAAAATATATTGATATTGAAAAAGGGGTAAAAACGGTTGATGAGGCTTTAAGAGGTGCAGCGGATATCTTTGCCGAAGTTATTGCTGAGAGAGCTGAAAGTCGTGATTATGTGAGGAGTTTTTTTCAACGACAGGGAGTGTTTTCTTCTAAGGTAAAAAAAGACTTTAAAGATAAATCCACTAAATTTGAGATGTATTATAATTATACTTCTTCGGTAAGAGATATACCCTCTCATAATATGCTGGCATTGCGCAGAGCTGAAAAAGAAGGTGTTATTTCCTTTGGAATAGAAGTAAATGATGATGAGATCATTGATTGGATCTGTAGTCGAGAAATAAAAAATAAACCACCAGAACTTTATCAATTTATGAAAGCTGCAATTAAAGATGGATATACGCGGTTGATGAAAACATCCATAGGTTCTGAAATTCGGTTAATTAAGAAACAGGATGCGGATCTTATTGCTATTAATAATTTTGAGAAGAATTTAAGAAATGTGCTATTAGCCTCTCCAGCTGGTTTTGTTCCAATCTTAGCGGTAGATCCGGGTTTTAGATCAGGTTGTAAAGTAGCGGCATTAGATGCAACGGGAAAATTTCTTTCTTACAAAGCTATTTTTCCACATCCTCCACAAAAACAAGAAGTTGAAGCTGGTTCAGTCTTAATTAATTTCATAAAAAAATTTAAACCATCATTTATTTCTATTGGCAATGGGACTGCATCTAGAGAAACTGAGACTTTTATTAAAAAGATTGTAAAGAATTTAGGTCAGGATTTGAAACCTAAGGTCTTATTGGTTAGTGAATCGGGCGCTTCGGTGTATAGTGCTAGTCCAATAGCTAAGAAAGAGTTTCCGGATTTAGATGTGACAGTTAGAGGAGCAATTTCAATTGGGCGCAGATTAATGGATCCGTTAGCTGAGCTAGTAAAGATTGATCCCAAATCGATTGGTGTAGGGCAATATCAGCATGATGTTGATCAGAAATTGTTGGCTAAAAAATTGGGAGAGGTAGTCGAAAGTTGCGTAAATTTTGTTGGAGTTGATTTGAATAGCGCTTCAGCTGAGTTATTAACATATGTTTCCGGCATTAATCAAAATGTCGCTTGTAATATTATTTTAAAACGGGATCAAAAGGGTCCGTATAAAAATCGCAAAGAATTATTGAAAGTCCCAAAACTTGGGGAGAAAGCTTTTGAGCAAGCAGCGGGTTTTTTAAGGATTCAAAATGGTGATAATCCCTTAGATAATACATCTGTTCATCCTGAAAGTTATTTTATTGTAGAGCGAATTGCTCGTGATTTGAATGTGTCATTAACTAAATTGTTATCTAACGAAGAAATGTTAAAGATGATAGATTCCAGTAAATACACAGATTCTAATATAGGCTTGATAACTATTACAGATATTATCAATGAATTAAAAAAACCAGGTAGAGATCCTCGTAAAGAATTTGAATATGCTTCTTTTAGAGAAGATATTGTGTCGATGGATGATTTAAACGAAGGTATGATGTTAGAAGGTGTTGTGAGTAACGTGACTAATTTTGGGGCCTTTGTTGATATAGGTGTTCATCAGGATGGACTAATACATGTTTCTGAGATGGCAGATAAATTTGTAAAAGATCCCACCCAAATTGTGCAGGTAGGTCAAAAAGTGCAAGTTCGGGTAATTAATATAAATGTCGAGCTAAAAAGGATCGCGCTATCTTTAAAGAAGGGAGATCAGCCCTCAAAGATAGGTAAGACAATCAATAAGGATAAGAAAACTAAAAATGGCCAATCGGAAAAAAAATCTAAACCTCAAGCTTCACTAAATGACTTGATGGATAAGTTTAATCGGAGATAAGATAATTAAACTATATATAGATCGTATCGAACAGCACGACCTTTATATTGATGAGCGACTCCTTCAATTAGGACGGGAGCATTTTTAGGTTGTTTAATGATAACTCTTTTTTGAGCTGCTTTGAGAGCTAAGGACAATAGTTTTTTTTGTTCAGTATAGGTTGTTGCGGGCAAGATATATTGTAAAATTTGCATTTCTTTTTTACTGAGCGCGGATTTCTTTTTTTCCAGGAACATTGGATCCAGGTAAATTATATCGGGCTTATTAGTTGAGTATTGTAAACTGGCTAAAGTGTCGAAAGCGTCAGCATGCTTAAATTTCAAATTATTTTTTATTAATTTAGCAAAGTTTGTATCTTGTTGGCAGCGGGATATTGCATTTTCAAAAAGTTTGGCCATGATAGGTGAGTTTTCAAGGGCTGTTACTTTAAATCCTCGTGATAAAAATAAAGAGGTATCTTTACCCATACCACAAGTAGCATCGAGTAGAGTCCTATTCTTTTGACTGTTTCCCAATGCTTTCACAATAGGCAATGAGTTCAAATTCGATGTTTTATTTTGGTAATGCTGCAGGTTCGATACAAGGTCTATCGAGATGGGGGAAGATTTTTTGGTTTGGTTAAGTTGCAAGGAAAGGATCTTATCATCAACAAGGATAATGACATCGTATTTGGCTAATTTTTCGTTGTTATATGGAACAGCGGGTAGAAATACTTGTTTACCTAGTTTTTTAGCTTCAGAGAAGAATTGAGGATTGGAGGCTGAAAATACTATTTTGTGGGAAGCCTGAAAAGTTGGTTGAATGCTTAGAACCAATTTTTTTAAATAGGGTCGAGTAAATAAATGATTATCAATAATTTCATTGTTCCAAACTAAGAGATCCATATCGATGATTCTGTCGTTGTATCCGTATGAAGATGGTTTTCTTCCTAATTGAACTTCTTTAGTTTTTAAATAATTAATAAAATCGTTCTTGATTAGCTCAGTTTCCACTGAAATTACGGTATTTAAGAACTGAGCTTGACCTTTTATTCCAATAGGTTCAGTAGGTATTATTGCTGATTGTTTTAGGTTAATTATTATAGTAATTTCATCGGTTAATGATTTTATAGCGTTATCAATGGATGAATGGGGATCGATATTTGATCCCATGCTTATAATGGCTCTAGATTTTTTCATCTGGAATATCCATTGAATACATTACTTGTTAGCGGAGTTGGTTGAACGCTGTGCTCGGAAAGCCATTGAAACGGAATCAGTAAAACGAAGAGCTTGAGGTTTATCTATTTCAACCTCAGCTTTGTTAACCAACGGTTCTTCCATGATTAAGGACAATACTTTGGTTCCTAGCTTTTCTAAAAGATGGTACTTAGAGTGTTCAACCAGCTTAATGATCTTTTTAGTAATAGTTCGGTAATTCAAGGCTTCGTCAAGATTATCTGATTTTGCAGGTTTATTAGCATTATAATCAATTTTGACATTAATAATAATATCTTGAAGATTATTTCTTTCAGATTCATTGCAGCCTATAATGGTTCTAAGCCGGAGATTTTTAATGTGAATAGTAGCTTCTTTATTTATTATTGTGTCTTCTAGTGTTGTTTTATCCAAGGTGTGTTCCTCCATCAACGAATAAGATCTGACCAGTAATATAATCGTTGTCAATTAAATGAAATAAGGAAGATATAATATGTTCTGTCTGTCCTACCTTTTGTATAGGTACTTTGGAAAGATGCTTTTCCATATCATAATTTGCTCTTTGGGTTTTAGGTAGGTAGGAAGGAGGTAAAATTGGTCCTGGCGCAATTGCGTTTACTCTGATAGTAGGAGCGATATGTTTAGCGGTTATTAAAGTCAGTTCCTTAAGCATTTTTTTTGATAATTGATAACTAAAAAAGGAGGTATTGTTGTTGTGATAATTAGCATCTAACATATTAATAATATGTCCTTGGGAACAATTAAGGGCAAATTGCTTGGTTAGAAAGTAGGGGGCGAAAAAATTCACATTTAGGGTTTTCTGAAAGAAAGGATCTTTCTCTTCTAGCATTTTAGAAGGTTGAAACATGGAAGCATTATTAATTAATAGAGATAGATCAGGAAAAGATTTAAAAACTTTAGAAATAAGAGTATCGGTTTGTTTATAAGATGATAAGTCACAACGAAAAATCTTACATTGGACACCTAGTTGTAAAATGCTTTTTTGAAGCAGTTCGGCTTGTTTTTGTGATTGATTACAGTGTAACGCGATATTAAACCCTTTTTTAGCTAAAGCCAAACAAATGTCCTTGCCAATGCGTTGGGCACCTCCGGTTACTAGTGCTGTTCCTGGTGTTTTGGGGATCATGATTTAATCAATTCTAGAAATTCTGCTCTAGTAGTACTTTCTTTTCGAAAAGAACCTAACATAACAGACGTAGACATAACAGAGTTTTGTTTTTCTACTCCTCTCATCATCATACATAAATGCTGGGCCTCAATAATAACTCCAACACCTTCAGCGTTTGTACTTTCGATTATGGTTTGGGCAATTTGTTTGGTTAGGTTTTCTTGAATTTGGAGTCGACGAGCAAATAGATCAACTATTCGAGCTACTTTGGATAGCCCTAGAATCTTACCTTGAGGAATGTATCCAATATGGCACTTACCTATAAATGGTAGTAGATGATGTTCGCAAAGTGAATATAGTTCGATGTTTTTTACTACAATCATTTCATCTGAATCAGATTGAAAGACAGCGTTGTTAATAATACTCTCTAAATCTTGTTTATATCCACGGGTTAGATATTGAAATGCTTTGGCAGCTCTTTGGGGTGTTTTAAGCAACCCTTCCCGATCAAGATTTTCTCCAATACTTGAAATTAACTCACGAAATATGTTTTCCATTTTTTATCGCCCTAATACGGTTCTCATAACAATCCGTCAAAGGAAGTACCAATATTTTGTAAAATATTCAATATCTATTTGAAGGTAATCTCAAAATAAATTTAGTTTTTAGTTATAATATGTGAAGACAATAAAGCTAAAGGGATGTGTGGTTTAGGCCACCTAGTATTTAATTGTTGATATGTTAATACGTTAAAATGTTCCTTGAATCAAATTAGCGTGATAAAAACGATTCTTTGAGGATGAGGAGGGATCTTCGTTGGGTAGATACCCGGTACTAATAAAAGGAACTTTTACGGATAGATCATTATGCGCAATGTTAATTAGTGCAGGTATTGATGTTGCTTTTTCGACAACAAATAAAGGCCCAAATGATAAATAGGTACCTAGAGCTGTTCCACTAAAGAAACCAACAGATGCTCCAATGCCGATCCAACGCATATTTTTCTTAGGATGTCTGGAAGACATAAACATAGCGGCTGTTCCCATTAGGCCGCCTAATAAGGTTGTATAACCAGCGGTAATAAATATTTCTTTAAATAATTGAGTGGTTTGGACTTCCTCAGCTTTAATTTGATGACTGAAAGTAAAGCCAAAGATTAATGAAAAAATAGTAAGATAATTTTTTATTGAATGGATTTTTTTCATTTTAAGTCACCTCGTTGTTATTGCAACTACTGAGTAAGATAGTAAAATTATAAATTTAACCTAATGATTAATAGCTTCATTATAGCTTTACTTATCTATCAGTTGCAAGAAAGATTTTATATCTAGTATTTGGATTCCTAATTGATTAGCTTTATCGAATTTGGAACCGGGGTTTTCTCCCACTAAAACATAAGAAGTGTTTTTACTAACTGATGCAGAGACCTTACCTCCTTTTGACACAACTTTTTCGGTAAGTTCTTTGCGTGAAAAATTAGAAAAACTACCTGTAATCACAAATGTGGTTCCTTTAAGAGGTAAATTAACGTTACTGGTGGATGAAGACTTAAATTGGAGACCTAAATCTCTTAATTTAGTTATTTCGTTTAAGTTTTCTTGGTTTTCAAA
The DNA here is from genome assembly GCA_964544765.1 of uncultured bacterium. Taxonomy (GTDB): domain Bacteria; phylum Bdellovibrionota_B; class Oligoflexia; order CAYFLR01; family CAYFLR01; genus CAZJDM01. The sequence goes on from CAZJDM010000072.1 coordinate 10,290, forward strand.
AAAGGATATGATTCCATGAGCAACCTTAGGGCCAATATCTGGAAGGCCCATTAAATGGTCGAGGTCAGACTTTATTAAATCATCAATTGAAGAAAAAGAGCTAGCCAGAGTACGTGCCGTTGATTCTCCTACATGGCGGATACCCAGTGCAAAAAGAGTCTTGGCAAAGGGTAACATTTTACTTTTTTCAATAGCATCGATTAAATTCTGAGCTGATTTGTCTCCTAATCTTTCTAAACCAGATAAATCAGATGCTTTCAATTGGTAAATATCCGAGAATGAGCTTAACAATTTTTGCTGATATAATAATTCAATCAATTTATGACCTAAACCCTCTATATTCATGCAGTTTTTAGAAACAAAATGTTTAAAACGTTCAATTAATTGTTTAGGACAATTAATGTTTCCACACCTAATAATAGCATCTTCTTGTTCATATATTAGGTCACCATTACATTCTGGGCAGGAAGAGGGAAATTCAAAGGGTGATGTGTTGTCAGGTCTTTTGGACAGCACCACTTTTACTACTTTAGGTATAACGTCACCGGCTCTTTGAACAAAAACAGTATCTCCAATTCGAATATCCTTTCTGATAATTTCATCTTTGTTATGTAGGGATGCTCTAGTAACAGTAGTTCCACCCACTGAAACCGGTTCAAGAATAGCTACAGGCGTTAAAGCTCCGGTTCTACCTATCTGAATTATAATATCTTTAATAGATGTTGTGACCTGGTTTCCAGGATATTTATAGGCTATGGCCCATCTGGGGTGATGAGAGATGGATCCCATGGCTTTTTGTTGATCATAATAGTTGAGTTTAATAACTAAACCGTCAATTTCGAATGGTAGAGATTCTCTTTCTTGTTCAATTTTTTTATAATGTTGGATTATTTCTTCTACTGAAGTAACGGTTAAGTGAAAAGGATTTACATTAACTCCGATCTCCTTAAGTAGATCCATTGACTCAGAATGGGTAATCAAAGAAAGATCCTTAGCATTGACTAGTTGATAGGCATAAAAAGTAAGTGGTCTTGATGCGGTAATCTTGGGATCCAGTTGTCTCATGGACCCTGCTGCCGCATTTCTGGGGTTAGCAAAAAGTGGAAGGCCCTGCTGGGTTCGTGTGTTGTTTAAATCATTAAAATCATTGATTTTAATGATGATTTCTCCTCTGATAACTATTTTATTATTAGTTTTTTTTGAAGGTAAAGAGGGTAATTTCTTTAGAATGGAGGGTATTGTAAGAGCGTTTAAGGTAATATTCTCTCCTGTAATTCCATCTCCTCTGGTAGATGCTTGGGATAAGGCTCCGTTTTCATATATTAATTCAATAGCTAATCCATCTAATTTAACTTCAGAGTAGTATTCTAAAAAAAGTAATTGTAATGTTTTAAGATTTCTTTCATGAAATCGCTGAACATCCTCTTCTTTAAAAGCATTGCTTAAGCTCAACATAGGAACGTGATGAGTAACTTTTTCAAATTGATTCGATGCATTTCCCCCTACTTCTTGAGTGGGGGAGTTTTTTTGAATTAATTTAGGGTACTTATTTTCTAAATCTAAAAGCTCAGAGAACAAACGGTCATATTCTTCATCCGAGATTTCGGGATTATCTTGGTTATAGTAGAGATTTCTATGATGATTAATTTTCTTGATTAATTCGACCATTTTAGAGGCGATTTCGTTTTCTGGATAGGAAATCATAATGTTATCCCTTGAGATTTGTTGAACCGTTAATAGATTAACAGGAGATATATAAAAAAAATAGCAAAATGTTCCACTCAAATATTGACAAAGGGAAAAAAATTATTATTATAGCCAGGAGTCTAGAATTAAGTTTCCGGTTAACCCTATCGTTTGACCTTAGGCTTGCTCTCTAAAATCTGAGAGGATTTTTCAATAAATGGTTAGGTTTAATTTATAAAAAGATAAAAGAAATAATCTACGTTAATTAAGCTATTATAAAGTAGGCTTTTAACTGGCCAAAATTACGTAATAATTTATTAACTGTGTTTTTAAGTGAAATTAACTAAAATATTGGAGTTACGCGCTTTATGATGAATCTAAAAGGACTGAAAGAGAAAAGCATCCCAGAATTAAATCAACTGGCCAAAGAATATAAAATAGAAAATTGTCAAGGGATGAGGAAGCAAGAAGTAATTTTTGCATTATTACAAGCGGAGTCTGAAAAAAATGGTCAAATTTACGGGGAGGGAGTTTTGGAAACTTTACCTGACGGGTTTGGTTTTTTAAGGGCTCCTGATTATAATTATCTACCAGGTCCAGATGATATATATGTTTCACCATCGCAAATTAGGCGCTTTAATTTACGAACTGGTGATACGGTTTCTGGGCAAATAAGACCTCCCAAAGATTCTGAGCGTTATTTTGCTTTACTTAAAGTTGAGCAAATTAATTATGAGGGTTCAGATAAATCTCAAGAAAAGATAATGTTTGATAACTTAACTCCTTTGTATCCTGATGATAGATTTAATCTTGAATATAATGCAAATCAATTCACTACTAGAATTATTGATATTTTGACTCCATTGGGTAAGGGTCAACGATCTTTAATTGTTGCACCTCCTAGAACTGGTAAAACAATGATTCTTCAAAGTGTCGCCAATGCCATAACTGCAAACAGTCCCGATACTGTTTTGATCGTATTATTGATTGATGAACGTCCTGAAGAAGTAACTGATATGGAAAGATCAGTGCGGGGTGAAGTTATTAGTTCTACCTTTGATGAACCTGCACAAAGGCATGTACAAGTCGCTGAAATGGTTATTGAAAGAGCTAAAAGGCTAGTAGAGCACAAAAAAGACGTAGTAATTTTGTTAGATAGTATTACCAGGTTAGCTAGAGCGTATAACTCAGTTGTTCCTCCCAGTGGCAAAATTTTATCTGGTGGTGTTGACTCGAATGCTCTACATAAACCCAAACGCTTCTTTGGTGCTGCTAGAAATATTGAAGAGGGAGGAAGCTTAACTATTGTAGCAACCGCCTTGGTTGACACTGGTTCTAGAATGGACGAAGTTATTTTTGAAGAGTTTAAAGGAACTGGTAATAGTGAATTGCATCTAGATAGAAAATTAGTTGAAAAACGTGTTTACCCAGCTATTGATATTAATAAGTCAGCTACTAGAAAAGAAGAGTTATTGTTGGATGTTGATGTTCTGAATCGTGTTTGGATTTTACGAAAACTATTGGCTCCATTGAATGTAGTAGATGGCATGGAGTTTTTATTAGATAAATTGGATGGAACTAAATCGAATTCAGAGTTTTTTGAATATATGATTAAATAATAGTGTGGCCATGATCTGCAGCTTAAATTAAGTGAGGTATAAAGTGAAAAAAAAGATTCATCCCCAATATAAAGATAGTGAAATTTCCTGTGCATGTGGAAATACGTTAAACACTAAATCTACGGTTGAAAAGGTTCAAGTAGAAATATGTTCTAATTGCCATCCCTTTTATACAGGGAAACAGAAATTTGTTGATACTGCAGGTAGGATAGAGAAGTTTAAACGTAAATACAAAGTCGAAAAAAAGTAGTTTCTATTAGTAACTAAAAGCTACCTCATCTATATTTATAAATTAAAGTTATAATTTATTATGAATTATGATTATAAATTAAAAATGCCAATTTATGTTTGATCAATTAGAAGGTGTTCTTCGTAAATTTAAAGAAATAGAAGCTAGATTAAGCTCAGGTGAATTTGAAAATCCACAAGAATTAGCTGAAGTTTCTAAAGAGCATAGTAATCTGCAAAAAGTTGTGGATAAGTACTTGAGATATAAAGATTTATTATCAGGTATTAGAGATGCTGAAATTATGCTTAAAGACGAAGATCCTGAGATCAAAGAGATGGCCAAAACAGAGCTAGAAGCCTTAAATGAACAGAAGGAAACTATACTAAAAGAATTAGAAATAGCATTAGTTCCTCCTGATCCTAATGATGATAAAAATGTTTATCTTGAAATTAGGGCCGGGACAGGAGGAGATGAGGCAGCTCTTTTTGTAGCAGAATTGTTTAGGATGTATAGTCGATTTGCTGAAAAACTTGGTTGGTCCACTAAGATAATTTCTTCAAGTGAGTCAGGATTAGGTGGTTTTAAAGAAATAATCATTCTAATTGAAGGAAAAGGAGTATATAGTCATTTGAAATATGAATGTGGAACCCATCGAGTACAAAGGGTTCCTGTAACAGAAACTATGGGGCGAGTGCATACTTCGGCTGTTACAGTAGCTGTTTTACCAGAAGTGGGCGATATTGAAATAGAAGTAGATCAAAGTGACCTTAGGATAGATGTCTATAGAGCTTCAGGGGCAGGAGGACAACATGTTAACAAAACGGAATCAGCAGTACGTATCACTCATTTGAGTTCAGGAATAGTTGTTCAGTGTCAGGATTCTCGTTCTCAGACCAAAAATAAAGAAATGGCTATGAAAGTCTTAAAGGCTAGATTATATGAGAAGGAACAAATGGAGCATGATGCCCAGATCAGTCAAGATCGTAAGACCCAGGTTGGATCTGGAGATAGAAGTGAAAAAATAAGGACTTATAATTTTCCTCAGGGGAGGGTGACTGATCATCGTATTGGTTTGACACTATATAAATTAGAGAATATTGTAAACGGCGAATTGGTTGATATAATTACTCCTCTAAATAATTATTTTCAGGCGGAAAAACTCAAAGCCTTAAAACAAAACGATTAATTATGTTTATCGAGATATGGACCATTAAGAAAGTTCTTGCCTGGACGGAAGAGTATTTTTTTAGTCATAAAATTGAAACACCCAGATTAGATGCTGAACTGTTATTAAGTCATGTCTTGAAATGTAGTCGAGTGGAGCTATATACTAGGCATGAACAGCCTTTGTCTCTAGACGAACGTAACTGTTTTAAAGAGCTGGTGAGAAGACGGACTAATCATGAACCAGTAGCATATTTACTTAAAAAAAAGGATTTTTATCAACAATCATTAGTTGTTAATGACACGGTATTAATTCCTAGACCAGAGACTGAGTTTTTAGTTGATGATGTTCTACAATGGTGCAAACAAAACCAGCGGTTGGGAAGTACGGTTGATATTATAGAAGTGGGTACAGGTAGTGGCAATATAGCTATTGCACTGGGTTTAGAAATACCAGGTGCCAATATAGTGACTATTGAAGTGTGTGATAAAGCTGCCAATATTGCCAGACAGAATATTAGAACTTATGGTCTTGAAAAACAAGTATCTTTGGTAGTAGATGATTATAAAGAATATTTATTTGGAAAAAGGAATTTGGGACTAAAAAATAGATTTGATATTTTTATTTCAAATCCTCCTTATATTGCATTAGATGACAATAATGTTATGGAATCTACCAGGTGTTTCGAGCCACATAAGGCTCTTTTTGCGGGGCAGGATGGTCTTTCTTTTTATCGAGATTTTGCAGAATTGGCGCCTGATTTATTGAATAATAATGGAGCGTTATTTTTAGAGATTGGTATAGGACAAAAAGATAAAATTGTTGAAATATTTCAACAGGAAAATAAGATGGAGTTGGAAAAAATAACTAAGGATTATCAAGGAATAGAAAGGGTATTATCATGGATAAGATGTTGATCCAAGGAGGCAATGAGTTGCAGGGAGAAGTAACTGTTGGTGGCTCGAAAAATGCTACTTTACCGCTGATGGCAGCTACTTTATTAACTACAGGAGTTAACTGTATTCATAATGTTCCTTTATTACAAGATGTTAGAACTATGTTAAGGCTTTTGAATAGTTTAGGAGCCAAGACCTCCTTTGATGAAGAAAAAAAATTATGTATGATTGATACTTCCAATTTAACCTCATTTACCGCAAGCTATGATTTAGTGAAAACTATGCGATCATCTATATTAGTACTAGGTCCATTGCTAGCCAAATACAAACAAGCCAAGGTTAGTATGCCTGGAGGATGTGCTATAGGTGCTAGGCCTGTTGATTTTCATCTTCAGGGGTTAGAGAAGTTTGGATGTCAGATTGAGATAGAAAGAGGAGATATTGTTGCTTCTTTTAAACAAAGTGAAAATACTACTTTTACTTTTCCTCGTAGGTCAGTGACTGGAACAGAGAATTTAATTATGGCAGCTTGTTTGGGTAATAGTGCAATAACATTAGATAATTGTGCTAAAGAACCTCATGTTACTGAGCTAGCTATTGCACTCAATGCAATGGGCGCTAAAATTAGTGGTGCGGGTACAGATACTATTGTAATTGAGGGTGTAGATGAGTTAAAACCAATGGATCATACAGTACATCCAGACTATATTGAAGCGGGAACCTTTTTAATAGCTGGTGCCATAACTAAGGGAGATATGATAATCCATCAATTTCCTTTCGATTATTTAAGTCGTTTTGTCGAAATGATGCATGAAATGGGTGTACATGTTGAAAATTTAGGAAATCAGGAGTGTAGGGTTCGTGTGTTTGGCGATCTTCAAGGGGTGGATGTTGTCACGGCTGATTATCCAGGTTTTCCTACTGATTTGCAGGCTCAAATGCTTTCTTTAATGTGTCTTTCAAAGGGAATAAGCGTAATAACAGAAAATATTTTTGAAAATAGATTTATGCATGTTAGTGAGTTACAGCGGTTGGGAGCTAACATTAGAAAAGAAGGAAAATCAGTGATAGTACGAGGAGTAGAGAAATTATGTGGCGCACCTGTAATGGCAACTGATTTGAGAGCTAGCGCTTCTCTGGTATTAGCGGGTCTAGCTGCTGATGGTATTACTGAAGTAAGTAGGATATATCATTTAGATAGAGGATATGAGGTTATAGAGAATAAGTTAGAGAAGCTGAATGCAAAAGTTGCAAGGGTAGATAATGAGGTAAAGGGAATGGAATATAGGTTTTAAAATGCGCTACCCGTGGTTAAATGGCGTTAATTTCTTGACACTCTAATCTAAATGTGCTAATAATCAAAGGCTATGCTTTGGCTTGGTTGTTACCTTACAGCAAAAAACACAAAAAAGGATAGTAAAATTCATATGTTGTGCCTGTTTTTGAAATATCTTTGCCATTTTTAAAACAAAATTATTGGGGTAATTATAGAGCAAAAACAATGTTGTTGGCACATTAATAAAGCTGTAACAAAATTGTTGGCAAGCTTATTTTGAAGTAATTAATCAATAAAATATTGTCTATTTAGTAGTTGAAATTGAAGTGAAGTTGTTGCGTCAAGAATAAAACTCCATGGCAATTTATTATGGTTCAAGTTGATATTGTTGCGCAAATAAAAAATTCAGTGGATATTGTGACATTGATACAGAATTATGTCCCCTTGACTAAATCTGGTAATCGTTATAGAGGCTCTTGCCCTTTCCATAATGAAAAGACCCCGTCATTTTTTGTTTTCCCAGGGAAAGGAAATTATTATTGTTTTGGTTGTAAAGCTACAGGCGATGTTATTGATTTTTTAAAGAATTACAAAAGGTTAAGTTTTGTTGAGTCCTTAGAGTTGTTAGCGGGAATGTCTGGATTACAACATTTGATAGAAGGGTCAAAGAAACAACAAAATGAAAACTGGGAAAAACAAAAAAAGCTCTACCAAATTATGGAAAAAGCCTTAATGTATTATAATGATTGTTTGAATAACAAAAATCTTGGAACCAGGGCCCTGAGTTTCATTAATAAGAGAGGTCTTTCTGGTGAAGTTATAGATAAGTTTCAATTAGGATTTGCTCCTCCCGGATGGGATAACCTCAAAAATAAATTAAAAAGTTATGGTTTTAAAGAAGAAGAGATTTATTCCTGTGGTTTATTAAATAAATCAGATAAGCGGGCTGATGATCATTATTATAACACCTTTAGAAATAGAATAATTTTTCCTATTTTTAACAAAAAAAACCGAGTTATAGCTTTTGGTGGTAGAATTTTAGAAACCGAGAACAATGAACCTAAATATTTAAATTCTAGAAATACAGATATTTATACTAAAGGGAATACTTTATTTGGATTTAACCTATCTTTCAAACATATTAGGGAAAAAGACTATCTATTTGTAGTTGAAGGTTACATGGATCAGATTAGCCTTTGTCAGTTTGGAATCAAAAATGTTGTTGCTTGCCTGGGAACTGCGTTAACGTTTGAGGCTGTCTCTCAAATAAAATCCCAAACATCCAATGTTTACCTAATGTTCGATGGAGATGAAGCTGGTTTAAGGGCTGTGGAAAAAAGTGTACTACCCATTTTACAAAGTGAGATAAATGGTTTTGTAATATTGTTACCGGATGGAATGGATCCCGATGAATTTGTAAGAAAGAATGGTGCTGAAGCTTTAGAAGAGTTGCGCAAACATTCTATGCCTATTTTTACTTTTATTCTTCAGAATTATTTGAGTGTTAATGGCCTTACAAGAGAAGGAAAAACAAAAAGTATTAAATCATTAATGTCTATTATTAGAGAGATTAAAAGTCCAATTACCAAGCAATTTCTTGTCGAAGAAATAAATGATGCTTTTAGTATTGACATTGGAGCGTTAAGTAAAGAACTTCCTCCAAATATTAAGAATAGAAATATTTCTACCAACAAAACGATTGATAATAGGAAATCAATTAATATTAAAAGTAAGAAAAATAACCCCATTGAGCTTTCAAAATTTCATAGTTTTTTGGGTTTATTTTTTCTTTTATCTAAACCTATTACAAAATATCCTGAATATGGGGAATATAATCTGGATAAAATATGGGATGACTGTCCCTATCCCGAACTAATAGAATTACTAAATCTTATAAAAAGTAATGCTCAAAAAGGGATAGAGGCTAGTAAAATACCAGAGGATGAGTTGATTTTTTACGGTTTTTCCAAGGAATTTGTTTCACGGTTAATTGGAAACAAAAAGAATCTGTATAATCAAGATTGTGAGGTAATAATTAAACAAATGAGGGCTATTTCTGTTCAATTAGATCTAGAGCGGATTAAAAAGCAAAAACGGAATGTTATTACTTTTTTTAAGGATCTTGATAGAGGATTGGTTCAATTTTTGACCGATGAACATAAGTTATTGGAACAACATAAAAAACAAGAGGAATTACGTGCCTTGACTATCGAAGAGCTGGCTAGCCAGAAAAAAATGGAAGATATAAGGCGGGTGATACCTAATAATTGATGACGGTCCCTTTGGACCATTTTTTTATTAATATTAATTTGTTAGGGAGGAGCCAATATGGCCAAAAGTAAGAAAACTAAAAATCTTGAAGAATTATCCGAGGTTCAAACTCTTCTAGAGATTGGTAAAGATAATGGATTTCTTGCTGCTAGTGAAATACACAAAATGCTGCCCCCTGATATAGTTTCAGCTAAGGTATTAGATGAAATTATGGATATAATCGGTAAAAACAATATTGAAGTGGTTAAAAGTAAAAAATCTTCGACGGGTCCAAATGAGGTAGATCTTGAGTCCTCAGAGGATTTAGATGACTTAGCAGGAGAAGCTGATGAAAATCTGAGTGATGTATCTACTCCTCCAGTTGTTGAAACTAAAGAATACGATGACAGTAGTTTGGTTCGGTCAAATGATCCAGTGAGAATTTATCTAAGGAAAATGGGGTCAGTATCCCTTTTGTCGAGAGAAGGGGAGGTTAAAATTGCTAAAAAAATTGAATTAGAGGAAGATTTGCTTCTATTGCAATTGTTAACCAATCCATTAGGTAGGCGTCATATTAATGATATATTTACTCAATATAAAAATGCGGAAATTAAAGTTAAAACGGTTATAAAGGGATTTGATGAAGATGATGAACTAAATGAGGAACCTTTTTCTGAAAAATTATTCAGGCAAATAGAACAATTTAGTAAAGTTGAGAAGAAATATGATGAGGTTGAAAAGAAACTTAATGGAGCTAAATCAGCAGCAGATACTAGACGTTATAATAAACAATTGTCCAAGGCTCAAGATAAACTTCATGAAGCCTTGAAATCCATTAATCCTAATAGAAGAATAATAAGTGATTATATAACTGTTTTAGGAGATTACATTTCTAAGTTTAAAATGTTTGAAAGAAAGTTGAAGAATATCGCGCAAACTTTAAGTGTTGAACCTGATAAGGTTCAGGCTGTTTTTGGGAAGTCTTCAAAAATTAAGGTCAGAAGTTCGCTTTCTAAGGTAGACTTAAATGAATTAAAAAAACAATTTAATTCATATAAAGAGGAAAAAAAGAAAATTGAGAAGATTGTTATGCTCGATGTTGCTGAAATTAATAAGGTTTATACGGAAATTGTCACCACTCAAGATCGTTGTGAACAATCTAAAAGAGAGCTGATTGAAGCCAATTTGCGTCTAGTGGTTAGTATCGCTAAGAAATATACCAACAGAGGTCTTCAATTTCTTGATTTGATTCAAGAAGGAAATATTGGATTAATGAAAGCTGTCGAAAAATTTGAGTACAAGAGAGGTTATAAATTTAGTACTTATGCAACTTGGTGGATTCGGCAGGCTATTACTAGAGCAATTGCTGACCAGGCTAGAACAATTCGTATTCCTGTTCATATGATTGAGACAATTAATAAATTGATACGTACCAGCAGATATTTAGTACAAGAACTTGGTAGAGAACCAACCCCGGAAGAAATCGCTGAGAGAATGGATCTTTCTCTGGATAAGGTTCGTAAAGTACTAAAAATTGCTAAAGAACCAATCTCCTTGGAAACTCCTATTGGAGAGGAAGAAGATAATTCAATTAGGGATTTCCTTGAGGATAAAAACAGATTATCACCAACTGATGTGGTTATAAATTTGAGTCTGTCTGAACAAACTAGAAAAGCTTTGGCGACTTTAACACCAAGAGAAGAGAAAGTTTTAAGGATGCGATTTGGTATTGGTGAAAAGACGGATCATACTTTAGAAGAAGTGGGTCAGGATTTTAATGTTACTAGAGAAAGAATTAGACAAATTGAGGCCAAAGCATTGAGAAAATTGCGTCATCCAAGTCGTAGTAAGAAGTTACGATCCTTTGTTGAAAGCT
>CAZJDM010000073.1:0-21178 GCA_964544765.1 uncultured bacterium
GCCAAAGGGGCTTATCCAATCCCAATTCTTTTTTCATGGCCTCATATACTTCAGGTGATGCGCCTCTTTCGCCTAATAGGACCAAAACCGGGTCTCCTGGAACTAATCTGATGAGTCCAAATGCTAGAATGGTGACCCCTAAAAAGGTCACCAGTAAAATTCCCAAACGTCTTATAAAGTAGGTTGTCATAATTCTCTATATCAATGATTTATTCTAGATCAACGCCATAAAAGTTATCCCCACCAAAAGGCTCAATTTTATAACCCTTAACATTCTTACGCATACTGCGATAAACAATAGAGTGGGCGATTGTTACCCAAGGAGCCTGTTCTTTAAAGATTTCTTGAGCTTGACGATATTTAATTATTCTTTTATCTTTTTTATCTATGGAAGCAGCGGCTAATATTAAATCATTAAATTTCGTATTACACCACCTCGCTCGATTGGACCCTCCCTTCACGCCCGAACAACTCAAAAGATTAAAAAAGTTATCTGGATCGCCATTATCCCCGGTCCATCCAAGCTGTATCATCTGTTGTTCTCCGGTTCTGGATTTAGCTAAATAAGTGGGCCAGTCATATGATACTAGTTTGACCTTGATGCCTATCTTGGCCAAATCAGATTGAATAAGTTCTCCCATCTTTTTACCATTCGGATTATAGGGTCTAGAAACCGGTAGAGTCCATAATTCAGTGGAAAAGCCTTTGGAGTAGCCAGCTTGTTTCATTAATTTTTTGGCTTCTACATTTTTCTTATCGTATTTATAGTCCTTTATGTCATCATTATAGGACCATATGGTAGGAGGAATGGGATTTTTAGCTACTACAGCATGATTCAAATACACTGCTTTTATATAACTTTCCCGATTTAAAGCAAGATGAATGGCTTTTCGTACCCGTACATCATTAAATGGCTTTTTTTCAACATTCATAGCTACATATCCCACATTAAGTCCGGGTCGCTGCATTACTTTTATTTTAGGGTGTTTTTTCATAGCTACAAGGTCGACAGGTGATGGTTCGGTTATTAAATGACATTCACCTGTTTTTAGCTTTTGAAAACGAACACTTGGATCAACGGTAATGCTGAAAACCAACTGATCTAACGGACTTCTGCCAGCCCAATAATCTTTATTTACAACATATCTAATAACCGAGTCTTTTACATATTTTTTAAAAATAAAGGGTCCTGTTCCAACAGGATAAATATCAACAAAATCGGGTTTTCCTTTTTTCATCATTTGGTCCGCGTATTCTTTGGAAAGAATACTCGCAAAATCCATTCCTAAATTAGCAACAAAAGGAGCGTACATCTTCGTAAGATAGAATACTACTGTATAATCATTAACTTTTTTTATGTCTTTGATTATGGTACCCATTTCCATTGATTCGAAATATTCGTAAGAACCTCCGCCCACCTTATGATAGGGGTGGTTTTTTAATCTCTGACGATTAAAAGAAAACAGCACATCATCAGCGTTAAAATCTCTAGTAGGGGTAAAATATTTGGTTTTGTGCCATTTGACACCTTTACGTAATTTAAAAATATAACTTAATGTCTTTTTATCAAAACTCCTTGAGATGGCCAAACCCGGTACAATATTTGTTTCTCCACGTTTAAATTCTACCAGTCGATTATAAATTGGTCTTGAACTAGCATTAAAGGTGGTCCCATCAGTAGCTATTTGGGGATTAAAGGCGCTAGGACTCCCCTCAGAGCAATAAATTAAGGTTTTTTTCTTAGCTGCCCAAATGGAAGAACTAATAAGTGATATTGTAAGTAATACTAACAAATACTGTAAATATTTCATGATTAATTGCATAAGGTTCCTTTCCAAAAAACTATTCTGGGGAAAAAAGGCAAGTAAATACAAGCACCTTTTTATTATGAATTTCTGATTATCGAAGGTTTTTTTGCGAATGTCAAGGTATTTTTTATAATTTACTAATTTGAGGTATCTTTATTACTTAATCTTTTAAAAATAGCCTCATGTTCCATTACTTTCTGAGGATCATTAAGATAGGATCTATATAAGCTGGCTAAATTAAAATGTACCTCTTTGACATCTCCATAATTCTTTAGGATCGATAACCAAATTTCTTTGGCTCTTTGATACTTTTTCAAACCTTTTTGGGCTACAGCCAAATTATTGAAAGCCGCAATAAACTGTGGATCAAGCTTAATCGCTTGTTTTAAATAGGTTTCTGCTTCTAAAAAATTATCCGTTTTTAATGATAGTTCACCCAAGCAATTTAACGCCAGAACCTGATAGGGAGTATTTTTAGCTATTTTTACACTTTTTGCTAGTTTCATCAATATTTCTTTCCCTTCAGCACTTTCCGGACTCTGTTGTAATAAAATTCTGGCCCTAATAAAATTAAGGCTGTTATCTTGAGCGCTCACCTTTAAGCCTCGGCTAACAACCTTTTTTGCTAGTTCAGTACTGCCCATTTCCAAATAGATATAAGCTAAAAAAGAATATGCCATTGGATCTTCATTATTTTCTTCCAAAATAGATTCTATTTTCTGCACAGCCAATAAAAAGGCTCCCTCTTTAAAAAGAATATATGCTTGAACCAAATCTCGTTTATTCATCAAAGTTAAATGAAATTTGGGATCTTCTTTTTGTAAAGCTTTTTCAAAATTAATAATTCGAGAAATGTTCGCTTTTGCTGATTTAAATTTTTTTCTATGTACATCCATTAATGATAGGTTTATAAGCGCCTTAACTTTACTTTTTAATGAAGTACTTTTCTTAATCAAAATCTCTTGGTAAGACTTTTCAGATTTAATTGCACTATCCGGCCATTTTTCAATTGCTGGTTTTTCTTTTGATACATCTGATACATCTTCTTTTTTCAATTGTTTGGGACTTGGCTCTTTTTCCTCTTTAGTTTTCTGTATTGGAGGTTGTTCAACACTACTTGAGCAAGACCACAAAACGGTTATTAACACCCAATTTACTAGTTTTGAATTAATTTTGATAAAGTAAGTCTTTTTCACGAAACAGTTTACCTCTTATTGTTTTACTAATAGTAAGGCTCTTTTGATAAACCATTAACTTCTTACTAAGCTTATCGAGCCTTTCTTGCATTAAGGGAAAATTCTCTTTACTGACTAAACCTTTTACTTCTAAAATTGAAAGGTAATCATTATTTAAGTTTTGGTAAAGCAAGCGTAATTCTTCTTCTATTGATATTTTATTATTTTCTTTAGCGTATAACAGGGCCTTTCCTAGCATCTCCCCCGAAATTATTTGGGTTAAATCTTTTTCTTTAGCTGTTAATTGCCTTATTCCTCTATGCTTTCTTCTAAGCACACGTCTTTTAATAAAATCCTGCCTAAAATTCTTTATCTTTTGATAATAACCTTCCACTAAAATCTTTTGTAATATCTGATCTTGCGATAACGCCTCCTGAGTTAGGCTTTGTAACCCTGACAACAACTGATTTAAAGCTAATTTTGCTCTCTTTATTTTTTTCATCCCAAGATAACTTTTATACTTACCTAATCGAACAATGGCTTTTTGACGATCAGTAAGTTCAAATTTGGCCGCTTTTGCATAATATACAACGGCTTTTAAATATGATTTTCCTTGATAAAAAAGGTTACCCGTTCTAATTAATAAACTGGTACCTTTCTTTGATGAAGCAGATATAAATGATAAGTATTTTTCTAGATTGTATGCTGCCTGCAGATACAGGCCCAAACCTTCTTGTAGTTCAATCAATTTTTCTAGAGCAACTTTACCCTCTGGCTCTTTGGGAAACTGATTATATAGTGTTGAATATATATCCGAAGCTCTTTTAAAAAGGCATAACTCTTCATATGCTTTAGCAAGTATTGACAAGTTTTTTAAAGAAGGAGGATAATTTCGATTATATAATTTCGCCGCATAAATAGTCTTAGAATAAAAACTATATTGCATGGCCAGTCTGACTGCATTACTTAAAAAACTCTTGGCAAACTTATGCTTAACAAAGTTTTCTGAAAATTGGATATACATTTGAATAAGTTTCTCTATTTTCTTTTCTTGCTCAAAAATGATGGCTAATTCTTTCAAGGCTGATCCGTGAATGTTCAGCAATTCTTTAGTCATGCCACTTTTCTGTACTGCCGTATTTTGCAATAACTTGCCTGACCAACTGAACACCTGATCAGGTTTTTTCTCCTGGATATGAGAAACTAAAAATCTTCTTACTGAACTTTGCAATACTGGTACCGGAACATTCTCATTAAAATTTTTTGATAAGTAAATTCTAGCCCTGGAGGTTGAGCCACATTGTTCCAATACTTCTGCCGCAATTAAGTTAATTTTATATCCATCGATGTCTTTAGGGAACATCTTTTGGTAATTATCAACAGCAGATATTAGTTCTTCAGCTTTTTTAGGCAACTTTCCGGCTTTCGTTTTCTGTCTTTTTAAATCTTCCTCCATATTTTTAAATAAATTATATGTCGCCTGTACCAATATAAAAGCCACCTTTTTTTGTAATTCTTTATTTGAAAACTCTTTTATCCATCTTTTAGTCTCCATTTTTGCTTTCTGATATGAATGTCCCAAAAATAACGAGTTTATTAAAGCATAAGCTACACCTTCTTTTTTCTTTTTATATTCTTTGGGAACAGATGAATAATTATTCAATAGTCCAGAGTAAAAATTGGAGGCCAGTAAATATTTGTCTGCTCTTTTCGTTTTCAGAGCCATTTTATAATGATAATTAGCAACTTCATATCCAGCGACCCAAGCTATTTTATGCGCCTTTTCTTTTACCTTTGTATTCTTCTGCTTTGAGCTCCATACACTACCTGGCTGATAATAGTAGGCCACTTTCTGTTTATGATTCACATAACCAAATGGATCTGACAATTTTTTTAAATGTCCCAATAGCTCTAAATGATAGCTGGGAGTATCTTCTTCATAGGGAAAGCGCCTTAGTAATGACTCATATGCGGAAATACATTTGCTGATCCTTTCTCTACCACAATTGATTCTAGCTAAAAAATAAACAATCTGAGCATTTGCGGGATAAAAATCCTTATCATCAATAATTTGATGTAATAATCTTGAATGCCCTGACTTATATAATATCACGCTTGATATCATTTCAGTCGCATGAAGAAGTTTATTATCTTGAGGATTGGACCTTAAAGTGTCTTGCTTTCTTAATAAGAATCGTACTTTTTTAAGGGCATCTAAATATAGTTTTTTCTCTAAAAACATGGCTGATGCTCTTAGAGCAGAATAGAAAAATAGATTGTTACTTTTATTTGATGGATTGATTTCTTGCAGCAGCTTCAATCCTTTAATATATTCTTTTTTGCGATAATAAATATCCGATAAAATTATTTTACCTATGTCCACATAAAAACTTGTTTCATATTTACCTATCAACTTGTTTAATTCATAAAAAGCTTCTTGGTTAGACTTCATTTGAATCAATAGAAAAGCATATTGTATTATCGCCTTTTGCCATTCAGGATGCTCTTTTGAAGCACTAAAATAATCCAGATATGCTTGTTTAGCTTTATACAAGTCACCTTGTATGTGATAAAGTATCGCTAACTTCAAAAGAAGGCTGTTATTTTCTAATAAAGATGTTTTAGCTCCCAACTTTGCTTTTATAACCTGAGCTTTTTCAGAAATTTGAGAAACCTCGATAACAAAGGAAAAAGGGACTTCTTTTGAAACGGCAATGTTCTTTTTCTTAGATGCTGTCCATCTATTCCATCTCTTAATAGTATTATCTAGGTAATGTTCATTATATTTAGTAAAAATTTTTCCTAAAAATCGCTCGTATATTTTTTCATCTAGAACTGTCTCTTCATGTTTTCCACTTTTTTCTTCAGAAAAGATAATGTTCCAATTAATAGATAAAAACAAAGTAATATAAAATAAATAAATATATCTCAATGCGGCACTCCCTTACCTTCTTCGTTTGTATTTATTATAAGCTAAATTAAAACGAATAAAATTTTTCCGGGGAATCATCACCATAAACCCCTTTGGCAACACTTTATTATACTTATAGGCTTTTTCTAAAATATCTGGATTTAATTTAGAAAAAACTTCTCGATCTAATGATGCCAACTTCAGAAACTTTTTTATTCTAATCGGCTTACTTACTTCTAACATTTTAAAACGAAGAGGTTGCTGGCTCTTAACATCTCCAAAATAATACTTTCGATTTCGATAAACATGACGTGCCGCTGCAAATTCGGCAAAGAAATTTTGAGAAGCAAAGCCAAACGAAGGAGACTTATAATTTCTCAATATTACCGCAAAATCCTTAGTTCCCAAAGTTTTAATCGCTCTTTTCATGCCATTAAGACCATGATTATATGCTGTAATTGCTATTGGCCATGAACCAGTTTTCTCAAAATTATATCTTAAAAGCTTAGCTGCGGCAAATGTAGCTTTTATAGGAGAGTTTCGTTCATCAAAATAACTATCGATTCTTAAATATCTGCGTCCTGTAGTTCTAATAAATTGCCAAACACCAGACGCTCCTGCTTTGCTTCTAGCACGAATATTAAACATAGATTCTACAAAAGGAAGACAACTGATTTCCATTGGGACACCTTTACTTTCAAAGATTATTTTTATTTTTTCCATGTATTGTCCCGAGGTTCGGATCGCTTCAATAAAAGTTTCTCTCATTCCCTGTTGACTGCGCATATAAATAACTTGCTGACAATTACGACTGAAAAAAGTTGTTCCCATATACTGTTCATATAAACGAACAATATTACGCTCCTCATATGTTTTTAATGGCTGTCCGGCACAAACCTTCTGACGAACATTATTGACCAGTTTGAAATAATAGTCCTTTTCTCTTTGTAACTCGTAATCTTTTACCGAATATTTTTTTTTATTTAGAATCATTTGGGCATATTTTGATCGTATACCACCCACTATTCGAAAAATAATGTAAGGTCTATCTTTATCATGAATTACTTGTTGATTACGGTTATACTTGGTATAGATATCTACCCAAAATTGAGTTCTTCTTTTAAGCGGATCCCTATATAAAACCCCCATCAATGCAGAGTCTGTGAAAATAATAAACATTAGACTCCAAAGAATTCTTGGGGTCATAAAAGGTTTTCCTTGAAAGAGCTATAAATTTGTTAATAAAGTTGCCAACTTATCTATAAAATCTCTAGCTTTCCACGCTGGTGACTTTATTTGGTCCGCTATTATTGAAAACGCTAATACTTCACCACCCTTAGTATAAACAAATCCCGATAGTGCTTGTGTCCTAGACAGCATGCCTGTTTTTACTCTGAACAATCGTTCTGTCTTAGTTCCCTTAAATCGGCTTTTAACGGTTCCATCTACCTTGGAAATACTTAAAGAAGATATTGCTTCACTGGCAACTGGAAAATGATTCCAGGTATATACCAGAATATTAGTCAAATAGTTAGCTGAAAGACGGTTTTTATATGATAAGCCCGAACCACTATTTATTATAACTTCTTTAGGTAAACCAACTGTCTTTTTTAAATACTCTGTTAATAAGCTAGTACCTCCTCTAAAAGTCCCCGGAGGAGCATTTGTTAGAGCATCTAAAGATTTGGTCAACTGGTCTGCAATAAAATTATTACTATACTTATTCATTTTTCTAACAATCCTATCAAGAGCTTCTGAATGATGAGTATGTAAGAGAAAGCTCTGACTGACATCTACCTCGCCTTGAATAATGTGTTTATTTTGTAGTGTTATTCCTTCTTTAAGGAGTAAAGAAACAAGAGCTTTACCAAAGTAATCCGAAACATGGGTAATATTCACATATTCTTGGTGAGGCTTAGGGTAATTGATAGGTATTCGACCTTTGAAAACAATTACATTTTCTTTTTCATTCAATCGAACGATATTAAATCTTAAATCAGGTACTTCTCCCCTAAAAGGGTGCGTCGTCTTGATCTTATTTACAACTCTAAGACCCTTAACTTGCCAATTTGGTTTAATAACAGCTTTATCTAAAATCTTCTTACCTGGTAATATAGTAAAACTAAGGCTGTTAAAATTTAATGATAAAGCATTTGTTTCAGCGTTATATGGATCAGAAGTAAAAATAATTTGATTGAATGGATTTCTTTTATGTCTATCAAAAAATAGATTGTCAATTATTACAGGCCCTTTTATTCCCCAAACACCCTTAAGCTTGAGTTGCTTTGCTATTAACCATATTCTTTCTTCTGTTAATACTGGATCTCCATAACCTTTGATATACAGAGGGCCCTCAACAAAGCCTTGCCGAGGTCTATTATCACTATATAATTCAGTGATAAAACGATACTCAGGACCCAAGATCCCCAATGAAACCAATCCCGTGATTAATTTCACATTTGAGGCAGTATTTAAAAACAAATCTCCATGATGTTGGAATTTCAACCTTCCAGTTTTAATTTTACGTACAGATATTGCAACATTTTTGGCAGGAAATACTCTTATTTCTTTTTTTAGAATTCTATTTATTTCAGTTACAGCTTTACCTGAACTGGAAAACCATAATAAAGAAACTGCTATTAAGAAAATTACCTCTTTTGTCCACATAATGGTAATATTATGGTAACAGTGAATTGGGGGAAATGCAAGGACTCAAGGCTAGGGTTTTACAAGCAATTTTTGTAAAAAGGTCCAAACCTTATCTACAGTGGCTATTTCCACACACTCTTTTGGAGAGTGCGGATCTAAAATATTGGGTCCCATTGAAATCATATCTAAATCCGGATATTTGGTACCTATAACCCCACATTCCAACCCAGCATGTATTATTTCTACTTTAGCTTTTTTGGGTTGATATAATTCATTGTAAAGGTCAGTACATGTTGTTAATAATTTTGAATCCATATTAGGATCCCAAGGAGAATAAGGATCGCACACAGACACTTTTGCTTGAACCAACTGACCAACGCTCATTACTTTATCGGAAATTTCATCTAATCGTTCCAGTTTTGAACTTCGTTGTGATGTCATAATATGAAAATATTCTTTATCTCCAGAATTCAATTTACCAGCTTTAGCCAAATTATTAGAGGTTTCAACCATATTATCAACTTCCTCTACAAAACGATAGACTCCGTTAGGCAGCGCGTTTAATGATCTTACTATGTTTTTCCCACAATCTGCTGAATAGATTGGCTGATCTTTACCTGACTCATAATATGAAGTATTAATTTGTAAATTAGGCTCGTTTGATTTATGAAGCTGCTGAATTCTTTCTTTATTTTGTTTTAGATACGCATCTATTTTTTGTAAATCCTGTTGTTTAGCAGAAATTTTAGCTTCCGCCTCACGCGGTATTGCATTATGTTTGGTTCCACCTTCCAAAGAAATCAACGAAAAAGAGAATTTATTTTGTAAGGTAGTCATAATTCCTGTAAGTAATTGAATAGCATTAACTCTTCCATGATTAATATTTACTCCAGAATGTCCTCCCAATAATCCTTCTACCTTAATTAAATAGTTATGATTATCAGGATCATTCTTTTCTAGTTGAACAGGGATGTTAATATCTATCTGATTTCCCCCTGCACAACCTACGATGAAAACGCCTTCCTCTTCTGAATCTAAATTGATTAATTTTTTGCCTTTAAGAACTCCTTCTTCTAAATCATTTGCTCCATTTAATCCTGTTTCTTCATCAACAGTAAACAAAAGCTCTAAGGGTCCATGAGGGACATCAATACTAGCTAAAGCTAGGGCTACTCCAATACCATTATCAGCTCCTAAGCTAGTACCATCAGCAAACATCCATCCGTCTTTTTCAATCAATTTAATTGGATCTTTTGAAAAATCATGGGTTGAAGTTTCTTCCTTTTCACAAACCATATCAACATGAGACTGTAATATTATTCCAGGCAAAGATTCTAATCCTTTGCTAGCCGCCACCTTAAGAATTACATTTCCTCCTTTATCTTGATAAAAACTGAGCCCTTTCTCCTCGGCGATGTTTTTTAACCAAAGACAAACTTTTTCTTCTTGCTTAGAACAACGTGGGATGGAACTCAACTGTCTAAAATAATCCCAAACTTGTTTGCTATTTATATTGTTACCTTCCATTCTTTATAATTCTCCTTGTATTTTAACTTACATATTGTACATTAAGTTATTTGGTTCGAACGATTGCTCCAATACTAGATAGATAACTTTCTGTACATTCATCCTCATCTACTCCTTCTAATAAGATTTTGATTCTTCTAGGAATATGATCCATTAGAAAGAACGCTTGATCTTTTGAGCCAGTTTTGATGGCATATCCCTCTATATCCGTTAAAATACATGTTTCAATCATTTCAATATTGTAAACGTCTTTAAATAGAAAACTGCCATAATCAAAACAAATTTCATAGTAATATTGAAGCTGATAGGCATCTAGCTTGGAATTAATAATATAAACTCCATCAGCCCCCCTACGGATAAACCATTCTACTTCCTTTTTTTCAGAAAACAAGCCTTTTATCAATACAGGACAAGAAATATTTTCTACAATTTTAGAAAAAAAGCCTTCTTGTTTGTAAAAACAATCAAAAGGAAGAATAATCCCTTTTATATCAACCATGTTTTCCATATAAGAATTTAAAAACCGAACATCAGAGGATGTATTAATTAGCTCCTTCTCAATTTTAGGCACCTCTAGCAAAACCGGCTTAGCTGAGTTATTCAAATTATTAGCAACACCATGTTCCAAAATTTCTCTTAATGAAGAATTTTTCCTAATCATTCTTTCCACCGTTTGAAAAAAGCTTAATATAATCAGATTTTTTGAAATATAATAATACTATATTGATGATATTACTTTACCACATAATTTTTCATAGACTCACCTACTTTTTTAATGATAGAATATCATTATACTAATGATATAAAAAGGGGAGGTGTGGTGTTAAAAAGATTACTCCTAATTGACGACAGTGTAGTAATACACCGAGTCGTTGAGATAGCATTTAGTTCTTTAAACGTTGAAATCCACACTCGCGCAGAGGGGAAAAAAGCTCTAGATATCGCTCTTGAAATTAATCCATCTATCATCCTTATTGATATTTCCTTACCTGATATTCCAGGATATACTCTATGTAAACAATTTCGCGAACATAAATCTTTTCAAAAAGTTCCTGTTATCCTATTAGCAGAATCTTATGAAGAATTTAACCCAGAGCTGGCTAAGAATTCTGGAACTTCGCATTACTTAAAAAAACCTTTTGAAGTTAACGAACTAATAGAGAAAGTTGGACAATTACTAAAAGAACCTTCTTATACTGAGAGTATTCCCGCTCCAAGAGCAAAAACCCAAAAAAGTGATAAAAAATTTCAAATACCAACTATACCAATCAAAGAGACTAAAGACACTTCTTCTTCTAATTCAACTACTGCTAAGAAAATCAAACCCTCATTATCGAACAAGAAAAAGACTCAAATTAAATTAGAGTACCAAACACCAGACAATAAACAAGAAGATCAAACAGATCCGGGAATTAATCTAAATAAATATTTGACCGATGATCCCGGAACACCTGTTTTTGCGGACCATGAAGGCTCAGTTGAATCACCATCACAAAACTTTCCATCACCACAGCAAAAAAACAACCAAGAATTCCAGTTAGCAGGTGAATTTCAAACAGAGGACGAGCAAAAAAATAATAAAGAGCCTTCTCCGCCTCATACTACTACTTCCCCATCTACTATTAAAAAAATTCAAAAAGTAATATTATCCCAATTAAAAACAGATATTCATACTAATGTTCAACAAACAAAGAGCCAAATACAAACCGAAATAGTTGACAAACTACGCGATGAACTAAAGGAATTCGTCGGAATATCATTAATTGACCAAAATGAAAAAATCCGAGAATCCTTTCTTGAAGAAAACAAAGCCTTATTTAAAGAAATTGCTTTATCAATCTACCAAGAAATTTTACCATCCCAATTAGAAGAAACTCTCTCTAAAAAGCTTGAAAGCAATATGGACTTAATAACCAGTAAACTAAAAATCGATGATACAATCTTAAAACAATGCATTACCGAAACTTTGGGAGAAAAAATTGGAGCCATTTGTAACCAAATGGTTCCTGATATTGCCAAAGTTTTTATTAATGAAGAACTAAAGAGAATTACCGAAGAAAACATCTCTTTATAGAGCATAGACTAAATTTATCTTGCATAATATTGAATAATTGTTTAAACGCAGTACATTGGTTTGTTGCTTTATTTAAAAAGTATTTTCTACGGAGTTTTCAATATGAAATATTTGCTATTTTTATCAATTGTTTTAGGTAGTACAAGCATACTAGAGGCAAAGATCGTGAAGTTTCTTTCTCAAACTGCTTCAGGATATGTTTTATCTAACCAAATACTTAAACGAGATGTCCAAATCAAACCCGAGGGATGTGAATTGGCTTATAATTTGAGTGAATTAAAGAAGAATTGCCCAGATTGTAAGCAAAACCAAACAATTCAAAGTATTAGAGTAGCTTTTAAAACAAAAGAAGGTCTGACATATGGAGAATCTTTTCCGCTCAAACCACAACTGGCTCTATCTACTTTTGAAAATACTGCCATTTTTCATGACCAATATAGTGATAAAACAAACGATATGACCTTCACCCTAAGTTTTGATAATAAAACCATAACCTTTTCATCATCTAAACCAAAGTATCTACAGCTGGGTAACGACAAAGAAAAGAAACTAGTCACAACTGAGAATTTTAAAGCTCAAATATCCCTATCAAAAGAAAATTTCCTTCTTCCCGATAAAATTACAATTATTAAGCATATAAAAGATGAGACATCCTTGTTCGAAAATTCTGTACCTAAAGAGGTTGTAAATATAACATGTAAATCTTTCCAACCTCTTTAGTTTGATTAATCAGTGGTTCAACTCACTCCTACTTGCTCACTCTTCCTGCTACTGCTCACTCTTCCTGCTACTGCTCACTCAATAATAAATATTCGCGTACTTTATATTGACAAAGAATCTTATTTAACATAATTCCAGCAATAGATTATTAATATCGTCGTGTCTAAATTCATTTTAATTACGTAATGAGGGATCTTATGACAATAACAGAAGAGCTTATTTCTTTATCTATTGCCAAACCTTTTCTAGCTAGAGAATTTCTTACTTGGCTCTGGCATTTAATTGAAAAAAATCACGGAGCCATTCAATTATCAAACAATCAAACAATTGAGATGTGGATAGACGATAAACTAACCTTAGAATCAACCTATACCGAATCAAAAACAAATCAGTTATCAGGTGGTAATCCCGCCGGTTCTATTGAAGCCAGTGCAGCTCTGAGATCCGGAAAACTCTTAAAAGAGGCTAAATTAGGAATTAGAACTAATGATAGGGAGTGGGTCTTCTCTTTGAGATCTGATGATTTTATAATTAAAGGACTTAAATTACCCAGTGTAATAACATCAGAAGAAGAACGTACTGTAGAAAGGTTACGTCTCTTAAAAGAATTTCAAAATATCGTGGACAATATTTATCAACAATTTTTTCAAATTAGAACTTCAGATGCTTGGACCAAAATTCAAAAAGATTTAGGTGATTGGATTCAAACTAAAGGAGCAAAATCTTTCCCAGTTCCAATAAATGATTCTCGTCAAAACACTGAAGGAATAAGTCTTCAATAATTTACTAATTTTTGTTATTTAGACATTATTCATAATTAAAGAGGGGTAATCAAACAAGGTAACTTTAACGCTTATTTCTGTTGTATATTCCATCAATATTGGTTACTCTACATAATTATCTTTTATGTTTATTTATTATTAAATTTTAATATGAGATATTTTAAGAAAGGAACCTCTTATGACAATTAAAGTTGGAATCAATGGGTTTGGTAGAATAGGTAGAATGGCGCTTAGAATAGCTTCCAAACAATCAAATTTTGAAATTGTAGGAATTAATGATCTATTAACTCCTGACTATTTAGTTTACATGTTGAAATATGATTCAACCCACGGCCAGTTTGATGGTACTGTTGAAGTAAGGGACAACAATCTCGTAGTTAACGGTAAAACTATCCGTATTACTCAAGAAAGAAACCCTGAAAATCTTAATTGGGGACAAGTTGGTGCAGATTACGTTATTGAGTCCACTGGATTATTCCTTACCCGTGAAAAAGCTGAAGGACACCTAAAAGCAGGTGCCAAAAAAGTAATCTTTTCTGCTCCATCCAAAGATGATGTTCCCATGTTCGTTATGGGTGTGAATCATAGTCAAATCCAAAGTAACATGGATATGATTTCTGGGGCATCCTGCACAACTAACTGTCTAGCTCCAGTTGCAAAAGTATTACACGACAATTATGGTATTATCGAAGGATTAATGACAACTACTCACGCAGTTACCGCAACACAAAAACCTGTTGACGCGCCTTCGCTAAAAGACTGGCGAGGGGGTAGAGGAGCATTTCAAAATATTATTCCTTCCTCTACTGGTGCCGCTAAAGCCGTGGGAAAAGTTATTGCCGATTTAAATGGAAAGCTTACTGGAATGGCCATGCGAGTGCCAACAGCTAATGTTTCAGTTGTTGACTTAACAGTTCGTATAGAAAAAGCTACCTCTTGGGATAATATCAAAAATGCAATGAAAACTGCTTCCGAAGGAGAACTTAAAGGAATTTTAGGCTATACAGAAGATTCAGTCGTTTCGACTGACTTTTTAGGAGATTCAAGAACCTCTATTTTTGATGCTGGCGCAGGTATCATGCTTAATGATAATTTTGCTAAAGTTATTTCTTGGTATGACAATGAATGGGGATACTCATGTAAATTACTCGATTTACTAAGTCATTGGCATAACCAATAATGATACTGTAAATAATAACTCTTCTTAAGAGAGAGACTGTATTTGTCTCTCTCTTTTTTATGCTTCACTACCTAAAACTTTATCCTAGGTAGAGCCGTTTGTTGAAAAGGTTATGACACTTGATAAACAAGCCCAACAATATAATATGTTTCCCTATCCTTCTTATCCCATATTTCCTAAATTTCGAAAATACCAAAGCTATCTTTTTAATTTTGAAACCTTAAAATATTTAACTACTGGAACCCATCACCCTCATCAACAAAAAAAAATTGCTCTCATTGGGTGCGGAACCTTTGAACCTTATGCCTATTCTGTAGCACATCCGGAAAGTGAAGTATGGGCCATTGATTTAAGTGAGAAATCGCTAGAAATTGCTGAACAAAGGATTAGACATCACAATCTCCCTATAAGAAAGATCCATTTTTGTTGTATGAAAATAAGTCAATTAACAAAACTTCAGCAAACTTTTGATTATATTAATTGCTATGGCGTCTTACATCATCAAGAAGATCCCAAATCTGCATTGCTAACTCTAAACAAACTCTTAAAGACCGATGGAATCCTAAGATGTATGGTTTATCCCTCTTACCCGAGGCGACATATAACCGCTTTACATCAATTATGTCAACAACACTTGGGATTATCATTTGAACAACCTGACGCTTTAAATAGATTACAAACGTTTGTAGATTCATTAGAAAGCGATAATCCACTAAAAGCAGCTTTTTATCTTTATCATCAGCATCCACCAGAAGAAATGGTCGACGCTTTTTTACACACTTATCAAAAGCCTTTAACGATGAATGAGTTGCAATCATTAGTTGAATCAACTGGATTCAAGTTAAGTCAATTTTTATCACCTCATTTACCTTCTATTCCTTTTACACCACCTTTAGTTACCGCCAAAAAAATACATCATTTATCAGATTGGGAAAAAATAAATATTTTAGAAAATGCAGGCGAGATACAATCCAATATCGTTTTCATTCTTAATAAGCAAACAGATAACAAACCTATTGATTCAAACGTCAAGTATACCTTAAACGAAAGTAATGTTTCGTTAACCAATGAAACATTACTTTTTCTTAATCCTGCATTAAAACCTTTGATCTCAAAATTATCATGGTCCCCATCTTTCTTTGATTTTTTCAACATCAAAATCCCAGATACATTAGGCAAAAACAAATACCTGACCCTTAACAAATTGATAATATTAATATTAAAAAATTGTTCAGATGGTATTAAGTATTCAGAAATAATTAATCAGTTAAAAAGCCAGTTTGATCAAAAGAAAGTCAATATGACTGTTAAAAAGTTAATAAAATCTCTTTATGTATACAAACTAAAAGCTCATTCTCTTAAGTAAAAAATTATGAAGTTACATTTATTAACCCAAAAAGTTTTAGAACTAGAAAAAGATGTCAACTTAGTTGATTCAACTGATTTAACAGAAACTTTTTTACATTCATCAACAAAACCAAATCTAACCCAAATAATTTCTCATGTAGGACAAAATAATACTCAGGATTCTAAAAAAACAAAAAACATTGTTATTACTTTTTGCTTAGAAAGATATTTTTACTTTTTATTAAAAAGTAAAAATATCCTAAACTCTCAATTTTCTCCAGATGAGTTAAAAAACAAAAATATTGATTGGTTAAGAGATTTCTTTGCGGAATTTAATGGTATAAACCTGGATAAACCTAGAATTAATGCACTTACATCCAAAGGAATTACAGTTCAAAATAAACGCCCTTTATTCTATGCAACTTGCGATTTAATGAACCACCTTTCTACGATTATTACTTTTCCTGAAACAGTAAGTCTTTTTATATTAAAAAACTTTCGCTGTTATTCTATCAAAACTATCTATGAACAATTAAACAAAAGCAGAATAAAGAATTTTGATTTTTATCCCAACACCTGGAAAAAATGCCCAATTGATCAACAATTAATAAATAAAAAAACTCTAGATCAAACTTTAACTGAGACAAATGATTCTATTTCTTTGAAAAACAACCTGGCAATGAATGAACTAATTAATGGTCACAAATGGCCTTTTTTTACCGTTATGATAACGTTATGACAAACAAAGCCAAAATAAATCATACATACAAATTCTGAATAACGTCATTATATTTTTTAGTAATAACATGTCTTTTCATCTTAAACATGTTATTAAGTTCATCTCCCACTTCAAAGGGTTTAGGCAATAAGTAAAACCCACCAATAGTTTCAAATGGTTTAAACCCATTTCTACTGGAAATTAGAGTTCTAATTTCAGACTTAATAAGGCTTTTGGTTTTGTCATTACTTATTAGATCACTATAGCCCTTTATTTCCACCATATTTTCTTTGGCCCATGCATTGACTTTCTCTTCATCAACCACAATTAAAGCTCCCAGTTGTTTCTTATCCTGGCCAACAACCATAGCTTGTGCAATAAATTCTGAGTTTGTTAGCTTATTTTCAATAGGAACAGGCTCAACATTCTCTCCAGATAACAATACTACAGTATCTTTAGCTCTTCCGGTAATCGAAATGGTATTATTAAAATTTATCATTCCAATATCTCCGGTGTTGATCCAACCATCATTCAATACTTTTTTTGTTGCCTCTATATTTTTATAGTACCCTTTCATAACCTGGGGTCCTTTAACAAAAATGACCCCACTTTGTCCTTGAGGCATCGTGTTATTAAGATCATTAATATTACGGATTTCAACCTGCGTTTCCGGAATAGGACCACCAACAGAACCTATCACCACTTTATCAAGACTTCTTACCGAAATAACCGGAGAACACTCAGTCATTCCATATCCCTCCAAAACAACAATACCAATATCATTAAAAAAGGCATCAATATGAACAGGAAGAGCTCCCCCTCCTGATATGGTAAATCTAAGGTTACCTCCGGTAATCATACGTAATTTTCGGGGTATAAAACTCAAAGCTGTAGCAGGAATAAACCATAAAAGAGTACTAGCTATATGTTTAAAAAACTCCACTAATTGAACTAAAAACCGAGCCTTCTTGTATTTTATCGTATTACCTTTCAGGAAACGAGCTGCTGCTTTACATTTACTAGAAGAATAAATAGCTAAATTGAATAAAGCTTTTTTAAATCCTTCTCCTGAAGCTATTTTAATTTTATTATAAACTGTCTCCCATAGCCTTGGAGCGGATGCCATAATAGTAGGTTTTACTTCTTTAAGATCAACCACCAGATTTCTAATATTGGTATAATACGTTGGAGCTCCTACCGATAAAAACAAGTATTCAACAGCTCTTTCAAATACGTGCCATATAGGTAAAATAGATAAACCTCGATCGTTAGCGTTTAAGTTAACCATCGGAGCAATACTATTTACTTGTGAAACCATGTTATTATGAGTCAACATAACACCTTTAGGATTTCCCGTTGTTCCTGATGTGTAAATAATAGTAAACAAATCATCGGGATGAATATTATTCATCCGTTTTTCAATCATCTTGTATTGGGTTTTATCAGATTTCTTACCTTTTTCAATTAAGGCAGATAAAGAAATTACTTCTGATCTTTCTTCAATATAGCCAGGATCCATTACTATATATTTTTGAACATTTGAGAGCTTATCTTTTAATTTAAGCACCCTATCTAACATTTTTTTATGTTCAACAAAAACCATAGTTGATTCTGAATGATTTATAATATACAGAATTTCCTCATCTGTAATATCAACCCCCCTTGGCACATCGACAGCACCATTCATTAAAATGGCTAAATCACTAAGGATCCACTCTAATCTATTATCAGATAAAATGGCCACATGATCGTGTGGTTCTAAACCGGCGTCAGATAAAGAAATGGCTAGGCCGATTGCCCTATCATGTAGTTCCTGCCATGTAATACCCACATATGGTTCAGAACGTTTGGGACGATATGCATAAGCTAAACCCTGAGGGTATCTATCAACAGTCTTCTTAAAGATAGCTGGAAGGCTCTTTCCCATAAAACAGCTCCTTTTAACAGTTCCTATTCAAATGTTTTTATCTATCTAAAAATATTTATAATATTTTAATTATCTTTGTTGAGATCTCAATTCCATTAAGGCTTTATCAAACATTACATACCATTCATCTGAATATGGTTCAAGGTTTGCGTAATGTTTTTTAATAAAGGCATGTGCTTGAGCAAGGATTCCATCCTCTTCAGCAATAAAAAGTTGAATTGATCCAAAAATGGATTTTCTAAGAGTTTTATCATCTACATAAAAATCTAATTCATCTACTTTCCATAGGGCTTTTATAATTTTATTGGTCTGAACTTCAGCCCTCTCTTTACCACTGGTAATAACTACCTCTCTATTGCGCGCAATATTGTTTTTAATATCCTGTAATAGTTGAGCATCTGTTTCATCGGACTCATCAGCCAATCTTCTTTGAGCTTCAAGCATTTTTTTGGCTTCTCTAGTTATCCGCTCTTCTAATTTAAGATCTTGATGCAAAATATTCATTATTAGATTAACAACCACATCATCTGCATTTTCTTCTACAACTATATATTCAGCTTTTAGAAGATCTTTGTATATTTTTTCTCCCAGTCTTGGAATCTGACTAAATGTAATATTCATATGGATCTAAACCCCTTTTTATCATCATATGCCTTCGCCCACCATAGTGAGTATATTATTTAACCTTGTTTTTCAACAATAAATAATGAAAATTTTATTCATGATCTATTGAATTGATCTTTTCTGAATACTATAATAACATTTAAACGTTTTTGATGTGACCGAAAGGCTAATATATGTTTAAATCTATAAAATCATTCTTGAGAAAAAGAAAAGAGAAATCAATACAAAGTGCCATCAAAACCCTTTGTAATAAAAAGACTAATAAAGATTCCAGATATGCAGCTATTGAAAAACTTGAAGAAGAAGCCAAAATTAATGATGTGGCCCTTACAGGACTAATCAAACGATTTAATTTCTCCATTGATCATTCCATTCAAGACACCAAAGAAAAAGAGCATATAAAATCAATTATTATCAAACATATGCCCCGACCCATTCCCTTTTTAAAAGATAACTTACAAAAAGAATTCAATATTTCTTGGACCCTACAAACTCTCAAAGAATCTCTATCCGAAGAAGAAATTGTTCAACAACTACTTTGTGCTCTAGTTTATGACGACATCTCCTTTTCTATAAATGATATTGAAAAAAACCTAGAAATTCTAAATATTTTACGTGATTATAAACACGAAAATATCTACGATAAAATCAAAGGATTTCTTGAATCTCATGACGAAAGAATCCGCTTTTCAACTATGGAGCTTTTAGCTGTCCAATCACCAGAACGCGCGGCAAAAGATCTGGCGATTTATATCAACGACGAATCTATGGAAAATATTCGATTAAGAAGAAGGGTACTGGAGTTATATAAAGCAAATTCCTGGAAAGTACCCAATCCTCAAACGTATAAAGGGGGCAAAATCTGTGATGGTATTTATATCAATAGTAAAGGATTGATAAATATTATCGAATAATAAAATTTTAAAGTTCAGGGTTACCTTTGAATAGGATCATATTTAAACTTCTTTTTAGTTTTTTTTCCATCACAGTTATCCTCTATATTTTTAAAATATCGACTTATTCCCCTCCAAAACTACCTTATATATTAGAAGAATCTGCTAAAATTCCTGTCTTTTTTCATGGAAAACCTTCTTTTTCTCAAGAAAGTATTGATATCGCCATGAAGGCTTTCAGCATTAATGTAGCCAAAGAAGATTTTTGGCCCCTAATGGATCTTTCACAAGATGATAGAGGTGTTACTTATCCGGGAAGCATTTTAAACAAACCCCAAGTCTTTGTAGGCCCAGAAGCATTTATCAGTTGGGGAATATTGGGATCAACGCTGGCTCACGAAATAGAAATACATTGTCAACAAAACGTATATCTCATTGTATTTAAAGATTTATTAGGGTTTGATGGTACGGGCGATGCTGAACGAGAGGCCTATAGCCATGAAATATTTTATAAAAACCGTTTTCACCTCACCGATAGGGAAGTGGTAGATATCAGAGACATCATGACCCAACATTATCCCTCCCTTAAATGGCCCATTTTAAGTAGTAAATGACTTATTCAACCTGATCCGCCATAAACTCTTTGGTTTTTTTAATATTATCCTCTATTTTATTTAAGCAATAAGAAATTTCAGCTTCAGAAAATTCGCCTCCCCCAAAAAGAATTTGTTCTTTTTTGCTTTCATCTAAATCCTCAAAAAAAGACAAACTAATAGGTAAGTTCAAATCTTCACTATAAGCTTTTTTAATGGCCGTCATCCCTTGTAAAAAAGACCTGGAATC
>CAZJDM010000074.1:0-21044 GCA_964544765.1 uncultured bacterium
ATTTTTGTTTATGAACTTTTACACTGTTGAATATTTTACACTCTGAATTGCTGCATAACAACTTTTCATTTGACAACAATTGTAAAACACCGTATTTTTCCATATGATACTTGTTATGCATTTTTTTAATAAAATAAAAATCCTTCAAAATATCCTGCTTAATAAGCCAATTCTTGCTGTATGGTACCTGACCGATAAATGTAATTTTGATTGCTTATATTGTATGGTTCATGAAAGAAAAACAGAAGATTTAAGTTTTGACGAAATAAAAGAAACTTTTTATGTAATCAAAGATCTAGGCATAAGATATATTTTTTTACAAGGAGGAGAACCTCTACTAAGAAAAGATATTATACAAATCCTGAGTTTATGTTTAGAGTATAAAATCAAACCCACTATTGTAACCAATGGAACCTACATTAACCACGAACTCATTAATTATATTAAGGACCGTGATATTAATTTGACAATTAGCCTACCAACTCTAAATCATAAAAAGCACCTTGAATTGACCAAAAATGATAATTTAAAAGAAATATTGAAAAATATAGAACAAATAAAAAATGTTAAACATATAGGAAATTGGAGTATTACAACTACAATAACTAGAACCAATTATAATGAAATCAACCACATAAAAGACTTTGCGGAAAAAAATAACTTCATGTATGCAATTCGCAGTTATATACATGATATTGGAGCATTTGGAAAATCAGACAGCAAACTTAAATACGGTGAAAGACGTGAAGATATTATAAGAGCTTTTAGAGAACTATCCAAAATTGAGGAGAAGAGAAATTATTTGGCACATCTAATTTACGAAGAAGAAATAAAGTATTTAAAAGAAGGATACTCAACACCCTGTGACGCAATTAAACATTCCATCATTGTAAACAGTGATGGTAGTTTCTCTCCTTGCATAGAACATGTTAACCAAAAAATAAAAGGAAATAAAAAAATTGTAAACAACTTCCTAGCTACATGCAAGGATCGTGTTCAAAATTGCTACCAAAACACTCCCTGCTTTCATGGATGTAGCAGAAACATTGGAATACTTTTAAGAAGTAAAACTAAGATACTACTTCATATGCCAACAATTATTAAGTTCTTAAGTAAACATAAATCTTTTTTCTAGGGAAAATTAAAATCCTTCTGAATATGTACCCCCACAAAAAGCACTTCTATTACTGACCCATACTCTAGTTAAATTTATGTTACAACCACTAATAAGCTCTAACTTAAAAGAAAATGTTTTACGATCAATATCGCGACTTGACAATTTAATAGGAATAGTTATAGGCATATTGTCTATTATTTGCACCCGCTTAGCGAACCTAACTATTTCACGATCGTATTGTTGTTTTCTTCTGTTGAATCTATTCTGTCTTTTACCAAGAAATTCAAAAGCAATTTCACTTGGACATCCCGCTTCTTTTGAAAGATGGATATTAACCCAAAATGTCCCCGGAACAACTTTAAAATCATATACCTTTAAAGAAAAATCGTTGGTCAAAAGAAAATTACAATTATTGAAAGGGACATGATTCAAATTTTCTTTGCAAAGAAGATTATTACTCGTTAACAAGGAAAAATCATTTATAACGGGTCTCAAAAACTTCATAGTCACCAAAGTAGATACATCTCCTAACCACTTACGTGGAAATAGTTTAATAAAGGCCCTTCCTCCTCCTAAATAAAAATATACCGCCGGAGCAGTCAAATAGTAAATAAATAAAATTGATAAAATTCCTATAATGAACGTTTTACTTATAGATATATTTACTAATACAAGTTTAATAATTTCTTTAAGCCTTTTAATTAAATCAATCATTAATACTCTAAAAGGAGAATTTTTATTGAAAATATTTTTAAAATATAATCTCACGTGATCGGTCCGATTGTGATGAACAAAACTTTATTATCGCAAACATACAACATAAATAACAGACAAATTGACTCCAAATTAAATAGCGCGCAAAATCCCAGGCCACCATTATTATCGTCATAGTCAGTAATGAACAACCAAATATTAAACACGAAATTAATATTCTTTTCTTGAGGTAAACAAGGTTACTTAAAATAAAATATACACCCAATATCATGACTAAATTAAAGGTTTGAGACCAAATTAAGGACATAAAAAATCCGGACCAATTAGCACTTATTCTACCTATCATTCCACTTATTGCGTTAGTAAATGTATCATTAGAAGGGTTAAGAATTACTGAAGTAATATCAACAGTTAACTTATTTAACAACATCTCAGCTTTATCAGGAAAAGGTTGATACCTCATCCATACCCCTAGTATCAAAGAAATAATCAAAGTTATCAGGATAAATCTAACTTTGATAACATTTTTAATATCAATAATTCCCCAAAAAATTAGCAATGGACACCATATATAGACAAAACCCTCATGAATTAATATCCCTACCACTGACACGATAAAAGGTATAAATCTGGAGTTCATCCAAAGACCTAAGCAACCAACCAAGGCTAACTGGAACAACAATATATCTGGAAATCCGACCATATAACCTAAGGTAGAAAATACCGGAGAGGCAAAAAATAATAACGACAAAAGGCAACAAACAAGTTTAAGAGGTAATGCAACAACTTCCAAAGTTTTCACTGACAATCGACTGCAACTTGTTATGAAAACACCGTATATCATTGCGTATATGCCATAAACATAGTTCAATGATTCCGCACGACTAAATTCAGACAAAAAATCAGATAGTAGAGTGCCTATCAGTCCCCTTCTTACAAACCCCAGTTTATAACTCAATTCCCAAGTATAAGTACCAAAAATCTGTACCTCAGGCAGCCATCCTTTAAAAAAAGAAATTGTTCCCACAAGAAAAAACAGAAAAAATATTATTAAATAATTTGGATTAGATTTAGAATTCATCATTGCTGATAAACTCTTTTTTTATTATAAAACGAATCTATATTAAGTGCATCTCTGTTAAACTCTACTAAAGTATGTAATGCCTCACTGGTAATCAATGGATACAAGGACCTGACAAAATTTTCGGCATCTTCACCGACGTGCCACGGATATTTACCTAGACGTTTTTGTAAACGAGATAAAGTCTCCTTATCATCCAGCATATCTTGAACAGCTTTACGTAACCGATTCATGTGCGGGTTTCCCTTGTTGACCCACATGGCTTTCTGAACTCCATCACGCCAAGCTTTTACCATTTTATAGGCAGAATACAATTTTCCTTTGGGAAATTCTCCCCATAATCGCTTATATAACTCCTCCAAAGTTAGTGTATTAGGAAAATTAGGATCAGGAACAAAAGTATCCTTCTGAGCATTATATAAGCCATGATGAAAAAAAGTAACTGATTCTCTCAGAGGCTCTACATGTTTTTTATGAGCAGCAGGATTGTCCCTGGTCATATTCACCTCACCTCTACGATAAGCAAGTCGTATTTCCGAGGTAGTCATGCCTTTAACATACTTCACCCTTTTTTTCCAGCTTCTCCACACCTTTGGCCCATCAATTAATAAGGCAATACCCATTGACTCAGGAACACCTCCCGACCGTTCTGCCCAAACAATAGTTCTATTTTTCCAGTCCAAGGATTTAAGCCTGGAAACAATAATATTATTGTTCATTAAAGCGATGGCGTCATAATCCATATAATCAAAAGTAACCTTCTCCTGCAAATAACTCACTGCATTTCCACCGTGAGAAACCATAACTGTTTTAGGATTAAACCTTAACTGACTATGAAATTTTTCAAAACCAATCCTATCTCTAGCTCCTGGTAGATGCCTGATAATTATCTTCTCTCCTAATTTTTTCTCCAGTTCCTTAGCAACGATACTGGCCCATATAGAGGTACCACCACCTGGTTTTTGCGGGACTATAAAAGTAAACTTGGCCCACATAATCGAAGAAAAGAAACAACACCATAATGAGAAATAAACTACAACAAATCCTAATTTCATCTTTTTTCCTTATTGATTATCAATAATCAATTAAAATCTATACGATTACTATTCTTCAGCCCTAAAACGATTATAATTACTATTAATAAACAGATTATTAAAAAAATAGGACGCATGAGCAATGCTTCCCAATCATATATTTTAAATGTTTGCCAGCTCAATTTTTCTATCCTATCAGCCAGAATAAATCCTATCAATAAAGAAGGTCTACTGAACTTGAATTTCTTTGCCAATAAACCCACTATCCCCATCAGGATCAATATGACAAAATCCTCCCACCCACCTGTATACTGTACAGATGCCCAGACAATTATAGAAAAAAGAATTGGAAAATAATATTTATAAGGTACATAAGTTATTAAAGCTACATACTTACTCAGAACCAGACAAACAATACCGGTAAGAGCAGTACTCACAATGAAACTAAATGACATACTATTGAAAAACTTAGCGTCATTAATCAACTCAATAGAACCCAATTCAATATTCAAATACATAAATAGAGACATCAGAACTGCCGCAAATGGTGCTCCTGGTATACCAAAGAGAACTGTAGGAATAAACGATGACGCTTTTTGAGCATTATTGGCCCCTTCGCAACCAATTACACCCTTAATATTACCATTTCCAAAGTTTTCTTGCGGATTCGCAGCGACCGCATGACCATATGCCAGCCAATCAGCAATAGCTCCTCCCAATCCGGGGAGAACCCCAATTAATGACCCGATAACTCCACCCGTTAATGCCAGCTTCCAATTCTTAAAAACGATTTTAATGCCATCTATAGTTTGACTTTTGTGATCCTTAGATTCTATTCTAGCAGTTGATTTTCTTCTTTTAAACCCATCCAACATCTCAGGAATGGCAAACAAGCCAACCACAACCGGAATTAATTGCACACCATCCAGCAGGTAATCCCATCCTAGGGTCCACCTGGGAGTTGCATTCTCATTATACCCTATTAATCCTAAAAACACTCCTATACAAATAGCGATTATCGATCTGGCCCAATGTTTGCTTGATATAAATCCCACTGTAGCAAAAGCTAACAATGTAAAAGCAAATAACTCGGGGATACCTATAATCAATATAATTCTGGCATAAAACGGCAAAAGTAAAAAAGTTAATGATCCCCAGATTAATCCATTAATTGTACTACAAGTAAAAGCAGTAGAAAGGGCATATGTAGCCCTTCCTTGCAAAGCTACGGGAAATCCATCAACCATTGTTGCCGCCGCTGAATTAGCACCTGGAATTCCTAATAAAACACTGGTAAAAGTATCTCCAGTGGTAGATGCAGCTACCACCGCGACACAAAAAATTACTCCTAAATAAGGATCGTTGGCAAAAATATCCATAAAAGGAAATAACGCGACTAGACCTGTAGTAGCTCCAGCAGCTGGTATAAGACCAACCAATAAACCATAAAAAATACCTGATAATAATGTGATTAGTTCTAGCATAAAGTCAACAAATTGAAACTAGGTGGATTCTGCCGTGATTACTATCCAGTTCCAGTCTTCGAACAGCTCACCATCTTCCATTTTTACATTTCGCTCTCTCTTATAACCAAAAGGAGCCTCTTTGATTAAGTTATAAATCTGTCTTTTATGTTCATCAGTCAGAGCTAAAGCTCCATTGAGCCAGTAGTCAATTGATTCGCGCACTTTAAGATACTCTGTGTGTTTAATAGTAAATCCATTTGATTCCAGCTCTTTTATTAGTTCCTCTGAATTATGATATTTAACTATATTTATATGACGTGACAACTGGATACGTCTATAATGATCATTATCTTTATCTGAAAAAGGAACGCTTTGCCCTAAAATAAAAAGACCATTTTTTTTTAAAACTCTTTTTATTTCTTGCAAGGCTTGCGGTCCATGTAACAACATATAAGACTGTCTCAACACCGCAGCCTCAAACTGATGATTCTCAAAAGGTAATTTTTCAACGTTTCCATGAACAGTTGGGTAATACTGATTTGCTTGTTCCACCATCTCCTTGGTAATATCTATCCCTGTAACCTTCCATCCCCTCTCTAAAAAATGTCTTCCTAGAATACCCGTTCCACAACACAAATCCAAACAATGATAATTTTTTTTCACTGAATAAGGATACGCATTGATATGAGCTGCTATTAACCGTGGATTTAACATCCAATTCGCGGCAGTTTCAAAAGAATCCACTCTCCCCGCAAACTGTTTTTGAATTGCTCTTTCATTCATAAATAAATCCTATTCTTAATTTTCATGATGCAAGTCTCAACTTTGAGACCTAGTCTTTATATTTATAAGGTCTTTCATCAACAATACTATTGATAACCTGATAAGCCCTCCTTAAGTCATTTTTAGTCAAATGGGGAGAAAACATAACAAAACCTTCTTTATCAATATCTTCTTCTACTGATTCTTCTCGACCCAGAAAATACAGATGGGACAATTCATCCTTTATCAGTCCCTCTCTCAAAGCTTTTTTATAGAAGGGTGTACCTGGAATAGCCGAAAGATATTTCACTCTTGTTATATCTTTAAAGCGAGTGGCAAATTCCATCATTTTTTGCAAAGATATAGAGTCATCTTCGGGAGCACCTATAATAAAAAGACCACCAACTTTAATACCAGCCTGTTTAGTCAACTCAATAGCCCCAATCATATCGTTGGGGGAAATTTTCTTTCGATAAAAATCAAGAGTTTGCTGAGAAATAGCTTCAAAACCGTACAGTATTATATCACAACCTCGATCCTTCATTTTTTGCAAGACTTCCAGATCAACATCAGTAACCCGAGAAAAACAGTTCCAAGAAAATGAATATTCCCCAAAAGCCTGATCCATCAGTTGAACGGTCCTATTTCTATCTGAAATAAAACAAAGGTCGTTCCACCATACATGAGAGAACTTATATCGCGTTAAATAATTTATCTCCTGTCTAATCCGCCTTATCGATTTGAAATTAAGTTTAGGCATAGTTCTAAAGCAAAAGGTACAGGCATTGGAACATCCCCGAGAAGTAGACATATATATTTCAGGAATGGCCATATTTTCAAAACGAGACCAAACTGTAAGATCTAAAAAAGGGATCATATCCAGATCAACTATTTGTGCTCTAGGCTTATTGATATTTACAACTCCATCCTGATTTTTCCAGGCTAGTCCGGCAATTTGATCTATTGATTTTTTTTGAAGATCCTGATCCAAATAATCCAAAAGTTCAATTAAAGTTAACTCACCCTCACCAATTACCGCGTAATCAGCAAATGTATTAGTCATTACAACCTCTGGAGCTGAAGTAACTAAAGAGGACCCTAATATGACGGGTCTATTTTTATCTTCTTTTTTGGCAATTTCACACACTCGTTTAATATATGGAAAACTGTCTTCATAAGTAGCGATTCCGACAAAATCAAAGGAACTTAGCTTTCCGTTTAAATTCTCAACATCTGCTTGATCTCTTTGGTCCAAAAGTGTGAATTTATAACCCAAGCCTTTAACGATGGTCGCAATTATCGAGGGTCCCTCAAATGGGGCCAAATGAACCCATTCCCAGCCCCTTGGAACTATAAAAGGAGATGGTGGGACAATAAGTCCAAAATGGAGGTGAGATGTTTGTTCAGCTTTATGAGGCAAAGGTAAGTTGTTTAATTTTTTAACCGCAAAATCATCGCTATCATTTAATATTGACATTCAACTAACCTACTACATTGATTAGCATTTTTCTATTACACAAAATTATCTTATCGACTTTGCACGCAAAACGACCCAGTTCCAATCTTCCAAAAGCTCATTATTCTCCATTTTGATATTACGTAATTTTTTTATTTCATCTGGAGCATTTTTTATCATATTAATTATGTCATCCTTTTTATCCTTTGATAGTTCTGGTGCATATTTCATCCAGCGAGTGATCGATTCTCTTACGGTTAAAAAACTTTTATTGTCAACGACAAATCCATTATTGATAAGCAATTGTTCAATATCTTCGGCAGTATAGAAACACAGCATATGTGACTGTTTGAATTTATGCAACGCAGAGAGCCAACCTAAATCAATATGAGAAAAAGGTACTGTTTGACTTATAATAAAGGCGCCTCCATCTTTAAGCACTCTCTTTAATTCTTTAAACATATTGCCAGGACTAAAGAAAAACAAAGCTTGGCGCAGTATTACCAAATCAAAAGAGTTATTTTTAAATGGCCAAGGATCTTCAATATTATGTTGAACAGTAGGAAAATATTTGCATGAAGCCGCAACCATCTCCGCAGTTAGATCTAATCCAGTCATTTGCCATCCATTATTTAACAAAGACCGCCCTAATATTCCTGTACCACAACATAATTCTAATCCCATACCTGGTTTATTTCCAGCTATTTGCAGATGAAGATCTATAAGCGACTGGTCAGTGATCCAATGAGCAGAAATATCAAAATTATCGGAACGAGAAGAAAATTGCCCCTCTACTTTATCCCAATTATTCCTTTTAAACCTTGCCATTTCCATAAACCATTATGCTTCAAAAAGAAAATTTCTAATAAATATGATACCATGTAAAGAAATTAGAAAAAAGAATTACCTTTTTTCTACAAGGATCAAAGCAATGTATTTAAAATCTAGTTTCATTCTATTTTGGTTTCTTGTAAACACAACGCTATTAGCCCTTACATTGCCTAATGATATAGAAATTTCACTTATACTAAAAGGGGACTTTACCATTCTCAAAGACCATACTCAAAAAAGCTTTAGGATAATACAGTTAGGAAACAAAACTGATGTATTACACATTTTTATCTATCCACAATTAGATGCTAAACAAGCTGATGAATTGATCCAAAACAAGCGCTTCATGTTAGAAGGACTTTACCGGCAGCATAGAACCGGCTATCCTGGTAAATTAACACATGCACAAGAATGCCCCACAAAATTCCACCCCAAAGTCATACAGAAATATGAGTCAAAGAAAAATAAACTAGGTTATAAACTTTTTGCTAATAAACGTTATGTATATGGAGGATGCAGTGATGATGTGAACACCTATCAATCGGCTTATGTATTACAGTACTGCCCAAATAAAAAGAAAATTTACGAAATAAAATACTACACCAGCAAAAAAAAGCCACAAAATGATTTAGTCCATTTTATCCAATCTATAAATTGCAAATAATACGATCTTTAAATACTACAATTCACTGTTGTCTAAAAAAGTTATCTTTCACATGGTTTAGTTTTAAAATGAACAAAAGGAAGGAAATTAAAAAAACAAGCATGAGCAATAAAAGCTAAGGCTGGTGGTAATGCAGCTTTTGGGTCATAGAATATCAATAGACCTGCAGCAATGGCCACATTTTTCATAGAAATAGATACAATTAAAGCACTAGCTACTTTTGCATTAAATAGTCTGGTGAAAATCAATCTAGATAGAAAAAAAGTTAAGAAATCTTGACAGAATACTAGTAATAAAGTCATAAGGATTTCATAGGTTGAAACAAATTTAAGATTAATTTTATGTAACGCTGTTCCAAAAAAAATAAATATCAAAATACTTAGACAAATTGTATTCAAGGTGGCCAAGTATTTAGAAACTGCATTTTTTAACTTAGGCAGATATAAGTAAACTATTTGCCCCAAAAATGTGGGAACTGATACCATTAAAATCATATTCTTAAACAACAACCAGACAGATATGGGACTAGCAAAGTATGGATTTAGCAACTGTAATAAAATAGGACTGATAAAAGGACATAGAACCATAGAAGTTACCAAAAGTAAAAACGATAATTCTTCATTTCCTTTAACAATTTTTGTAAAAAAGGGAGCTACCAAAGCTACTGGTGTTAAAGAAGAAAAAATCAAACCATAAACAAGTTGCTGATCTGCTATCAACCACTTAGCTAGAATAGATTGTAAAAGTGGAAAAAAAACAAATAAAAAAAATAGCCCTATTAGAATAACTTTTAAATTTTGCCTAAGGTTTTTCAATCTATCCCAATTAATGGTAAGACTCGACCAAAACATTAATAGAAATAGAAAAAAGAACCCACCTGGCATAAAATATAAAGCAACATACGGAAATAATAACCCCAAAAATATAGAAAAAATAATAGGAATGCCGAAGATTTTAATCATCAAGTATCAGTAATATTTGAACAAAAATTCCATAATAATAAAATATTACAAAATTTTATCATAAAAGATTTTTTTAAAATATGAAATAATAGAGTCAGTACAAGGAACATAAATTAGGTTCAAGAAAATCCTTAAAAGGACTTATACATGAAAAAACTTTTGATAATCTCATTTACATTTTTTCTTTTCAATCAATTTGCCTGTACCAAAATCATAGAACCCTTTTTAGAGAAGATAGGTATTATTGAACCCAATTCACCAGTTATCATGCTCTATAGATTTAGAAAGCAAGTCATCATCAAAAATTGTGGTTTAAATGATTGTAACGGTGAAAAAACAGTAACTCACCAATTACCTGTAACAGAATTCAAGGCTTTAATGAAAAGTGCCTTATACCTGGCCCAACCTCATAGACATGGTTTAAAAGATGTTGATGATAGTGTTGATTATGAGATGGCCAAAATTAAACAAGAGATAAAAATTGACGCACCTAAAAGAATCAATGATCTAAAATCTTTTCTACCACTAGAAAAAAGGGAAAAAAATAATAACCAGCGCTTAAAACAAATTACTACTCTACTAAAAAACTATCACTATAATTATAAAGATAACAAAGCCATTAACCGACTAATAGCAGAATATATTGATAAATTAATCTACAACGCTATACAAGAAGAAGCTATTTACCTTAAAAAAGATTTATCCCCTACCACCAACAACTTTGTGTATAATCTACTATACAGCTATTTTACCAATAAAGAGCCTGTCCAGACCGGTATTAAATTTATTGACATACCAGCTGGCACTTTCACAATGGGTAATGATAGTGAAAAAATTGAAAAACCGGCCCATCAAGTAACTGTAACCAGTTTTAAAATATCAGAAACAGAAATAACCCAAGAACAATGGCAAAAAGTTATGGGAACAACTCCTTGGAAAGGCAGGCCATTTGTACGTGAGGGGAATAATTACCCAGCTGTTTATATTTCCTGGCATGCAGTTAAAAATTTT
The DNA here is from genome assembly GCA_964544765.1 of uncultured bacterium. GTDB lineage: Bacteria > Bdellovibrionota_B > Oligoflexia > CAYFLR01 > CAYFLR01 > CAZJDM01. The sequence continues at coordinate 11,099 of CAZJDM010000074.1, forward strand.
ATTGCCCGATTAAACAATTGCCCCTTAATTGATTTGGATAATATTGAAACAACTTTAGCTTCTCAAAATACTTGCCAAAAGGAACTACAAAAAGCCAACCATACCATTTACCGCCTTCCTAGTGAAGCCGAGTGGGAATACGCGGCCCGACAACAAAAAAAATTCAAGGGATTTTATCATTTTGCTGCCTTGAAAGATCGAAATAATTACAACAAATACGCTTGGTATTATGACAACACTTGGTCGATAGGAGAGAAATATGCTCACACTATAAAATCAAAATTACCTAATGGCTACGGTCTATATGGCATTATTGGCAATGTAATGGAATGGATGGAAGATGCTTGGCATGGTAATTATGAGGGTGCTCCTTCGGATGGCAGTCCTTGGTCAGGTAAAATAAACAATTGTCGAGTGATTCGCGGTTGTAGTTGGAACATCAAGATTGATCTGTGCCGACCAACTTTCCGTACCTGTGATTTTCCTGATGACCGCTTTAGTCATATTGGTTTTCGTTTAGTTACCATTACTACTAATATAGTTACAAATACAGGGTCTAGTTTTCTATAATTAACAGGATCAAATTATGAAAAAACTTCTTATAACTCTTCTCCCCTTAATTGCCTTATTTTCCTTTCTTTTCTTAGCCTTATCGACATGCACTCAAAATGAAAAACCAGGAAATGATACGTTAATTATTGATCGTAATAGTAATATTGACATCACAAAAATTGAAAAGAAAACGAAAAACGAAATCCTAACAACAATCAAAAAGGTTTTAAGCTCAAGTTCAGTACTACAAAACATTTTCGGCTTACAGCCAATTACCATCGACTACCCAGAGAACAATTCTATTTTTCCTCCTGATTTAGTGCCTCCTCAAATTTTCTGGCATGACGCTTACACAGAGGATTCTACAAACACTTCTACAGATATTTCTGAGTGGGTAATTGAAATTTCTTTTACCTCTACCAACGACAAAATCTACATCCTAACCAAACCCAAGCCTATTACATTACCTCAATTTGCCCCCGAAGATCCTTTTGATTTTAAACCATCCGCCTATCAATTAGCTGCAAAGCGCTACACCATACCGACAGAAATATGGAACCAAGTAAAAATCCACGCCCTAGAAAAGTCGGCTACTATCAAGATTTACGGATTGAATTTAAAAGAAGAAAAACTATTGTCCCAGGGGCAAGTAAATTTCCTAATTTCCCAGGATCCAGTAAACGCTTCTTTGTTTTATAGATTAGTAAATATAGATAAGGAAGGTTCAAGAGATATCAAGTTAATGATTAGAGATCTGAATCAACCCAAACCTTCCATCGTAATGGACAACCCTCCAACCTGTGTCAATTGTCATTCATTCACTAACGATGGTAAATATATAGGAATGGATGTTGATGGACCCGAATCTGATAAGGGGACATATGGTATAATTCCCATCCAGAAAAGAGTTCACATTACCGATAAAATGATTATAACCTGGAACAAGTTTCATGAAAAACTAGGACATGGCCGTACCATAGGTTTTATGTCAACTATCTCCCCCACAGGTAAATACATTGTGAGCACAGTAAAAGAAAAGGTATTCGATATCGGTTATCCCAGCACCCCCTTTCCTATGGGATTTTTTCCTTTTCAAGGATGGTTGGCTTATATGGATGTAAAAACCAGAGAAATAAAGGCCATTCCTGGCGCTAATTCCGATGAATACGTTCATGCCGGTGCCGGCTGGACCGCTGATGAGAAATATATTGCTTTCTCACGAGCTAAAGCTTTACCTATCGACCCAGATACCATGGAAGTATTTAAAGGATTCGCTGTCAAAATTCTGAAAGACGAGCCTCAGTATAGTGGAGATCCCAAAGAACCTCAGTTAAAGTACGACCTTTATCGGATTCCTTTTAACCAAGGAAAGGGCGGTACAGCTGAACCCATAGAAGGAGCATCCAATAATGGAATGAGTAATAGTTTTCCTAAATATTCACCTAACGGCAAATGGCTGGTTTTTGTTCAGGCTAAAAACGCGCTTCTAATGCGGCCAGATAGTAGATTATACATTATCCCATCTAATGGTGGTAAAGCTCGTGAATTAATTGCTAATAAAGATCCAATGAATTCGTGGCACAGCTGGTCTCCCAACAGTCGTTGGCTGGTGTTTTCCTCCAAAAGAAACACCCCTTATACTCAGTTATTTTTAACTCACATTGATGAGAACGGCATGGATAGTCCAGCTATTCTGATCCCAAACAGTACGCCCATCAATCGAGCCTCCAATATTCCTGAGTTTGTAAATATAAAAGCCGAAGAGTTCCAAGAAATGATCCATCCCTATGATGGATGTATGTAGACCTTGAGGTAGATTCCTCATGCACTTCCCCTGTCCTCATCGTACGATCGTTTGACAAAAATCCCTTAGGAATATATGCTATAATTATACAGAATTTCAGACTGTATATGTTATAAAATTATGAGTTATGAGGTTGTAAATTGTCAACATACGAATATAAAAGAGAAAATTATGAAGATATCGTAAAAATGTCAAAACATTTTCCCGCTGTCGTGCTCACAGGAGCACGTCAAACTGGAAAAACAACCCTTTTCCCATTGACGATTCTCTAATTGCAGCTAGTGGTTTAGATTTAAGATCAATTTTCTAATTTTATCCCCTCACTTTTTTCTATTCGAAGAAGTACGCTCATACCCAAATATTTGCTGAGGATCCACTTCTATTACATTATACATAGATTTAAGTTTCTTGAGATCAAAACGCTTAGCATCCGCTACTAAAGTAAATATGTAATTTTTATCTTCAACAAATTTCTTTAATAATTTTTTAAAATCCTTAAGTTCAACATTTGGTAATTGTGAAAACCACCCAGCCCTGGGATCGACATTTCCAAACCCTCTCTTTTTCCAATTTTCAATCTGTCTGGGTATTTTTCTAAAAAATATTCTTTGGGTTCTTAAACTTTCTTCAAAAGACTCTTTGGCTACCTCAAAATTATTTGTTTTAATGGGTATTTTCTTTATGAGATTATGAAAGGTAGTTATGGCCTCAATGGTTTTGTCTGTTTGAGTTCCCACAAAACCAGTAAGATAATCATTGTCTTGTTTTCTATAAGCTATATGAAATCCATTCCTAGCTTCATAAGCCAAACTTTTTTTATTGCGGATAACTTGAAAGAATTCCGAAGTGCTTTTTCCATAATATTGAAAATAAAGATTACTAAAGATTCTTTCTTGCTCAGTTTGTTTTTTAGAACCATAAATTAGAGAAATTAAAGCTTGCTGGGAAGGATAATTATAGAAATAAACAGTAGTTTGTTTCACTTGTTTATATCTAACCGGAGGCATTTCAGGATGTTTTATAAACTCCTTTCCTAACAGATTTTGGACTTTCTCGATCACATATTTACTATCTTGATTACCCACGTAATAGACAATTTTATTGGCTTTTAATACTTGAGAAATAAACCCAGGATAATTAATGTTTTGTTCCAAGTTTAATAGTTCTTTATTAGTAGGAGTAAAGATATATGACGAGTATGAATCAAATTTGAGCCAGTCATTCAGGGCTTTTTTTATTACCTTAGGCTTCTTATAAGATTCTTGACGGGATTTAATAAGAGCCTGAACATGTTTTTTGACAGTTGCGTTTGAAATGACAGGCTTGTTTATAAAAGCATAAATAAATTTTAGACCCCACAGGATATTTTCATCAACTCCTTTCAAACTAAGAGTTATATAATCTCGATAACACCTCAAACTGTAACTAAGCCCCTTAAAATAGATGTTTTGACGTATTTTATCGGGAGTTAATTTTTTAGTTCCCGATTTGGCTAATAGTTGAACAAGAATACATCCCATAGGATCGTTAAAACGCCCATACTCGAAATTAACAGTAAGTTGAGCGATATTATTGATAGGATTATTAACTTGATAGAAGGTTAATCCTGGCTGAACTTTTTGCTTAACAAAGTCCTTTTTAAAATCAATGAACTTAGGAACAATAGGTTGTACCGTTCGTTTTTGTAAAGCCTTATAAAAAGAAGAATTAGTTTTGGCGAACTCTTTGATGGGCTTAATAGAAGGTTTAGATAATTTAGGAACGTTTGATTTTCCATCTTTCCGATAGATGACTACATAATTTTTGGAAAAATATTTTTTAGCTACGCGAATAACCTCTTTTTTAGTAACTTTATCATAATCAATGTCCCATTTACCCGAAACAACAGCTGCTCTGATCATATTGGCCCTGGTATCATTATGTTCGAGGCGCTCCATATCTCTTCGTTTTAGTTCCCAGATAACCGCATTAAGAAGATCTTTAGTAAAACGACCTTTTTTAATAAGATCCAGTTGCTGAAGCAATAACTCTTTTACTTCGTCCAGACTTTGTTTAGGGTTAGGTACCCCATATAACAATTGGATACCATAATCTACATAATGAGATGGAAAAGAACCACCAGACCGAATTTTTTGCTTCTGATTCAAATTCAAGTTAATCAAACCAGCTTCCGCATTATGCAATAACATATCAATAACCCTTAAAGTCTCAAAGTCCTTATGTTTCTTAGCAGGAAGTCTAAAGCCCATCATTACTTGTTCACTACCGGGAAAATAAATGGTTCTTTTTTTAATTTTAGTCAGAGGTTTTTCCTTGAGAAGTTTATGGGTAGGTTTATTTAGAGGTTCATTATGTGAACTACTAAGAGATTTATTTTGAGGCTTCCATCTAGAGAAATATTTAGAAGTTACCTTTTTCACATATTCCCACTCTAAGTTACCCGATATAATAACGGCCATATTTTGCGGTTGATAATAAGTATCAAAAAAGATTCTCATTTGTACCAAATCAGGATTTTTAAGATGATTATATTTTCCTAAAATGAATGTGTTGTATGGGTGACGCTCAAACAATTCTTGAGTTAAAGCTTCCCAAGTAACTGAATGGGGGTTTTCCATACGTCGGTTCCATTCTTCAAAAACCACTTCTAGTTCAGGTTGAAATTGTCTAAAAACCGGATCGGAGAATCTTTCTGTCTCCAAAATGGCCCAATCCTCAAAACGATTATGCGGCAAATCCATTTGAAACCTGGTCCAATCATAATGAGTACCTGCATTAGGATATCCTCCCCACGAAGATACAATGGATTTTAATTCGTTATCCGCAATATATTTGGCCGAAGAAAGAGTAAGTTTGTTTATTTGCTGATCTATTTTGGCTCTGAGTTGTTGATCTTGAGTCTTTTTTCTTTGACTATATAGTTTTTGTATTTTTTGCAGATAGGGAAGTTCTTTTTGATAATCAATAGTACAAAGTTTGCTTGTTCCCTTAAATAAAAGATGTTCCAGATAATGAGCCATCCCCGTAGCGTGACGGGGATCGTTTTTACTTCCAACTTTAATAAGAATAGAGGCATAAATTCTAGGTTTTAAAGTGTTTTGAGTAAAATAAACCTCTAGACCATTGGCCAGTGTAAATTTTTTAAAATCTGGAAAAATAGTTTCAGCCTTAGATTCTGTTTGCATATAAATTGAATATACAACTAAGAAGAAAAAAATTATATAGTATTTTGAATATTTCTTAAGCATAAAATAACCTTCTATAATCATTAATAACCGCCAATGTTCATCAAGAACCTTTCACATAACATAAAAAAAGATCTTTTAATATTAATAAAAATTAATAAAAAATCTCATTTATAATACCACCTTCGACATGCGATGGTGATACCTGCCCCATTATTTTCATTATTGTTGGATATTGATCAATATGTTGAACGATTTGGGAAAGTTTATAGTTTTTCTTAACTCCCGGTCCCATTAAAATAAATGGAGTCAAAAGACCTTCTTCCTCTGGCAATAATGCCTGTTTATAACCAGTTTTGGTCGATTTCTTAAAGACCATTAAATCCGCTGAAAGATCTTCCATCCAACCGTAAGTGGCTCTATTAGCAATGATCAGGTCCCCGACTCGATCTCGAGGCAAATTAAGATTTTGGGCATCTTCCCATTTGGTAATAGACACCACTGGCTTAACTCCATTTTCATCTTTTAGGTTAGTTAATATCCGGATTACTTTGTTACGCAGTTTTTCATATCTCTTACCTTTGGCCCGTTTATAAATTCCATCTAAGCCATTAGGGTTGATATAAATATTGTCCATTTTTAGATAAATAACCCGAGTATTTTTCCAGTCAATTTGATATTCTCCGGTATTTTTATTCATTGAAAATCTTAAAAGGCCTTTTCTAGTAAATAAATTATTCAAACGAACTTCTTTATGTAAAGGTACAGCTCCATGATCAGAACTCAACGCTATAAGGGTATTGGGACTAGAATTTTGCAATACCTCACCAATAATGCCGTCTATACCTCGATACATATCTTTTACTTCTTCCCATAGTTGAGCCCTCTTCTGATCGCTAATTTGATCATAGCGAGGACTCTTGGGATCTAAATACCCCATCCACCATCTACTGGTTAACATTTGATTAGGTGTATAAATTCCATGTATCACCGCCTCACTACCCATTTTATTTATTACATATTTAGCCATCCTCTTATGCCAATCCATTGACATACGAGCTTCTTCCATAAATACACTCTTATCTTGCGGATAATAAATAAGTTGAGGTGGGAAGTTATCTACAAAATCCACAGCAGGGCCATTGGTTTTAATTATATCTTTAGCCCATTGCGACGGTTTTACCAAATATTGGTTCAAGTTATTATAAACAAACCTGATCCGAAATAAGCCTCTGGTATCTAAGCTAACTAACCTAATTTTTAATTGGGTAGCAACCGATATAACCGATAAATCTCGTTCCCATTGCATTCTTTTAGGGGTATTGGTATTATAATCATTTTTGGTTTCCCAAAATAGATCGATATCAAGCCAATCGCTCCATTCACCCTCCTTTAAATCAGTTAATTTGGATGTTTTCTCTTGAGAGAATAAGATACGATCGTAATTTATATAATCATCATTGGTTGAATCATATATAAAACCATAAATTACATTTCCCCAATTTCTTAATTCTATCTCAATAGGAGAGCTGAAACTAAAAGGAAGTTGCATAGCCCAATCTGCTGGTTTCACCGCGACAATAAACTTGGTGAGTTCTGAACCGAAATTAAATAATCTATTTCCTGGGCCTTGTTTTATTCGTAGTGATTGATCAGCAATAGTATTGAAAATAATGGCTGGAAAATCTATTCCCCATCCTCCCCAACGCCCCCGTATGGTGTTTCCTCGATGTAGTTCCGGTGGAGTTGATCCAGGTATAGAAAGCAAGGTTACCAGAAAATTGTTATTTTCTAAGGCTAACCAAATTGGTGGAACATGCTTAGCCACCGAATTAAAACCACTTAAAGATACCATTTTTAACGGATACCCGCTTAACCTCATTGGCCCATCAGCAACTCCATGAACCTTTGGCGTTGTTCCAGTTAAAAGAGAGGCGTAATTAGTAGGAGTATGGCTCGGAAATACAGGCCTAGAATATCCATAAACACCCTGCTCCATCATTTTTCTTATATTGGGTAATTCTCCATTCTGGGCCCATTTATAGATTTGAAAAACAGTTGGATCCGCCCGTAATCCATCGGGAATGAACCAATATAATTTTAGTTTAGATTTGGATCGATCAGCTCGATCCAAATCTCGCTCAGAACTGCTCACATGATGAGGTGTATCATCTGTGGATGGTGATGGATCAAGCTTTAACGAAAAGGGTTGAAAAAAGTTCAGCGCTATTAAAATCATAGTAATTATAAAAACAATACCTAAAATCAGAAATTTTTCTTGATTATTCTTCATCAAAATTTCCCCTTGTCTATTTTTCATTGGGATTATAAGTGCTCGTGAAATACAAATCAATCTAATTAGTTACGTCAGCAATTATTAACAAGTTACTGGACGTAAGTGACAGCAAATAGTAAAATATAAATTAAAAAAGGATCATCCACTGTATATGCCTAATAGAAAATATAATCGCACCAAGAAAATTGACAAAAACGTACAGTACTCATGCTTTTGTCCACCTGATGGTTTGGGAGAATTTTTTCTAGTTCTTAATTCAAATACCAATACCTATTCAGATACCTATTCAGACTTTAAAACATCTCTTCAGCAACTATTTTCTGATTACCAATCAGCTCTCAACACTTGCTCCCTTTCACAAGATACCCAAATTTTTAGCCGCATCTATTTGAGTGATATTGCCAACCAGACAGAATTACTAACATCATCTGAACTTTTTGAGTTTTTAAATACTGGAGCTATTTCCATCGTTGGTCAACCTCCTTTAAATCAAGATAAGTTAGTGTTATTTTCTTATCATATTAAAGGTAATAAAGGTAATTCAACATCGTCTATATCAAGATCATCAATAATGGAAATGGAAAATAACACTCAATTGGAAAAAGGAAAGAAATTTGAAGGGAAAAATTATGAATTAACCTGGCTTACCAATATTACCAGTACCAATGAACAAACCAATCTGGACGCTCGACAGCAAACCGATGACATTCTGAACACGCTCAACCGCATAATGAAAAAGAACAATCAGACCTTATACCAAAACCTGGTTCGTACCTGGATCTATGTACGTGATATTGATAATCATTATAATGATATGGTCAATTCAAGACGAGAGTTATTTAAAAACTGGGGACTAACCAGACAAACCAGATTTGTTGCCAGCACCGGGATCGAAGGCAAAAATACCCAAGCATCTGCCCTTATATCAATTGACGCACTGTGTATATCGAATTTAGAGGAAGAACAAATTATCAAGATGGAAGCACTAGAGCATTTGAGTCCCACCATCGATTACAATGTTACTTTTGAACGCGGTACTCGTATCAGATTTGGAGATCGTTCCCATTATTATATTTCCGGAACAGCCAGTATAAATAATCAAGGAGAAGTCATCCATCTCGATGATGTAAGAAAACAAACTGAACGAACCCTTAGCAATATTGAGTCCCTGTTAAAATCACAAGAAGCTGGTATCAAAGACATTACCTATTTTATTGTATATCTACGAAACCCTGAAGACTTGCCGATAGTAAAAGAAGTCTTCCAAAATAAGGGCCTCTTGACTTTACCAACGGTATTAGTACAAGGAGCCGTTTGCCGACCTGAATGGCTGGTTGAAATTGAATGCATGGCCCTAGGACCTGACAAGAATTCATTCCCTGCTTTTGTTTAAGAATTATAGCAACTCGTCAAAATATTTTATAGATTATATTCCCGTTTAAAACATTATAAATAATTAAAAGGAACACCGATCAGATTATCAGTGTAAAGTCTTGGCTTCTCATCATTGTTGATCACTAATCCAAACGGGCAATGTTGTTCTGCTAAAAAATCTTTAATCCCACGTAGCACGCTTTTGCTTATTTTTTGAGAGTGCTTTATTTCTATGGGAAGCAATCCAAATTCACCATCTAAAACTAAATCAACTTCAGCGCCAGCAGAGGTTCGATAATAATAGCTATCGAAAGAAGCACTAAGACAATTTAAGTTTCTTATGATCTCTTCAATAACTACAGACTCCCACAAAGTACCTATCTGCGGATGTGATAATAAGCTATTTTGGTCCGGTATTCTTAACAAATAATTGATTAACCCATTATCACGGTAATAACCTTTGGGGTGTTTTACAATCCTTTTAGTAGTATTTTTTTCAAAGCTGAATAAATTTCTCCAAATGAAGGTTCCATGAGCTATATTATAATAATCTCTGATAGTAGGCTGAGAGACTCCTAATGCACGAGCAGTCTCTGAGTAATTAATAATTTTTCCAGAAAGATTGGACAGCATTTGTAAAAATAAACGAAAGCGATTTTCATCAAGACCGGGAAATAGTTTTTTTATATCTCTTTCTAAATAAGTTTTTATATAATTTTCCATCCATAATTTACG
>CAZJDM010000075.1:0-21012 GCA_964544765.1 uncultured bacterium
TTTTTCAATATGTCGACACATTTATAACGATCGTCAAATATCATAGGCTTAGACATAGGACTATTTATATAGTTATTAATTTATTTTTTTACATATGAACAGACTCTTTTTGTATTATACACTAAAATTTATCAAAATTAACCAATTAATGATCAGGTCTTGCTTACTGAAAAGATGGGTGTTAATTTGAGTTCCATTAATTTATAACTAAATCATCTATTTTAGATAACAACTCATCAATTTTGAAAGGTTTAATAATATAGTCATTGAATCCAGCTTTAAGACCTCTCTCAATGTCAGACGGCATGGCATCTGCAGTAAGGGCAATTACTGGAATTGAGGAAGTTTTATGATTTTGTTTAATAGTTTCCAAGACTTCAAAACCATGTATGTCCGGCAAATTTATATCTAGAAGAATTAAAGAAGGAGAACAGTCAATGGCCTTAGTAATCCCTTCTTGGCCAGTACCGGCGGATATATACTCATATTTATTATCTTTAATTAATATTGTTTTCACCAGCTTCTGATTAGTTGGATGATCCTCTATATATAAAACCGAATGTTTTTTGGTTTCATCAATATTCAAATGATCGATATCTCCTGTAGATAAGTCATCCTTTTTATCTTGTTTATCTTGTGGAGTTAAGTTTTCATTAATATTATCACTAATACTATCATTCAGAGAAACCAAAGGAAACATGACGGTAAAGGCACTACCCTTTTTAAATTCAGAATCAACACTTATGGTCCCATTCATTAATTCAACGAGTTGCTTGGTAATTGTTAATCCTATACCGGTACCCTCAATAAAAATATTATTAGCGACTCTAGAAAATGGTTTAAATATATCTTTAATTTCGTTTTTGGGGATTCCTATACCAGTATCAATTATTTTTATACCCAATTGCCGATTACGAAATTCTACTAATTCAATTTCGACTGAACCATCAGGTTTATTGTATTTTATGGCATTTGAAACAATATTTATTAATATTTGTTTGAACCTGGTATAATCGCCTCTGATAAATAATTTTTTATCATTTTTGTTATTTTGACCTTTTTGACCCTTCAATTTTATGGAAACATTTTTCTTTCTGGCAGTTGAAGCTAGCATACTAATACATTCTTCTATAATATCAACTACATGTAAATTAGACATTTCAATAGAAAGATTTCCCATCTCGACTTTAGTTAAATCTAGAATTTCATTGATCAGTTCCAACAAATGATTACCAGAATTTAATATATTCTCTATGTACTCCATGTTTTCTTGATGTTCTACACAGGCTGGAACTTTTCTACCCAATAATTGAGCAAACCCTATAATAGCATTTAATGGAGTTCTTAATTCATGACTTATACTTGATAGAAATTTTGTTTTAGATTTATTGGCTTGTTCAGCGGCTTTTTTATTAGCTAAGGCTTCTATATATTCCTTTTCATACTTCTTTAATTCTGTACAGTCCCTAAATATACCTTCTGTACCTCCCATATTGCCATCTTCATCATACCAGATAGTAGTATTCAATCGTCCAACAATAGGGGTCCCGTCCTTTTTGAGTAAACGTACTTCATAATCCTTTACTTTTTCATGTTTTCTAACCTCATCCAAAAATACGTCTCGATCATCAGGATTTTGCCAAAATTCTTTCGAATTAATCCCAATTACTTCTTCAGCCGTATATTGAAATATTTCTTCTATTTGTGAAGAAATATTTATATAGCATCCATTTTTATCAGTTCTGTAATAGATATCTTGCATATTCTCAAAAATGGATCTTAAAGCTGCTTCATTATTTCTGGTATTTTCTTCTGATTTTTTAATTTCAGTAAGGTCAGTTAACACATGCGCATAATATTGAGGTTTACCTAAATCATTGTTAATTAGAAAGATGTTACCTAAAATTGGTATTTTCTTTCCTTTACTTGAAATAAGTTCTACCTCTCCTTTCCATTGTCCATGTCTTAACACATGTGGTAGAATTTCGTTTCGCTGTTTAAATTGATCTTGTTTTGAATAATATTGAAAGAAACTCTTTTGATGGGGTACTATCGATTTTTCTCCTATAATTTCACACAGTTCTGAATTAGCATAGACAATATTGCCTTTTAAATCAATCCAACCGAAACCTTGTTTAGCATTATCAACAAATTTTTGAAAATTAGAAATATTCTTAATAATAACAATCTCCTAATTGTAGACAGCTTTTTTAATAACTATTTATTATTACATAGAATTATTCTTGAAAGAGGCAAACTCCTTCCAATACCTTAAACCATTATATGTAATTTTTTGTTTTTTACAATAGATTTTTAGATATTTTTCAAATAATATTCTTATTCATATGATTTTCAAAGTCTTTTGGGACGGTTATAGAAAAAGAGGTTCCCTCTTTAGGTAGGTTATATAGTTCAATTGTTCCTCCCAGCTCCTCAATTGAACTTTTTACAAAGTCCATTCCCACACCTCGTCCAGAAACGGTAGTTACTTTCTTAGCTGTGGACATACCTGATTCCATAATTAATAATGGGATTTCATCTACTTTCATACTCTCAACCTTTTCAGATGATATTACTCCTTTTTTCAAAGCAGACTTTAAAACCTCCTTAGTATCCATACCAGATCCATTATCTTTTAAAACAAACTTCCAAGTATGAAGATATTCTATAGCTGTGAGGGTTATTACACCAGTATCTTCCTTCTTTTGTTGTAAACGAATTTCTGGTGATTCAATCCCATGATCTATAGCATTTCTAACCATATGTATCAGACATTGATCAACAACTGAGAGGACCTTTTTGGGTAAAGATAAAGGCTCTGGTATCTCAGCTACAAAAACAGCCTTCTTACCAGACTCTTCAGCCAAATCAGTTACTATTTGGCTATATTTATTTTTCCTATTACCAAACTCATGATAGGAAGGAACATTTGCCAGATGATGAAGATGAGAATAAAATTCCTGATACAGTTGCCTGGACCGAGGATAATATATATGAGGGTGATGGAACTGAAGGAAATCAACCAAAGGTTCCCAATAGCTCAGTCCATTTTTATCTACAGATTTTGATTTACTTTCTTCCCCTATAAAAGTACTAATCAACTTATCGAACTTGGATTTATACTTATAAAAACAAGTTTCTATTTCTTTTACCCCTTCTTCCAAACTTTTTACCGTATCAACAGTAGCAAATTCTATATTCTTCTGAATTTCGGTGATTCGACTTTCAATTTCATGTATTACATCGGTAATAACTAAAAGATTAAAGGTTCTACTATTACCTTTTATTGTATGTATGACACGATATAACTTTTGCGTTAATGACATAAGGTCCTTTAGATCAGACATTTGATCAATAACCAAAAAACTCTCCTTAATAAAGGCTTCCATCTCCTCAAAGAACATACGCATGGCGGCAGAATCATTGTGAATCAGCTCTGTCAACATTTTGATCTCTTGTTCGTGCCTCTTTGAAGATTCCTGTAACCGAAGTTTCTCTGTAATGTCTTCAATCGAAATCATTATTTTAAAAACTAAATCATCCTTATAAATAGGATAATAGTTTAATTTAAAAAAGGTCTCTTTTTCGGGATCATCAAGATCTAAACACTTCTTGGCAACTCGATTAATACAGTAACTACCGGACATCATCCATTGAACTTCATCCATATCAAAAGAGTTTTTCAAAGATACTTCCATCTCTTCAACTACACTTTTTTCAATATCACTATTGGTAAATAATAGTTCAATGAAACTCTGATTAGTTAAATTTTGATCTGTATGTAAAACATTATTAGTATAGGCTGAATAATTGGGCAATATCTTTAATTCACGATCGACAGTTAAAATAGCAAAAGTTAAGTTATTCAACATTTCACTTAGATCTTTTCTAGTAGCATTTAGACTGGCAGTCTTTAATTCTACTTCCTTTTCCAGTTTACGAGCATATTCTTCCTGCATTTTACGATTTTTTTCATGAGCCGCCTTTATCTGCTCAATACTACTGATCATCTCTTCGTTTTGAATCTTTACATAATTAATCTTATCAGAAAAGCCCTTGTATACCTTCATCTTGTTAGACAGTATTTTGGGATTGATTTCACCAATCATACAGTCAGTAACACCGAACTTATATAAGTCACTGAGATATTCTTCATCTTCATTAGCCGAAATGGCAATTATAGATATTAAAGAATTACGTTCACGAATCTCTCTTATAATTTGAAGATCTTTAATGCCCTCTATTAGCCGACATTCAAATAACAGCAGATGAATGTCATTTTGCTCCAATGTTTTGCAACACTGATCTATATCATACTTCTCATGAGGTACATTGGTTAATTTATATGAACCGGATATTTTTTTGTCCTGTATAAAAGAATGCTCAGAAGAAAAAACACAATAGACCTCTTCTTTTAACTGAGTGGCAAAATCATCAGTTGAAAGAAACTCATCACCATCATCTTCCAAATCACTTAACATGTCATCGAAATCTACATTCAAATTTTCTTCCTTACTTTTTTTGTTTTTGCTTATTATTGCTTATTTTCCCTTATGCGACAGCACTAGTATCTGAAATATCACCTTCATCACCTGGACCTCCCTCCTCAGGAGGTTTATTACCCGCCATCATTTGGGATAGATTATTCATAAATTGAACCGCCTTTTTAAAATGAGGCGCGAGTTTTAACACTCTTTGAGCATAAGACTTGGAAATTTCATAATCTCGCAAATGTGCGTAATTAAGAGCAACGTTAAATAGGATACGATAATCGGTAGGAGCTAATTCTAACGCTTGAAAGAACATTTCTAAGGATTTCTGTAGATCATTCTTCTTGCGATAAATCACCGCTATCAAGTTAAGAACTCCTACTTCTTTTTTACCTTCACTTAATAATTTATCCATTAAACCAAAAGCTAGATCTACATCATCTTTTTTTAGATAGCATTTGGCGACAATAACATGAATAAAGGTCGGTATGGCACCTATCATATTTTTATATGTATCCACCATTGACAGTATCTTATCTACCGATCCATACTTAAACAATATTTGAACAAACTCATAAAGAAATAATATGTTCTTTTCATTTCCTTCTTTAATCAAGGTTTTTGGTAGGCCATCAATTAAACGTTCGTCTTTGTTACTAACCGCTATTTCAAAGTTTTCATATATAGCTGATAAATTATCTATATCGTACTCTAATGACTTTCCTAAAAACTGTTGTTGTTTTTTAGTATCACCTTCGGCCTTATAAACATTAGCCATTCCCAGGTTAGCACGCGAGGTTTTTTTATTCTTCTTATATATCCCCTCATAAAGTTTCTTTGATAAAGTTATGTTCTTCTCTCGTAAGGCCTCCTTGGCTCCTGAATAAGCATGCTCGGTCCCATTTCGATCGTTAAACACACCCAAAGTTTTATCTATTTCCCTATCCAGCATAAAATTTTTAAACGGATAATGTAAAATAGTGGTAACACCATATTCTTTCATAGTGTCACGCATATCTATCTGATCTTTAGCGATAGTATCCCTATCTGTGCCAAATAAAATAATGGGCATGTTTTTAAAATCAGGATGGTTCTTAAATTGCTTTACAAATTGCCATCCTCGCATATACTGTGTATCATAGTCACATAAAATCATATCAAAGGCAGAATACTGTAGAATTTTTAGGGCCTCAACGCCTGAATTAGTGCATATTACGTTAAAATCTCTTTCATCCGACTCGGTTTGTAGTTCATTATCAGTGTATCTAAAAGTATTTAAATTCTCATTAACAACTCTGGCAACAAATTCTTGCCTCTCTTGGGAAGCGGATATAACTAGAAACGATTTGAGATCACCAGTCGATCTCTCGCCATTATTGTCAGCAGATTGTTTTTTTTGGTCAATTATATTATTCATTAACCCTCCGAAACCTAACTAATCTTCTTCTTTTTCGTCCACAAAGCACCCATGTTCCTAATTTGGGAAACTAAATCCTTACGTTCAAAAGGCATATATTGATAATTTAAACTAATTTGGGACCAGTTACTTTTTAATTGGTCTAGAGATAAAATATCCAAATGCGACTTACTATAGTCAGTCATAATTATCAAACCAATATTGCTATCTATCGCATATAAATCAGCCAATAAATTTGGGCCTCCATCTTTTAACAATTCCATATCTATAAAAACACAGCACACAAAATCACTTGCTTCAGTTCTTTGTTTTACTAATTCTAGTAACGCCTTATTTTGCTGGGCAGAAAAAACCTTAACCTTATATTCATTATTGTTCTTACCTTCATTATTGCTCTTATCTTCATTATTGAGTTTATCATCATAAACAACAGACAAATCATTTAAATACTCATCAAATTTTACCCCAACATCTGGATTACTATGGGCCAAAACTACATTCAAAGTCTGATTTTTACTCAAAAATTCATCTCCCTCACAACGAGGTTCGACGTTTAGTGCCTACCGAATTACAGTTCTCAGTTAATTAATAATAATAAACATTCTAAATAACTGATAACACTATTATCATTTTACCATGAGCTAATTAACTAGACAAGTTACTATTATTTTTATGTTCTTACCGAAATTTATAGATATGTATTTAGGATTTCTTATTTGATCTTAAACCTGAGCAACCACCACTGTTACTTTTATTATCTTCATTTGTATTATCTTTTCTTGGTTCAAGCCATGGAATTAGCCTTTCAGGCACCCAACTTTTATCTCTAATGTTAGTAAACATTATCATTCTTAGTTGTTCATCCATGGGATGGAAAATAGTCGTTCTATTCATCCAGTCTTGAAAAACCTGTTGAGCATTAAAAGGAACACCCATTTTATGTGCTATCTGACTTAAAATCGAAATTCTTTGTAAGGAGGTTAATCCATCAGGTTTGGGTCGGGTAGATCTATCCAGATTTTCGGTCAATCTTTTTTTAACTATAAAATAATCTCTTAGAACTCTTTGTTTTGTTTCCTGGTTCCAATCTGAAGGAAGCAAAGAACTAACAGGCACATGATAAAAATGCCTTATCATTCTAATCGGATGTGAAGGATCTTTTGGATTATTTAAAAAGGGAAATCTTTGAGCTAGACTAATGTATTCGCTTTTATATATTGACCAAAAATAATTCACTGGATTTGATCGTACTATTTCTCTCGCCTCATTAGGAGCGAAGGATTTAATAAAACCCCATAGAGAATGTTGTTTGGCAACTGTTTTTGAATCAACACGTAAATGGATTGGATCAGGCTCGGATTTGACTGAGTGAGTTTTTAGTAACATATTTTGTAGTAACATTGGCTGTCTTTCATGTCTAAACCATTTATGGCGAAACTCTAGATCTGACTCTTCCCAGGTTCCATTGCCTAAATCGGTAATTTCGCCAGCTAATGTCACTTGACCAAAATGTAAATCTTGTTGGGTAAATCCCAATGCTTGATAAACAGCCGCTGTTTTGGCTAAGATTGAGGCAATAAAATAAAAATACTCAGTATAAGTTTTAGGAGCAATATCACCATAGATTGTTCTTAATTGTATCATAGCATCATCAACGGCTCTTTTTCTTTGAGCAGGTGTTAATTCAACTAAATTACTTATCCTGGTTTGTACCTCAAAAGCTCTTATATAAGCTCCAGCGCGAATATGGTTTTTTCCTCTCTTGCCCATCACATTAAAATCTACTACTCCTAGACCACGTGCGACTTTGGCGCCGAAATAACCCAAAATTTCAGCAATAACCAAATCCTTAGTACCTTCCGCGATTTCAAAAAAGCCATCAAATCCCAAGTGGCTAAAGCGCAATTTATTACCTTCAGTGAATTTAGTCACCGGGCCAATTCCCTTAATTAAAATATCGCTATACATGGGATGAATTGAAGGTGGCAATAATAATGAACGACCCGTTTCATGAGGAACAAAGGCCATTTTCCCATTACCAACATCACCAAACATGGCCACTCCCCACTTATTTAGGATTTCTAATTCAGCGGAGGAACCCATACTAGCAAAATATTCCCGAGAGGTAGGTATTTTAAAAACACCAAAATCAACGCCAAAAAATATGGGATTTACTAAAAGAATTCTAGCTCCAGATACTCTTCTAACTCTAACATAGGTATGATTATCTCCAAAGTAAGCTACTTGCGGATTAGTTGCATGTAAAATATTAAATGAATCATGAAATACATCAAATGAATGATGTAAAGAATGAGGTATATTATCAAAAAAAAATAAACTTACAACTAATCTAACACTTACCACCAATAAGATAAATCGTTTTAAATGGTTAAAAACCATATTTAAACACCTTACCATCCACTGACGGATCATATTTCGAAGCAAATTTATCTACTCTATTAGGGGTCCAAACAACCACAAAAGGCACCCTACTGATAGGAGCGCTTCCTTGTAACCATCCCGGCCATCTTGAAGAACTTCTAAAAGTAGGCTTTTTTATTCCATCTCTAGTATCTTCAAGTCCGACTAGTCCTGTCATTCTCTCTCCATTATCACCAATTTTGGCAGTAGTTGCCCAATCAGTACAATTGTGACAACGACCTTTGACCCTATTTTTGGTCAAGGTTCCATTTGCAGTTTCGGGACTTTGTAATCCATCCGAATCAAATTCCCCTAACACTTTATCAGGGTTGGCCATAGAATTTTCTAAATAATTCTGCATTCTAGCCAATTCAGTCTCACTAACAGCTATAAATGGTTCGATTCTTTTATTACCACTAACACTATATCTGGTTTTTGATACATCACCCTCCCAATCAAAGGACCATCTACCTACACGCATATAAAGATGACCTGGACTACTACCTCCAGGAAAAGAAATTGAACCCGCTGATAAAGCCCTGAGATAATCGGTAGTCAGAGCATTCATTTTCTTACCTGATAAACCTTTAGTTGAAATTACTAACATTCCGCGCCTGGATTCCCCTAATCCTTTAGCTTTAAAGATTACCTCGGGTAAATAAATAACATTAAATTGGTATAACCCAGCAAATCTTTGGGCCCGCGATACCAAATCGCCGGTCGTCCATGCGTCTTTTGGATGAAAATCCCATTTATGACGGTTCCATCGTTTATTAGATAATTTACACCCATTACCTCCATCGCTACCAATATTACCACTTCCATTGCCTCGGGGAACCGCTCTTAGTGGATCAAGAATAATCGTGCTAACAAATAAAACAACTAATAAGAAACAAACTTTAGCAATAAGAAATTGCATCGTAATCTCCTTAACTTTTCACCGAGTGATAATATATTAATGTTACTAAATACTAGCGACCGGCTCAGCTGACGCACCGGCAGTTGAAGCGGTAGCATTAGTACGCAATTGCTGACAACGATCGGTTACAATTTGAGCCCATTTCTTAAGGCTTTTCTTCTCTCCAGCTTTTCTCATTCGATCTATGTCTGGTTTTTTACCACCTGTGTATGCTCTTGCGGCATTACTAGCTTTCCAACGCCTCTTGGAAAGTGTTTTTTCCTCTAAGTCATCCCTGCCATCATGTTTGCTGGCAATCATTAATGCTAACTCGGGCCAACCGACAAAGGCTTCATCAGGTAAAACACGTTTTGCAACCTTTTCATGAATATAATGCTTTTTCCATTTCCCTTTATGTAGCATAAAAGCAAGCATTTCCGGAGCCCATGGTGAGTTTACCCAATGTTTTCTAGTCAGAACTTTATCTATAACCTCTTCAAAATCTGCTGAATTAGTTCTTCTTATTTGGTGTAAAAACTGCATAAGCTGTTCAGGGTACTCAGCGCTAACTTCTTGTTTCATCCATCGCATTACTATCTTAAATTCTTTACCTTTATATTTCTTCTTAGCAAGAATTCTTTGAACTTCATTATACAATTTTGTTTGTCTTCCATCCAACGTCACACCTGGTTTACCCGGTAAAGTAACTGGAGTATTAGCCTCGGCAAAACTTCTACCGGTTAATGCTTCATACCATCGATCATGTTGAGGATGGTTCCTCCAATGATCAACCTCCAATAGGTTAAGTACTTCCTCAGTTCTTTTTCCATTACTAATCAATCTCTCCAAAACTTCTGGATGATTTATACTTATAGGTAATCGACAATATAACTGCAAAAGATACAATTCATTTTGAATCAATCTTGTATCTCTGGATATAATGCCATTGACTATTTTCCACACCTGGTCAGCTTCTGCCGGTGGTAATTGCTCACTTCTTTCAATTATACTAATCCTAACCTGTTTTCTTATACCTTTTGGAGTGAAATTAAAAGGCGCTCCATTCACTACCGTCTCAAAAAATTCCACCACCCCAAAGTTGAACCACTTATTAAACCGTTCATTGTCGGCAACAAGCAAAGTAGTAGAAGTAGTATTTATAATGGTCATGATGGATAAAAATTTCAGACCAATTAATAAAACAAAAATTTGTCTTTTCATATTATATCTCCCTTTTCTAGAACTCATTTGCGGCTATTATTACTATTATAAAATACAATAATCAACATTTTTTAAATTTAATTTTTATTAAACAGTAATACACCTCCAAAGAATTTATATGTTGCAATCTTGCTCTAGCTTATGTTATACAGTTTTTATAAATAAGGAATATTTATTTTAGTAAGAAGTTTTGCTTATAAGTAAAGCTCACTTGATCATTTTCCATGGAAAGGAACTTGTCATGAAAGCCAAGAAATTATTTATACAAGGATGTTTATTAAGTCTATTACCAATCATTTTATCCTGTCAAGGAGTTATCCCGTCACAAAACAATAACTCTAGGCAACTTAACAATAATATAGTTTCAAATGCCGACTTATCAGCTTTGCAAGAGCTAGCTAAAAAGGAGGCATTGTTATATAATCATGCTTATCCGGAACCATACCGTACAACAAATGATGACAGAACTTCCAACGCATTTGCCTACAAACACAATATCACTATTCTGGTTAAACCAGAGTCTTTTTTTCATGTACGCCAATCTATTATCGCAGACGGAGGTACTATCCTCTTCTCCGATCCCCAAGTAGGTTATCTACATGTAAAAATATCCAGTCAATCAGCTTTGGATCTAATTGATACTAGCCTAGTAGGCTCCCTAGCTATTAATAAAGTTATTCCTTTTAAAATACCCACATTAGATGCTGAAACGATAGAAAATTCAGATACATCATCTGTTTCTAATAGCAGGGTTCTACCAACTCAACTGATGAAAACCAAACAACTCGCTCGGCAATTTGAAGAACAATACGGACAAAAATTAGATGGTAGCTCTGTTGCAATTGCAGTGGTTGACACCGGTTTAGATATAACCCGAACAGATGTTTTTCAAGATAGGATTACTGGACTCCGAAGTATCCGTACAGGAGATCACGCTCTCATAAAAAAAGCAACCTTCAAGATCATTGAAGGAACTGAATATATCATTACAAAAATTAAAAAAAGAACAGTATTACTCGAAAGGACTGCCAAACTTTCTGCGGACCGAGATTATTATCTAGGTTACTTTACTGAAAAACAATTTAATAAAGTACCCAATTCAAGTTTTAATCATTTTGATTTCAACCAAGATGAAAAAGATACCGCTGTTTTTCCCATTGTAGTTTTTCAAAACGACGATGGAAACTTTGAAGCCTATATCAACGTTAACGATAAAGGTATCTATGGAGAAAAAGGAGATCGTAGTATCGAAGACGAAAATACTTTAATGGATTTCAATTGGGTTGCCCAAAATATCCAAGATCGATTTTACCATCATCCAGAAAAGCCTCTTCTCAGTTATTACAAGTATACAACCCGAATGGATATTAAAGAAAAGGATCAACTCACCCCTGATAGAAATAAGGGAAGAGTTAACCTAGCTATAACCTTAGGAGTAGGATATGAATTAACTGAAGATGGTAAATTAGCAGCGATCGAAATTGAAGAAAATTATGAAACTGATACCGCAACCGAAAATCCGGGAGATGGTTCCGAAGAAAACTCTGAAGAAAATAGAGATACAGAAACCGATGAATCAAATGAAGATAATACAATATATAAGGTTGGACTTGCGGGTTTTGACTTAATGGGACATGGAACACACTGTGCGGGAATCGCGGCCGGCAATTTTCAAAACGCAAATCATTTTAGCGCTACTTCATCAAAAGCTAAAATATTTGGTCTGTCTTTGCTCGGCCCCGGATTCCCCTCATATGCTGTTTTAATTAACACCATGATTCAAATGATCAAAGAACGCAAGGTAAGTATCTTCAATTTTAGTTTCGGTGGTAACACTGAATTTAACGATACAAATAGCCCCATAGCTAAATTGTATGAACAACTAATTCAAACATACAATATATCCATTGTTAAATCCGCTGGTAACGAGGGTCCTGGCCTAAATAGTCATGGTATCCCTATCACTAATAGTATGATAACGGTAGCTAGTTATTTTAACACCGAATCCCGCAAACACCATGACAGCACTGAAATTTTAACCGAAAATCAAAATTTTGTTACAGCTTCATCTTCTAGAGGTCCTATGATTAATGGTGTTTTAAAACCAGACATAGGTGCTCCTGGTTGGGTTTTATCCAGTATGCCTATATCTCGCCCCTTCACTCCTAACGGAACTAATCACAGCTTTCAGTTTTGGTCAGGTACTTCAATGGCCGCGCCTAACGTAGCCTCAGTCATCGCCTTATTATACGACGCGGTTAATAAGTCACAACTAACTAAGAGCAATAACACCTCTGATGCTCCTGTTAGAATTGACCAGGTTATAAAGGCTTTACGAAATTCCGCCCTGCCTTATGATGAATACATTACAACTGAATGTATATCCAATAGCACTTTTCTTTCCAGCTGCCAAAATAAAGAACAAGTTAACACACATAACTGGTTGGATGGTGGAGCAGGAAGAGTTAATGCTTTGGGCGCGTGGAACATTTTACAAAATATAATTGAGGATCAAGAGCTCTTTATAAAACTCGAAACCGGTTCGAGAATTCATAATTATCATACTACCGCTAACGGTCATTTTAGTTACGACTACATCGATTCCAAAATTGTATTCTCTGTTTCTTTAAAAGATCAAGAGAATTCATTAGCTAATGCTACTGATAATGAAGTTTTTAACTTATCAATCGAAGGAGCCGACTGGCTCTCTTTTTCTCCAACTTCACAAAAACTAAACCGTGTAATCGACGTCTTTAGTAATGAAGTAACTACAGTTACTTTATTCGTTGATAAAAGTAAGTTAATCCAAAATGGTCGTTTACGTCCCGGAACTCATTTTGCCTTAATAAAGGGATTCAGTCAAAACCATCCCGAATATTTTGATTTTATCTTTCCGGTAATTTTGGTTGGCGCTCATACTAAATTCAATCCTATTGTAGACAATCATCAATTTGCCGTCTCAGGATTTGTTCCTACTGCTCTTACCAAAAGATATTTTATTGCGGTTAGTCATCCCAAAACCAGTCTCTTACTTGATTTATTTGTATCTCAAAGCACTCCTGGCTCCTTAGCAATGAAAGTATTTAAAAACGGTCTAGAAATTCCTTATAAAAATATGGGAGCCATTACCGCTTGGGCCACAAATAATCCTGACCATGGAGAAGGACGCAATCACCTTAGATATATATTAACTGATCTTAACCCTGGAATGTACGAAATTGGATTATATGCCAGCTCAACCAATAATTACTATTATGGTGAAACACCTGGATCTTATTTTAATTTACATGCGGCCCAATATTCAGTCTCTGTTGGCAATGCTATAATTAAAACAACTCCACAGATAACTCGACTTATATTAAAAGATATACAAAATAATGGAAGTCCATTAAGGATGACCAAAGCTGAAGTTAAAATTGAGTCTTTTAAAAAATATCAACAATCGATGGTAAAACATAAGGAATTTGTTAATTTACCTATTATGGTCCCAGTTGGATTTAAACAAATCAAAATCTCCACTGCCTATTATGGCACTACCGCAGAAACCGATATCGATTTATTCCTTTTACGGGCCAATAAAATTGTGGCCGGTTCCAATTCACCTAACAACAATGAATTTATCACCCAACCTGTCACACCTGGTCTTTATAAAATTCGACTTGAGGGATTTAATATTCCGGCTGGATCTGACATGTTTGAAGTTACTATTGTCTTAGATTCACACAATCCAGTTGTTCTATCCCAAGAATTAAAAACTAATGTTGATAATATAATTATAAAACCCAACTATAGATGGGACAAGCTTTTATACTTCAATGAAATGAGTGTAGCTATTAATACTACCAGGATTAATGCCGTTAAAAAACCACCAGCATTTAAACCAATGATGACCTTAGAATTACGAGCCAAATATGGCAATGCTGATAAGGATCTATCTATCTACCAAAACACCTTCGATATTTAACAATTTAACACTTAAACAGCGGTGTGTAAGTGAAACTTGCACACCGTTTATTTTAGCTGGTTACTATTTTTTATTTAATGTGAACTAGAAAGAAAAGAAGGAATTGTGTACAACTTACCAATTTAAAAGTGGCTCCCCTTTTTGACTTGTTATTTTAACGATACTTATTTTTTTTGTATGATCTTTAGGTATAATAACCAAAGATAAATGTCAAGCAAATATTAAGCTTTCTAAACACTGATTTTTTTATCGCTTAATAATTAGAAATTCTACTTTAAATTCAACACGATAAAGTCCATTCTAAATATTTAGTCAAGAAAAACACACGATATACCGATAAATACTATGAAAACATTTTCCAAGTGTTTTCAACAGCAAACTAAAAATTACAAATTACAAATTACAAATTAAAAACTATCTCGAAGGATAATAATAAAATGACAGCTAAATATAAAACAACACAGGAATTTCAAATAATAAAAAATAGGTCAACACGACCTATTCAATATTTGCTTTTAAAGAATAATAAATTCCCAAGAATTACTGTATCTTATCATGCTAGACCGATTCAATATGATTTTGGGCTGAAAAAAATTATTACAAATAAATCAGAACGTTATGTTTCAGTTTTTAATTTCTTCAATTTAAGGGACTATTTCTTTATAACCAATAAATTCTAGATTGTTAAAATAATTAATTGTTTAGAATAGTTAATTGATAAGAAAAGTTGTAATTACAAGTAACTTATTCATCCGCATTGAAGAACTTGCCATAATCCATAATAAACATTAAAAATACATCTAGCAGCAGAAGTTGGGCATTTACTATACGTTGCATGAATATTACATTTCTCAATAAAAGGAGATACTAAGCTGGTATTATTATCCAAATTATTAGGGTAAGGAAGGTGCTTGCAAGAAGCATTCATTCTATTAGTGAGAGAGGAAACCAACTCTTTCATCCTAATGGTGGTAAAGACTGCCTTATAAGATATATAACTCTCAATATCTATCATTTGACAACTACCAATTGAAGAAAAGAAAATACTACTTGCTGCACTCATATCTGGCTTAACAACATCAAATTGAATCACTCCCAAAAAAGGCATTGAAATGTAAAATATTCCTTGATGAAGTATTAAAGGATGGGTTTGACATTGATTAATATCACCAGGAAAAAAAGTATTCCCATTACTCAAAACTACGCGCCATCGATAATTATCTGCTATTTGATAGGGTGAATTGTTGTCCCTACTATCTACCATTCCTTCTCTTGCATTGTCATATGTGACCAATGCTCCTTCCGGTACTCGAACCTTGATTTTAATGGTACTACCAGGATGTAAGCAAATCACCCCATTAATAGGAAAAGCCCTACCATCATAACTAATATAATTAAAACTTAAATTTGAATTATTTAATACGCCTTCTCCAAGGCAATTTGTTGAAATACCAAAGATAATAAAGATATTAAAGAAAAAGGATATAATATAAAAAACAGAATATTTATTCATACTTATAAATCATAAACCCCAAATCATAAGCAAATAATCGAGAATAGAGTAACATTTATTCTCGTCTAATATTTACTTATTTATTATAATATTGTCAAATATTTTTATATAATTTATTAATTTTACGGCTTTCAATAAAATGGTTAGCTTTTTGGTTTGTATCATTAATGAGCAATGATGATGGAAAATTTTCTTTTTCTAATAAAGGTCGTATTGAATCATCTAATCCTAACTCTGTTACAGCATGAGCATCACTATTTATTACCATCTGACAGCCAACATTTTTGCATGCCTTAATTAACTCTCGGGTTCTATTAGGTTCCACTCGCTTTAACAAAATTTTTGAATTATTCAACTCTAAGGCAACACCATTTTCTTTTGCTACCTTAGCCAACCTCTCAAATTGCATTGGATATGAAGAATCATCAGGGTGAGTAATAATATCAATAGCGGGATTGCTTTTAATTGCAGCAATCATCATATCTGTATATTTCTTGGCTCCCAAATTTTCTTTTATATTATGATGGAGCCCACATAAAACCACATCCATAAACGGTAAGAATTTGGAAGGTAGATCAATTAAACCAGAAGCATCGATAGGATTACATTCCATTCCTTTTAAAAGCTTAATATCTTTAAAAGGGTTTATGAATCTCTCATAAAACACACTATTTATACTACTTTTCAACTCAGTACCATGATCAGTGATAGCCAGAACCTTTATTCCGCGCTTGCATGCAGCTTCTAAAAGTTCAAGTACCGTATGAACACCACAACCACTATATAAACTATGAGAATGCAAATCTACTTCTAACATGATGTCTCCTTATGCTTCCTTATGCTTCCTTATGCTTCCCTATGTCTCCTTTTTAACAATGGGAGCGAGATATTTCAATAGAAGATTATGCGGACTAAAATGAGTATTTAAACGAGAAATTATGGTGAATACACCGATCAATTTTCTATTAATAAAAATCGCTTCCCGAGGTGGCGGACGAAATTTAAAAGCAATGGCCAACTCTTTGGTTAAGGAGTTTAGTCGTTGCATAATGTCTGTTTTTCTCCAATCATAAGGGTGTTCACCCTCCACACTTCCATCAATACAAGGACAAGCAATTGCTTTATTAAAAGCTTCTAAAGTAATAAAACAAAACTCAACAAAAAGTTCATGTTCCCTGGCTTGATCATCCTTCCTTAAAAATCCGGTTTTATATCCTGCCTGCCAAAGTAATTCTTTATCTCTTATCATTGAAGCATAAACCATTAATGCAAACGAATTTATATAACTACGCGAAAATTTTCTAACAGCGCCAAAATCTAACAGTACAATTTTATCTCCTTGATCCGCACTATCCACATTATCCGCACTATCCACATTATCCGCATTATCCGCATTATCCACATTATCCGCATTATCCGCAATTTTATATTGTTCCTCTTGATTACCCTGTTCATATTGTCCAACCTGCTCTACCGATTCTTGATTACTTATCCTGATTTTATAATTACCAAAATGAGGATCCGTCTGAATCATACCCCATTCAAAGATCTCACGAAAAGTCAGTTCCATTATGGCTGCACCTAATCTGTTTCTGCGCTCTTGAGATAACTTTGCCACCTCAGGGCTGTCTAGTTTGTAGCCATCCTCGAAACTCATAGCTAATATTCTTTTACTAGAATACTTTTCAAAAACATTCGGCAAGATAAAGCGTGGATCGTCAGCTAGCAAATCACCAAACTGTTGAATGTTATTCAGTTCCCTTTTATAGTCAACTTCGTAATTAAGTACCATTCTGATTTCCTTGAAAACCTCATCTAAGGTGCTTTCTCTGGGAACTATTTCTATAAATCTAAAAATTGACTTTAAAGTTTTTAAATCACTATCAATAGAACGATCTATCCCTGGATATTGCACTTTAAGAACAACTAATCGACCATCGGATTTAGTGCGTGCTTGATAAACTTGACCAATAGAGGCAGCAGCAATTGGTTCTGAGTTTACCTCTAATTCTTTAAATGCTTCTTTATTTGATTGGGAACTTATAACCTTCCGCATTGATTGCCATCCAACCTCTACCGAATCCGCATGTAACTGCTTTAACACATCATTAATTTCTGACGGGAAAAAGTGTTCTCCATAGATCGAAAGCATCTGACCAGCTTTCATTAACCCACCTTTTAGTCTTCCCAATTCACGGGCCAGGTTATTGGCTTGCTGCAATAAAAACTCGCTAACAAATTCCTGTTTTTGATCTTTTTTACCAAGGGCACTGGCAATTTTCATGGAAGTAAATCGCATCCCGCTATCTAATGACAAACCCAGTAATGACATGCCACGTGAAATAGCTGATGAAGAAACTTTTTTAATTTTTTTGATGCTTTTTTCTGCTTCTGTTTTTTCTTTCTTCTTCTTGCGGGTCATGAAACATACCCCAATTATTTATATTTTCTGAATTACTTTCTACATTCTTATACATCATTCTCATACATCTTTAAATTCTATAATTAACGCGATCGGCAAATTTTCATTACGCTTCACATGAATTAGATTATGTTTGCCTACTCTATCATTACCTCATCAGGTTCTTCAAAGTCACCATCTAATCAAGATGAATGTGTTAATAGTGAAATGGGCCTAAACAGTCTTAATCCTGAGAGTGAACTTGACACCATACAATTGAACGGCATCAAGTTATGTCCTTATAATCCGGTTTCAAATGTTACCTGGCTCGAAGCTATGAAATTTATTAAAAAATTAAATGATTACTATGACGAAAACTATTATCACTACTCACCAATTATAGATCCTCAAAATCGTGCGCGTGCGCGCCATTTAGTTAGAGGTGATAATATTTATAATGATTCAGATAACTGCCGCTCAGCATCACGATCAGAATTCGATCCAATAGGATCTAGTACTAACGCATATTCTATGCCCTTCAACTGATGGCGATGGTAATGGTTTTAGGTTAGTAAAAGATACATTATGATTTACCAATACTTAAATTATCGACAATATCTCCAGGACGTTCTGGTAGAAAAAACAAAAAAGAATCCTTCATATTCCTTAAGAGCTTTTGCCAAACATTTAGATATTGCATCTTCTACTTTATCTGAAATAATAAAATGAAAAAAGTTAATTTTTCATTTAACGCCAATTCTTGAAAAAACGATAAGCATCCACGTGACCATTGGAAACTGTTTTACCCACTAAACGAGGGGAAGTTTGAGCTGAAGTTCTGATTAGTCGTTTCTTTACTTCTAACGGTGTGATCTTTCCTGTATAAGAGAATAATAAACCAATAACTCCCACTACAAAAGGGGCAGCATATGATGTACCTGAACTCATCCGAGAATATTTATTTCCTAAATTAGTTGTATAAATTAATGAACCAGGTGCCGTTACATGAATTGACTGCGGTCCATAAGTTGAAAAAGATGATAGTTTACCATATCGATCATGAGCGGCTACTGCAATAATGTTATCTACCTGATAACTTGAAGGATAGTCTTTTGATATATCAGGACGATCATTATTCATGCCCGGACGATTCCCCGCAGAAGTAACAAAAACAATACCAGCATTATTGGCTCTTTGAATAGCAGCTTTTTCTTCCTCAGAATAATCTGTGTTACCATAGGAAGCAGAAATAATGTCTACTTGCAACTTTATCGCATAATCGATTGCTTTGATAATATCACTTTCAAGTGCACTATTATGATCCTTATTACTTACTTTAATAGCTACTATTTGTACATGAGCCATCACACCCGCTATTCCAATATTGTTATGCATAGCCCCAATGATTCCCGCACATCTGGTTCCATGACCAGTGTCATCCATAGGATCACCTTTTTCATCCAAGAAATTGTATCCATGAATGTCATCGTCATATCCGTTGCCATCATCATCAAAATCTGCAATTCCGTAGAATTCTTTTTTATTAACCCAGATATTGCCTTTTAAATCTTCATGGTTATAATCAATACCACTATCAATTATAGCAATTTTAATGTTCTTACTACCAAGAGTAAGTTGACTCCACACAGGGATTACATTTATATCGGCCCCGACCAAACCCATACGTCTACTTCCAGGAAATAGTCCCGTATTTTTTAAACCCCATTGCCCCACAAATAACTGATCCTCTGGAAGATAGGAATTCATTGAGATATAGGAATCTTGTCCATA
The DNA here is from genome assembly GCA_964544765.1 of uncultured bacterium. GTDB lineage: Bacteria > Bdellovibrionota_B > Oligoflexia > CAYFLR01 > CAYFLR01 > CAZJDM01. The sequence continues at coordinate 20,117 of CAZJDM010000075.1, forward strand.
ACAATATACTGAATTAATCAATAAGAGAAATTGGATAGTTCCCCTAATTTGCGTCGTCATAGGAAACACAATACCTCAACACATTTAATGCGTTTTACTTGCGAATCATTTTATTTTTTGAAACTTACTTTAGGAACTATCACGAAAGGTAATTCGTATTCAAGACTTTTTACACGGTAAGCGTATAAAGAAAGTTATTTATCTGGATTCTTAACGGTAAATTCCGCTTCAATTGTTCTACCTCGGAAAGTTTTACGGGTCCTTCTATGGACAACGAACTTCTCGGAAGATTCACCTCCCCAAGCTACAAGCCAGGATAAAACTACTAGAACCTCATTTGTGTTCCAATAGGCAATTGTTGCCAAAATAGCCACCAATAAGCGGGGAGTGAATAACCACCCTAACCACCAAAATAAACCACCAAAAGGAACGCTAGAAAGTAATAATGTCAGGCGTGGAAATAATGTAATAAAAATCAAAAAGAAAACACCATGCTTGTTCCAATAATTGTAAATACCAAAATCAAGGTGGAACAAGTTCATAGCCACAGTAGCTAATCCTGTGATAGCTAAAAATATAATAATAATTTTTACAAAATTATTCATCAAAACCTCATGCTAGATATTTTTTTCCACAGTCATGGCCGCACTATACTCGATAAAACTTTTTTCTTCTACTGTTATCTAAGGTTTTGTTGGCTATAAAACATATCAAATTTTACTTTATTAATCGATTAATTGATTAATCGAAGTTTTTATTGGCTATATTTAAAGAACTGTTGTATACAAATATTATAAAATACAATTTGGTGATGTTTTTATGAGAAAAATATTTTATTCATCTCTTTTTTCCGTGTCGAAAGACTAAACCTATTGATATCATTGAAAATGTGTTAA
>CAZJDM010000076.1:0-20987 GCA_964544765.1 uncultured bacterium
CTGCTGTTTATATTGCTACTGAATTTGGTATTAGTCAGTTATTCATTGGTATAACCGTACTAGCGGTTGGCACATCTCTACCAGAATTAGCAACTGGAATCTCCGCAACCTTAAGAGGTGAAGAAGAAATATCTGTTGGCACCATCATCGGAAGTAATATTATGAATATCTCCTTTGTACTTGGTTTAACAGCTATTATCCTACCTCTTTCTATACCTGCTAAAGCTGTCTCGATAGATATTCTCGCAGTGATTATTTTTTCATTACTTTTACTATTCAGCTTACTTTTATTTAAGAAATTCAACCGAATATTGGGGGGAGTTTATTGTCTAGGATATTTATTTTATATATTTATTTCTTATAAATCATAAATCAATTTTCATTATCTGGGCCAAAACAGAAACGAAGCTAGAATCTTGCTTCCTAGTTTGTTCAAAATCAATTACAGCTTTATCATATTGCCTAATCATATAATAGGCTCTCCCTCTATCATGAAAAAGCTGGGCATAACTGGAATCACCTTTAATTTTTTCACTAACTTCTTCAATTTCCTTAAGATACTTAATACTATCAAACCTGAGATTACCTAAATAATTTCTTAAACCAAATATTGTATCCAGTGGCTTTTTATTAACTAATTCTATCGCTTTTAGGTAATCACTAAGGCTGTCTTGTTTTGATTTCATTCTTTTAAAAGCATTACCTCGCAAAAAATAAGCCGAGGTACACCCAGAATCAAGCGCAATAATTTTAGAAAAATCTGAAATGGCCTTTTCATCCTCCTGTAAGACGGTCCATACTAATCCTCTGCCAGCCAAAGCTAGCAAATAACCCGGTTCTAATTCAATGGCTCTAGAATAATCATCTATGGCCTTTAAATATTCATTCATCCCTTCATGAGCCTGAGCCCTACTAAAGTAAGCCATTTTTGAATCAGGATTGGCCAATATAGTGGCAGCTAATTCCTTAACTTCTTTTTCATAAACATCAATATTTGGCATCTCAGGAATCACAGGCAATTCAATTAACTTTCCACCTGCTTCCTTTTTATTTTGATTTGAAGACTCTGTTGAGCCAGTAGTCTCTTTGTTTTTTGGATTTCTCTGTTCAAAATCTTCAGCGTGCAACGATGTATAAAGAATGTCTTCCACAGAAATAGACTGTAGTTCAGGCATATCACTAGGTGTTCTTTCAAGTATACACACATCAACTTTATGAAAATCGGCTATCGACCATTCTTTTTCTTTCAATAGTAAAGACGACGAGTTTTGGTTAGATGTTTCCAGCTCTTTAAAATATTCAAAATCATCCAGAGCTTTTTGAGTCTCGCCCATAATTCCATACAAAACACCTCTTCTGCGATATACATCCTCAATGCTTGAATCAATCTGGGTTGCCTGATTATATGCCTCTAAAGCCTGATCATACTTCTTAAATTCAACATAGGCATTTCCTTTATAGAGCATAACCATAGCATTTTGGCTATCCAACTTTTCAGCTTTCTCCAGGTCTTTATATGACCGTTCATACTTACTCAATTTTTGATTTATTAAGGCCCTGTTAACGTAAGGATGAACACATTCTGGAAGCATTTCTATAACTTTTTCAAAATCAACCACTGCCTGATTAAAAATCTCCAGCTTAGCTAGGGCACAGCCTTTATTCAAATATGTCATTGCTGTTGCCTTACCTGACTTAATTACCGCCGAATAATCTGCGATAGCTTCTTCGTATCTGGCAACGCGATGATTAGCATAACCCCTACTATGAAGAGCAACAACAGTATTTTCCAACGTCAAGGACCTGGAAAAATCTTCTAAAGCACTATCCAGTTCCTCTAACTGCATATAGGCATATCCCCTATACAAATAAGCAATAGCAAATGGCTCTTTTTCTATACTAATGGAGAATTCATCAACGGCTTGCTGCCACTTTTCCAATGAATAAGCCGAACACCCTAAATAAAAATGAATTGATCTAAGATCTGCTTCCATAATACACGCATTGTAAAAATCCTCTAACGCAGCTTTATATTTACCCAGCTTATATAAGCAAATACCTCTTTCTTTATACGTTTTAGCCGCCTTTTTTATTTCAATTGATTCGGTATAATCAATAATCGCCTTATGATAGTTCCCCATTCTATACCAGGTATAACCACGATTGAATCTTCCTTGATCGCTTTCTTTTTTCGATAAATAGTGAGAATAATCACCAATAGCTTCCTTATATTTTCCTTTAGCTAGAAAACAGTTACCTCTTAAGTTCCATACTTCAAGATTTGAACTTTCACCTACTATAAAACTATCCAGATCCTTAATGGCCCCATCATATTCTTCACATCGATATAATACCTTGGCCCTGTTTAACAGTACCGACAAGTTGTTTGGATCATGCTCTAATATAGTGTCGTAATCCTTTCTGGCTTTTTCATATCTACCTAAATGAAAGTAACTATATCCTCTCACATCAAGAGCCCCCAAATTGGAGGGATTCAACGCTAAAGATTTGTTGGCATTATTAAGAGCTTTTCGATACTCTCCTAAATGATTATAAGCATTAGCTTTACTATTATACGCTTTATATGTATTTTTTGATTTAATGGCCCAAGAAGATAATGTAATAGCTTTGTTATACAAACCTTGATCGTTATATAAATCGGCTAAATGAACCAGAATCTCCTCATTATTATTATTATCCCTACTAAGAGCCTTCATCAGATCCTGCTCGGCCTGAGTAATATCACCTATTTTATGGTAGGCTAATCCTCTAGCGACTAAATAGACTATTTTAGAATTCATTTTTATAGCAATGTCATAATCACCAATAGCCTGTTTATAATCTTTTAGAGCATGCCAGGATTTTCCTCTCCAAAATAAACTATCACTTAAAGGCCTTATTTCAATAGAACGCGTGAAGTCATCAACGGCAGATCCATATTCACCTTTAAGAAACAAGGTTCTCCCTCTTAAATAATAGTCATTAAAATGCTTTTCTTCTTCTAAAACGATCGTAAAATCATTTATAGCTCGATTTAGATCATTTAATTTGAAATAAGTTTCACCTCTTTTTCTCCTGGCATTTAAATGATCTGATTGCTTATCAATAATTTTAGAAAAATCACTTACCGCATTAGAATACTCTCCTAATTGCAACCATCCCACACCTCTATAATACAATACATTGTTATCCTCCGCATTATAAGTAAGAGCTTTCGTCAAATCCTCAATGGCTTTCTGATACTCCTTTGATTGTAGATAGGCCCTTCCCCGATTGAGATAAGAAGGGTAATAATCCTTGTCCAACCTAATAGCATATTTAAAATCATTAATAGCTCTGTTGGTATTTTCCAGTTTCAGCCAAGCCAAACCTTTCTTGTTCCAGGCAATAACATTTTTAGCTTCAATAGTGGTACATCTGGAAAAATCTTCTAGAGCCTTTCTATCCCCTCTACTTAGCCACATATTGCCTCTAGAAAAATAAATAGCGACATTATTGGGATCCAACTCAATTGCCTTGGCATAATCCTTTAATCCCGTATCCAGCTTTCTCCATCGACATAAACACTCTGCTCGATTAATATAAGCTTCTACTGTAGGCCTACGTTCGATTAAAAACGAAAAATCCTGATATGCTTTTTCATAATCCTTCTTTCGTAAATAGATTAAACCCCTGACTCGATAACCCTCTTCTAAAATATCGACGCCTAGGTCCATATCAAAAGATTTATTAATATCTGATAAAGCGGAATCAACATCGTTCATTTGATTTCGCACAAATGCTCTTTCAATGTAAAATACGGCCTTAGATTCATATTCCAAAGCTTTAGAAAAGTCCCTTTCGGCCTGATCAAAATCTAAAATTTTCTTCCAGGTTAGACCCAAACCAAAATAAGCCCTTGATGAAGGCATTAAATCAATAGCTTTACTAAAATCTTCCGTACTTTTATGATAATCTCCTCTTTTTAACCACAGTTCCCCCCTCTTGGTTCGTAACTCAGCTGTATCTTTTAATTCAATACCTTTGTTATAAGCCAAAGTTGCTTCATCAAACTTTTCCTGACAGAAAAGACTATCTCCCAACCAGCCAAATATTTCATCTGTTGGTTTTATCCTCCCAGCCTCTACCAAATCCTCTGCTGCTTCTTTATATAATCCTTCTTTAAACTTAACCTGGCCTCGAAACATATATGCTGACGCAGTTGGATCTATTTTTATTTCTTTAGAACAATCATCAATGGCTTTTTGATACCAACCTAATTTCTCATGAGCCAAAGCACGTAAATGATAAACCTCAGCATTATTTATTTTTTCAATTATGAACGAGGTATCCTGTACGGTCTGTTCAAATTGATCAATAGTAAAATAGATTTTTGCTCTGTTAAAATATGCTCGGTAAAAATCATTTTTAATTGCTATGACGCTAGTATAATCTTGAATGGCTGCATCAAATTGCTTTAAAAGAACTTGAGCCTCTGCCCTATAATAAAGAGCATCAATATTATTAGGCTCTGAGTTAATAGTAACGGTCAATACAGAAACAGCTTCTTTTGGTTTATTTAATTTCAAATAAGAAATTCCCGTCCAATAAGTCAATTGATTAGGGGATCCCAGTTCAGTATCAATCAGATTTTCAGCAATTGTAGTGATAACTTGATAATCCTCTTTAGCCAAAAAATGCTTATCAATCTTTTCATAAACTTTGGCTCGCCTGTAATAAGCAGATATGATTTGATCAATGCTTGATCCAAGTAAATCTATTTTACTTTTTTTACTTATTGAATGCTTGGTTATAACCTTTGAGAAGTCGGCTATGGCATCATAATCTCTTCCTCTAGAAAAATATAGATCACCCCTTATATTCAAAGCTTCATCTGAAGAATCAATTTTTATAGCTTTGTTAATATCGGCTAACTGATTATTTATCTCTCCTTGTCGTTTAGAGACAGATGCCCTATCAATATATAAAGAAGAAATCGATTTCTTTCTTATGGCTTTTGAATATTCATCGTAGGCCCTATCGAATTCATTTAAATGTATATAAATAAGCGCGTGTTTCTCTAGATCAGCAACACTAATTGTGTTTTGGGGCAAACAAGATAAAATTTCCAGAGCCTGCTTAAAGTCCTTTTGTGCATTTTCTGTTTTGCGTAGTTTTTTCCAGCAAACACCTCTTTTTATTAATAAATCTAGTTTTAATTCTCCGGGATAAGATAACAGGGCCTTTGAGAAATCTTGAACGGCCGAATAATATTCATGACATTTATTCTGGGATTTCCCTCGCATAAAATAATCAAAAGCAGTAGCTTCACTTGACAGAGACTTATTTATATCCTCTATAGCGCCATTATAATTACCCCACAGATATTTAGCTACCGCTCTTTTTTGAAAAGCAATCTTATTATTCCCATCTTCTTGTATAATCATGGTCATGTCTTTAGCCGCGTCTAATAACTCTGAAATTTCTAAATAGCAATCTCCTCGTTTTAAAAGAATTTCGTTTTTATCAGAGAGAGAAGGTTGCATGCCCAAACCTTCTCCATAATCCGCAATAGCAAGATCCAGTTTGTTTGAAGATCGATATAGATCACCCCTAAAGGTATAAAACTCATATTTAGCTTTCTCTTTAATCGCTTGGTTTATATCATTTAGAGATTGTTCAAAATTATTTACTTCCTTTTTGGCCCTGGCTCTCATAAAATAGGCATCCGCAATGAAACCTGCATCGATAATTAAAGGATCAATACAATCAACAACCCGTTCCTGCTTAGAAAGATGATAAAGATATCGTTCAATAATTAAGGTAGCATCATGAATACACTGCTCATAATTTTTCACACCCCAGTAGGCTTTAGCTTGATATAAATAAGCTATTCCATAAGTAACTTTAATTTCTCTTTTTAAGATGACCTCAAAATCTTCTAAGGCTTCATTAAAACGACCCAACTCACAAAAAATCAAAGCTTTTAGCAGTTTTAAAACTTTATCTTCTGGGTTTATTTTTAGTCCCTGTAAACAGTTTCGTTTAGCCACCTCATATTTTTTTGAAGCTAAGTATAATTTGGTAAGACGAACATAAATATCACAAGATTGTTCTTGATCTAAAGCCTTTAAATATATTTCTTCGGCTTTATTGATTTCTCTTAGGTAAAAATAAGTATCCCCTTGCCCCAAATATGCCTCAATAGTTGGTTTATCTTTTAGTGCCCTAGAAAAATGGGTAAGCGCCTTATCATATTCGCCCAAATGAAATCGGGTCCTACCTAAAATTAGATTAAGTTTATTTTCCTTTACACCTAGTTCTTGAAGTCTTTTGCATTGAAAAATAGTCTGATTGTATCTTTCCATTTGCATTAAAGAATGGATGAAGCCCAATTGACAATCGAAATTATTCTCATTTATATGAATAGCTTTTCTAAACTCTTCTATGGCCGATTCATGATCATTCTTTTTTTGATAGATTTGCCCCCTTACCTGATATCCCATATCATCCACTAAACCTAATTCAAACGCTTTATCTAAATCAGTTTTGCTTTTATCCAGCTCCCCTTTATCCAACCAAACTTTACTACGATATAAATAAGCTAATTTCTCTTCATTATATAAATCAATAGCCTTATCCAAATCTTTAATAGCTTCATTACTTTTCCCCATCAAGTGACGGGTGTATCCTCGATATAGTAGAGCTTTATGATCTGGAACCTTTTCTATGACTTCATTAAAGTCAGTCGAAGCATCAGAAACTTGGTCCAAAGATAATCTACAAACCCCTCTTTTAAAAAAATCATCTACTCTTGCCACAATTCCAACAGCTTGAGTGTAATCTTTTTCTGCTTTGACAAACTCTTTAGCTTCCATCCAACTGTCTCCACGACTAGAAAAGGCATTAGCCATTTCTTCTCTGGCGCTGGTAATACATTGATCATGTTTGTCGGTAATTTTAACATCAGTAAGCTTGGAACTAGAATTTCCTTTATCCATCTTGACCCTCAGTAAAATTTTTCGATTTTATTTAGAATGTCCCTATTATATATTTTAGAAGAAAAGACACGGAAAGTAAACACTAGTCCACGATACACTGATCCTACCTATTGTAGCATAAATCGAGCTTGTACTTGTAGGAGTGACTCTTAAAACGTATACCTAATCAATATTCGTTTAATCCTAATTTTTTCTCCATTTCTGCCAAAGAAGGGGAAGATTTTCCATCACTCGGACTTTTGATTTTGGAGGCACCAGCTCCCACAAAATGATCCTTCTTATCTTTGAAAAAAACATTAAAAGTGGTCAAGGTTCCGTAGGATTTGGAAATATATTGCTGAATATTAAGCTTCTCTTCATTGGATAGCGACTTATTAGAATTGATTCTTTGTTCCAACACCCGCAAATTATCTCTTACCCGAATTATTTTAGTAAAAAAAACTTCAAGGGTAATTTCTTTACTTTGCATGGTTGTATCATTGGGTTGAAGGATCAATTTTCCATTTTTCCACTTATCTGCGATAATATTTTCTTTTAAAGTTGTTTCCTCTTCCAAAAAACTACCTAATACATCGATTAATTCACCTTTTTCCATAAAAGGCTCCTTTAGTATAATTATTTTTTATATGACCTAATAATTAGGCTTTACCTAAAATCTAATTATCTACCCTTTTTTCCTTTTTTTCAATTAGTTTTGCATCTACCCTGATTAGGATTGCCACTAATAATCCCGCCACAATTGCTGAACATATAGTAATAATCAAATTCATATCTACAGACGATGGTAAATAATTCTCTAAAAAAACTCGTTTTTCTCCAATTACTTTTGAGTATTTAAAGGGCCATACATTCCAGAGTGAACCCAACATCAGTCCGATTAAAAAAGCTATGGTCCCTGAATAATACTTGTTCATAATAAATTGTAAAAAACGCACAAATACTAATAGACCTAATATACATCCAACCGTAAAAGTAGCTAAAACTGGTAAATCAAGAAGATTAATAGCCTTTAATATTTCGAAGTAAACCCCTAATAATATTAATAAAAAAGAGCCACTAACCCCTGGTAATATCATTGCTGATATAGCTAAAATCCCGCAAATAAAAATATAAAGTAAAGATGATGCAGAAGGAGCAACATCAGCCAATTCTTTTGATTGTAAAGATAAAGTAAGAACAATAGGTAAAGCAATACCAACTAATAGTGGCAATACATCCCACCATGACTTCTGGTTAAGCATTTTGTAAGGAACCCAAATGGAGATAAGAATTAATCCAAAGAAAAATCCATAAGTCGGGTCATGATATTGATCCAGAAAAAAGGTTATTACATTGGAAAGAATTTTAATAGCAATTAAAGCTCCCAACATTAAAAGCGTTAAAAAAGTAAGATCCAGTTTCTGCCAAAGATTACTGAAATTCTCCATTTTGTTTTTATTTTTTAGGAGCCATAGAAACTCTTTGGTTACTTGCGGATTAAAATTACATAGATCGTTAATTAAACGATCATATATCCCCAAAATTATCGCCATTGTACCACCACTGACCCCAGGAATAATGTTGGCAATGCCTATCAAGGTGCCATTTAATAAAGTTCTAATCATGGAAATTCACCTGTTTACCCTGCTGTTTATACAAGCTTAGTTGACTTCACTTGTAATATCTGCGTTTATCTAACATTAATTAAATACGTTTATAATATTCATATTCCATAACTTTGATATTAAAATTCGAATAGATTGTCCACTCATATTGATTGTCTTATCTAAATATGAGATACTGCCATGCATGATGGTATGGATGAATAAAATACAAAATCTACATGTATTGATCTTAGATGTAGACGGTGTTTTGACTGATGGAAAACTATATTTTTTGTCTCATGAGTTAGGGTGGACCTGTAGTTTCCATGTAAGAGATGGTCATGCTATCCGCTCTCTAATCCGCAGTGGAATCGATGTTGCTATTATATCTGGTGGATTAAAAAGAGAGGCTATTATTGAAAGAGCGAGAATGTTGGGTGTTAAGCATGTATATATGGAAGTACAAGACAAAGTGAAAGCTTACCAACAATTGAAAAAGCACTATACCAACTTAGATGACCAAAATTTTGGTTATATTGGCGATGATATTCCTGATCTCGAATTACTACAAACAGTAGGGTTTTCTGCCGCTCCTAAAGATGCCATCATGGATGTTTTAGAAATAGTAGATTACACTGCTGAAAAAACCGGTGGAAATGGTGCTGTAAGAGAAGTTGCGGATATTATTCTAAAAAGTCAAGAACGCTATGAGTGACTTGTTCAAGCCCCTACCCTGTAAACTTGTTTTTAGTATATTATTTACCTCTAATGAATCCTGTGAATTAGTCATAAAAGAATTAGTTACTTTATATGGAGAAATTGAGTCCCAAACCGATCAATATAATTTTAAATACACCGACTATTACACTAAAGAGATGGGACAGCCTATCAATAGAAAATTAATTGCATTCAAAAAACTTGTCGAACGAGATAGTTTAGTGGCCAATAAACTCAATGCTGTTCAATTAGAGTCCAAAACTACTCAACTGTATTCTGATGGAAAAAATAGAGTAGTAAATCTAGATCCAGGGCATTTATCCGCTGAAAAATTTGTTCTAGCTTCCGGAAAAAATTTTACCCACCGAATATACTTAAACTCTGGTGTATTTGCCGATCTTACTCTCATATACACCAAAAAAGGAAACGATTACAGTGCATTACCCTGGACCTACCCGGACTATATAGAATCACCCGTAAAAGAATTTCTTTTTCAATCACGACAAACCTATCTAAACCAAGTTAAGCATCTAACAAGAGAAAAATTATGAGTCTTAAAAACGCCCTAACTTCTTTAGAGAACAAATTAATATCGCTTGTCCAGAAAAAATACCTTCCCAATAGAATGAAAAGTTTAAGAAATCATCTAAACATACCTAAAATCAGCTCCCTCTTTGCTAGAGATGTGGTTAACCTATCTATGATCTACAATCATCAACGAAAAGAAATAGATAATCGTATGTTTGCTAAAGCATCTAGTAGAGCTGCTTATTTAATTCATTACCTGCCTTTAAATTATGCAAAAACCTATAGTTTATTAGAAATGTTTGCTGATGAAACATTGGCTCTTTTAGAAGCATCCCCTACTATAAGAATATTGGATCTAGGGTGTGGACCAGGAAGTTCAAGTCTGGCGTTCGTTCAATGGATGAAAGATAATGAATACAGATCTTCAACTATCAAAAATAAGAAAATCATTATTACCGGCATGGATCAAAATAAGAATTTTCTTAAAGATTTTAGTATATTATTTGGTGAAAACGATAAAAAATATCATTTAACTACCACTACTCATAATTTATTTTTTTCCTCAAAGGGAAAACCTAAAATCCAGCCCTTTAATATTATGTTTTTATCCAATTTTATTAATGAACTAAATTATGATCCCAGCAATACAAGATTTATGAAGGATTTAAATAGAATTTTTAAGTACAATCTGGACTCCCAATGGGGAATGGTATTCTTTATAGAACCTGCTCTAAGTAAGACCAGTAAAAATATAATGAATATTAAATCTTTGTTAGAGCCACAACTAAAAACAATCGGACCTTGTTTGCACCAAAATAAGTGTCCTTTATTAACTCCAGAGTATAAAAAAGAGTGGTGCCACGATGAAATTAAATGGCCCAAACCAAAATTAATTGCGGCTTTAGATAGAAAAACAGGGCTAGATCATAATTTATTACGCTATAGTTATTTATTTATTTGCAATAAACCCACTTTTGATTATTTGAAGCAAAATAACTTATGTACCTATAATATTGACCACTATCGAGTAGTAAGTAATAGAATACAGATGAAAAAAGGAACCAAACAATTTTTATGTGGAAAAAACGGTATAACCGTCATAAAAAATCCTCCCAAAAATAAAATGTTTCGCGGAGATCTTGTGGAATACCAAGAAAATCCAAATTAATCCAATTTTTTCCTTTTGTTAAAATAATTGAATAAATATTTTGTTTTTTTAGCCGAACATTTATTACAGGGATCTGTTTAATAATTTTTCAACACGAGATTAGAAATGACTAATAACGAAAATATTGAATCCCTTGGTAAAAAAGTAAGAGAATTACAAAATCTAATTTTTGATATAGGTTTTTTCGGTCAAGTGGTCCTTGCTAATGGACACATTTATGAAATTACTGAGGATGATCGATCATTCCATTCTTTTAGAACCATTAAAAGAATCAATCCTAGTATTGAACTAGGACTCACCGATGAAGTCATGTGTTATATTTCCAAAGGAGCCGACCCTGCTCTGTTATTAGAATTTATCTCAGACTTTGATGCTTTATTTGTGGGCGCACAGAAAGAGAAAATCCATCAAACCATCAAAAGTTCAACCGAAGAAGGTGTTTCCGAAAAAATTTATAAAACACTATTATCTAAAGCAGAAGGTTTATTAAATAAATATGGGGATCAAGAATATCTCCAAAAAGTGACAAAACGGATCGAACACGATGAAGGTCTAGAGGACTATGAACAGGCAGTTAATCATAATGAAGAAATAATAGAATCAGAAGCAACAAATTCCAAATCAAAAACTAAGAAGAAACACCAACCAAGTAAGATTAAAAAAGTAAGTTAAACAAAAAATAGATCACAATAATGAGCGGTTTACACAATTAATGACATTTCCTTGTTCAAACTGTTCTATAATGTTCATTACTTCTACGGCAATTGCTGTTTGAGCCTGTTCAGTAGAGGCACCTATATGATGGGTTCCATAAACATTCTGGTGTAAGGTGAGTAAAGTTGAAAAGTCACCGGTTCCGGAACCAGGTTCGTTATTATAAACATCTAAACCAGCTCGAATATTTTTTTGATCCATAGCATCAATCAAGGCTTGATCATCAACTATTTCTCCCCTAGAAGTATTAAGAATAATCGTCTCTGGTTTGACATAGGATAAAAATTCTTTACCTATTAACCCTTTTGTCTCAGATTTTGCGGGAACATGAAAAGAAATAACTGAACATTTTTCAGCTAGTTGTTGATAATTAGAGACATATGTTACTTTCATGGCGGCAAGTCTAGCTTCGGTTTCTTTGGCTCTACCCTCTTTTTTCTCTAAAACATGAACCTTCATACCAAAAGCATGAGCCCTTTCAGCAAAATATAGCCCTATTTGTCCTGTACCAACAACACCGATGTTACGACCAAACAATCCTTTGGTTTTTTGGAAACCTTTTTTGTTCCATTTTTCTTTTCTCAATTCAATTACATTATCAGGAATATTTCTATCTATAGAAAGGAGAAGACCAAACGCAAGTTCACTCACAGCTATAGCGTTCTTCCCCGGACAATTACATACAGCAATCCCTTTTTTAGCAGCCTCTTCTACGGCAATTGTATTTGTACCCGCACCTGCCCGAATGATAAGTTTTAATTGCTTCGCATTCTCAAGAGTTTGCTCGGTTACTCTGGTACTTCTCACTATTAAAACTTGGGCATTTTCAATGTTATTAGGTAAGTCATCAGCGGTTAAATCGGGATTAAAAATTATTTCATAACCTTTTGATATTAATTTCTTTTGATATTCTTCCGGAAATTTATCTGCCATTAATATATTCATAAAACCTCCGACGTAAATTAGATATCTATTAAATTATCAAAGAAACCAATTTATTCTAACATAATGGATAAGGCCCAACCACCTCATTATTTTATATTATCAGAACCAGCTAGTTTCATTTCCTTTATATCAAAAATATCTAACTTTTCCACCGTATATAATTCAATTAATGAATACTCTATTTGCAGACCCTGCCAACCTCTTTCTTCTACCAAAGCCATTGCTCTTCTAGCAGCATCTGCATTTATAACAGCCATTTTTATGTCCTGCATGATTCTACTTGGAATGATAAACTCATGCTCATTATCACCTGGTATTGGAGCAAGACCTACTACTGTCTTAACATTTTCTTTTACCTTACAATGAGGGTAACTATAATTAGGACTAGCACACAATTCCTTAATTCTTTCTTGCACCCAAGGATCTTTATTGGCACTTTTTATCATCGATTGTGAAGGTCTTGGTTTACACGCTACAAAACCCAATAACATAGATAACCCTGTAAATATTAATGTTCTTTTCATAACCTTGTTCCTCTTATTTAGTTATTAATTTCTAATTATTAAATTTTGGTTTTTGAAATATTATACAAACGATCAAAGGTTGATCATATATAAAATACTATTCCTATTGGCAACAAAATAATCAAAAAGAGAAGTCTTTTTCCCATTTTTATTTTCCTTGAAAAACTCTTCTCTTATTTTGAGAAAACTGTTTCCCCTTATCTTTATTCATCTCTTTATATTGTTTGTCCACAACAATAAACCCTTGAAATAGCACTGGTTTTTGTTTTGGCACACTCTTTGCTCTAAGTATAAGTGACTGGTCAATAAAGATCAGCATTAAAAAGACTTTTACTTTTTAACATTTATATTAAAGGAGAACGTTATGTTAACACTTTGCAGACCACAAGGAAATTTACTGGACCACTTTTTTAACGGCAACATGGACCATTTCTGGAACGAAACCAAAACTCTCGATTACACACCTAGAGCTGATATCCGTGAAGAGGATGACAAATATCTGATCAATATGGATATGCCAGGTCTCGATAAAAAAGATGTAAAAATCGAGGTTGAAGATGGTTACTTGGTTGTTTCAGGCGAAAGAAAATCTGAGTATGAAGACAAGAAAAACGGTTGGCTTAAATGTGAAAGATCATACGGTAAATTTCAAAGATCATTTAACCTTGGAGGCAATGTTGATGAAACTAAAATAAAGGCTGAGTTTAAAAACGGCGAGCTTACATTAACCTTACCAAAAGCGGAAAAAGCTCAAAAAAAGCTAATAAACATCAACTAAGTTTAGCAAGATCAATTAGTAGTTCTTAGGAGTTGGTTAAGGAGGACCAACTCCTTTTTTTTTCGATTTTGAGGTAAATTAGAGTTTTCTTATCGATAGGATCTAACAGAAGGAGGATTGGGTGTTGGAGGGGTGGTTGGTGCAGCTATTTTACCAAGTCCTTCGAAAGTCTTTTGTGATGGACACATCGTAAATAGAGTAAATAGGCAGCCCAAAGCAAGTGCTCCCATAGTTGCTTGAGCGCCAGCTTGAACTACTTGATCCACACGTCTTCCTTGTGGACCGTTGATTGGTGCTATTACTGTAGTCTTTAGCCTTCCCATTCCAACTAATGAAAAAGTCGATTCCGTATGTAAATTTTGGTTAGCAGCTAGTAAAGTTTTAGACATCTCACACATCTTATTATCACCAGATAAATCATCTTTTTTAAACTGTTCACATTGAGATTGAGCAATTTTATAAGCCGCTGATTCATTACTACCTGAAGCAAAACTACTAATTATTGCTTCCACTGCATCAGGTTGGTTAGAAATAACACCAACACTAACCATGTCAGACACTATTACTCCTTCTTTAAGACTATTAGCCCCTGATAATAGCTCCATAATTGACCAACTTTCACCATTGGTTAAGTCAACAGATGCAATTGATCTAATATTCAAAATTTGCTCCCCTGAACTAAATAACCATAAGCCCTGGTTTTCCTTACTCCTTTTTGCTTTTAGTTTTAAATCACCTGAAATACCGCTTAATTCAATAGTTGGTAACACTATGTAGTCAGGAGACAAAAAATTAGCATAAACTGTAGAAAATAAATCATACTGATCTGAAGATCCATTTTCACCAATATCACTAGTCATGGCAGAAGAAGTTCCAATAACATTAGGTATAGATATATCTGAAGAACATGTATTTTGAGGCTCTGGATCCAAAACGCATGCTTGTTGAACACTGTCCATATTACCAAACAATATCGGATCAAATGACACAGTATCAATACCTTGTTCATCACCATTTTGATCACTAAACAAATCAGCTACATTAGCTAATGAAGGGTCTGATGGATTGTTATTTATCCATATTTCTAAAATCAACTGGCTGGGTTCAGTAGTACCTGAAGAAAACAATTTACTTTGAGAGCCATCCTCCTTATTAGAGCTGCTTTGACAAGCGGCTACAAATAGCAATAATAAGAGTAAAAAAGGTAGAAAAATTTTGTTCATGTATTTCATATATTATTATCCTGTCTATTTATTTATAAAATTAATATCCTATCAAGAAGTAGATAGGATTATATTTTTTATCGACAATTTCCATTTCTTTCTTTAATTATTTTGATTAATACTGATAATTACTCAATAAAACTATAATAATAACAGATCAATTTTTATGATAAGTAAATCGACTAACTTTATTTATTATAAGTCCCGATAAATTCTACGAAAATTTTATTTTAATAAAAATAAGTTTAAGTATCAAATAATTCTGACGAAAAGTAACTTATAAATTTGTTTTTCAATTTACTTGAGTCAATTTTTCATAATTTACTTTAATTATCGGAGGTTATAATGAAAAAAATGTTATCTTTAAAATGGGCCTTGTTTTTATTACTGATTTTATTAATTCCTTACAATTGCGAATCGGATTCAGACAGCGATTCATCAGATGGAGACATGACCGAAGATTCCACTCCTAAAACTCCAACAGCAAAAGAAGAAAATCAGGTCAATCTTAAAAAAGTAAAGATTTTCGACGGCAATGGCCAATATTTTGCTACTTACTCTCTATCTGACGAAATAACATCTGAAACCGAAATAGCAAGTTTAGTAGAGACTTTAAATCAACCCGCCAAGGCATCATTAGTAGCAAGTACCGATGATCCTTTACAAACAAGTTATGCAAACGAAGATGATCCTAAATATAACCCTACCGCCAAATATTCTGATTCGGTGGTAACCGCAGATTTTGATCCATGCGGAGATTGGGAAGACTTTGCTGATAAGTTCTATATTGACAACAGTTTGAATTATTTAAACTTGTTAGGACATACTGAAGTCAGAGCAATGGGTGAATCGGACTTAAGTCGATGGGCCTTTGGTAATGATCCCAACTGGACCTGGGACATGTTGGATAAAACTACCGAAGAGGGTAATACTGCTAGTGAGAAAGGAAATTGTCATGAAATGATTTTTACCGATACTAACCCTAGTGCTAAACCAGCAGTGAAGTTTCCTTACAAAAAGATCTATGAGAAGGATGATGGATCATCCTGTATCCAAGGTTCATCAGGATGTAATGAAGTTAAAATTGTAGATTCTGAAGCTTTGGGCAGTCCTTATACCAGGTTGGCAAATTGCCTGGTAGATACTTTAAGCCCGAGTGCCGTAAATCTTACCAATAAAGATAAACTTTACAAGACAGAAATTGACGAAATAGCCGCTGGAGGCAAAGTAACTATCAGTCCAGCTCAATTTGATCAATATGGTAATATGCTCAAACCACCTCAATGTGTGGTTGGTGGTATTGCGGCTCCTTGGCCCAGTCATGACTGTGTAGTTTTTTGCGAGGCTTTTTCATCAGCCACTAAAGAATGTTATGAAAATCCAATGATGGATGGACGGCGTCGCTTCTTATCCGCTCCTCGCGATGGCACTACAAATATTAAAACCCCTGGATTGACATATATGTCTATCAAAAAATCTGATGATGAAATTTTTACTGTCAGAGTTATGCATAACTTACATAACACCCACATTAATGGTGACGGAGTAGACGGAGCTACTGAGATAATAAATGATGATGTGACTAGGCGCCCAATGACCTTTACTTTCTCTGTTCCTTTCTGCCCTTCTTTTAATACATTGTATGAATATAAAGTATGTAATGTTCCCAATGATCAACATAGCAATTTTACCGATTGTTTTGCTGATAACGCTCAATTTTGGATAATTTCTGACGCCAGAGTTATGGAAGATAAATTGAACTCACCAGTCGATGAAAGTTGCAATTATGCCGACGGAAGTCAAGGGATTTGCTGGAAATATGCCTATCAAATCTTAGACAAAACGACCTTTAGAATAAAAAACCCAGGTACCGAAGAAAATCTATTATCTAACAATAGTAGCTATAAAACACTTTCAGTTGGTAGTAGTGCAGAAGATAATTTATGTAAAGAAACTGTTAAGGGGCTATTTTACATAAATCCAGCATTAATTGAGTTTTTTGATCATGCCACTGAGGCTGATGGAGGCGGTGCTACCAGTGCTCCTAAAAACTACATTACTTTATATTTTGATACTAATCCCGAACCCGAACATTGGTTCCATCAAGGATGGAGACGATGGGACCCAACAACAAACTCTCATAGCGGAAATACGTTTTTAAATCGAGCAGTAGCTTTCAGTGAAGGCGCGTTAGTAATTCCTCATAGTATGCGCAATCCTAACTTTGCTTGTTATAGGCAAACCGGAACAATGCAGCCAAATCCATATGGAGATGGTAATTATGAAAAATTAAAGGAACATGTTATAGCTATTAATTACAGCCCTCTGGTATTAAACGTAAATCATACCGTAATAGAGGGTTCTAACGCAAAACCAGCCAAGCTAGTTGGACTAGACGCAAATATTAAGTTTATTGGCAGGAGATTTTTCCATGCTAGAAATGACAGAACTAAAGAATACACTGAAACAGTCTCTAAGTCGATTAGTAGTAGCGTTCCTATGAATGTGGATGTATTAACTACAGCTAAAGTAAAAACAGGATGGATCGATGGATCCACAGGAAATGCACTCTTAGTATACGACATTAACGGCAACGGAACTATTGACAGTGGTATGGAACTTTTTGGAGAATCTACCGTTTTAGAAAAAGATGGTTATTATGGTAGATTTGGAAAGTATAAAGCAGGAGATTTTGCCGAAAATGGCTTTGTTGCTTTGGCCCAATATGATGAAAACTCTGACGGACTAATTGATTCCAAAGACACTATTTGGTCAAGTCTGCGTCTTTGGCTCGATGGGATTGACGGCACTCCAGATGGTATAACTCAGGAAACTGAATTAAAAGAACTCTCAACATACAAAATTATTAGTATTGATATAGACAAAATCATTTCTATGAAAGAAGTCGACGATCATGGAAATGAAACTAGATTACGAGCAGCTTATACCTACCAAAATGAAAATAATATTACTAAAGAAAGTGTAATTTTTGATGTATACTTTAGGTATGAACCACTACCAGAGGCCAATTTTGTTGAATTAGATGAAGAGGATCAATCTGAATATGATGATATGGTAAAAGAATTGGAAGAATACAACACTTTGATGAAAGAATTAAATACCGCCAAAAACGATACTTGGGAGTAACAATAATATTTTTAATTCATTAACCCCCCCAAATAACAAGAGGGTACTTGGCCCTCTTGTTATCTGTTTGTTATTACTATCAGGTATTGGTTTAAGAGCATTCAAACTAGATACTATACCAGGTGGAATGCTGTCTGATGAAGCATTGGTAATTTCAAGTACCACTAGAGCCATTGAAGAAAATAAAATTCATATATATCACAAGGATCACCCTCATGCTGAATCCATGCATGGACTAATACAATATATTTTGCCTGTATTTACTAAATCCACCATCGATAGCCATAGAATCTACGCCTTTATTTTTTCTTTGATCCTATTACTGGTATTTTTCCTGACTACTAAACATCTTTTGGAATCATCTAGATTTTCTATTTGGGCCACTAGCTTTTTAGTTTTAAATTTTTGGAACATATTTTTTTCTCGTATCTTTTGTACCATTACTTGCGTGCTAATTTTTATAGTCATCTCTAATTACCTTTTTATTAAAGTAATAACTAAACCCAATCGAAAATTGCTTTTATTATTAATATTAACCAACATCTTGGGTTTTCTTTATTTTACATCCTTTCGCATAATTATTTTGCATCAATTTTTGTTATTTTTTGTGTTTGGTCACAACTTTAAACATCCCTATCGTACCTTAATAACCAGTATTGGCTTTTGTATTGTGTTTTTAATGGGGCTTATGTGGATATCCGACACTCCAATCTCTCAGATTATCTCACGAGGAATTTCAGATTATTCCCGAGTAAAAGCAGATACACTGACCAACATATTTTATAGTGTGTTTCTACCCATTGTTAAACCTCCTATTTGGTATTCTTACTATTCTGAAAAATTTATGGGGTCAGACATGACTTATGCTCTTTATGGAGCTTCATCCTTTTTTGTCTTGGGTTATGTACAAACAATCTGCTTATTCGGGGGAATAATTCTGGGTATCAAATCCTGGGTAACAACATTAAAGAAAGAACGATTTTTCTCTAGTTTTGAATGGCAACATCCCCACAATATTGCCAAAGTAACTACATCTTCTCTTGCAATATTGTTTATCTTAATAGTGGGAATAGCCGGTCCCAGCTATGGTCGTTTGCTACCCATGGTTTTGTTCTATTCTTTTATTCAGGCTTTTTTTGTTCTAAAAGCTTTCGAATACCTTAGTTCTAAAGGTCCTCAACTCCAACGCTGGGGAACGACTCTTTTTAGTCTTTTCTTATTATTTATGCCCATCGAAAGTTTTTGTTCCCTAGAGAAACTGGAAACCAATAATACTGTAGGACTGGCCTTTCATAAAAATACTGTCAGAATGTTAGAAAAATTAAAAGCTGAAAACCAGCCTAATTCACCGGTCAAATATGTTTATTGTGCCGTTAGTTATTATGTCTGTAAATATTACCAATCAAGCATTCCTAATTTGAAAATATTTACCAGTAACATCAATCTAAAAATCCTAAAATACACCGAAAAAGGTAGTGAAATAAAATTATATTGGCCCCAATACCCCCCCTACAAAACCTTCTATTTTAGCCGACAAACTTCAGTTCCTCTTCATTTAGATAAGAGTGATTTCAAGAAACAATTTAATATAATTGAAATACAAGATTATCTGGAAAACGATCAAAAGGTATACAGTGAAATCAGATTAAAATTTTAAAACTATGATAGAATAAGATAATAATCTAAAATTTTTTTTAAAGATGATTTAAATATGATTTAAATATGAAGCCTTTATTATTTTACTTGCTATCTAGTCTGCTAATTATATCTTGTATAAGGAAACATAAAGATAAGGCAACGGTAGAAATACCGACCATAAAATGGGAAAACCAACCCCTAAAGGTCTCTATACCTGAAAAGAAATTTGAAAATTTTTGTTCCAAATTAAAAAATCTATATTCATTTGATAGTGGAATTGACAACCTTGATATACAAAATTTTCATATAACTAAAGAAGCCCATCATTTATTAACCAAAGAATTTAAATACAATATTTCCTTCAGTTCTCTAGTAGATAGTGTAACTATCGAATCATATTATCAAGGGTTTTCAGGATTCATTGATCGAGCTGTTTTTCCTATACAAAAAGAATATAAATATTGTTTTCGAATAAAGAAAGTTGCTCCTTGGTATCCATTAAAAGATCCTCATACAAAAGCTAAAGCGGTGGTTGGAATTCGAATCAATCAACAAAAAGCTGAGGATATTGACAGTATTATTTTTTATGAAGATGGGGCCTATATTGTTCAATATCCCCATGCGGGTCAATACATACATAAACCTGTTCATAATCTACACTATTCAATATCTGGTTTAAAGGTACCAAACCTCCTGCAATCTGATTTATTTTCACGACATTCATTTGTTCCTACTGACAAGGAAGTTTTATTTGTACAGGGCCTACTTAAACAAGTTCATATCCCATTATCTAAAGACAAAGTACAAGAATTATTAAATAATCGCTCTTGCTTTAAAACCCATCATTTGGAACTTAAGGTTACCGAGAGCCTAGATCAAATACCTATCGTCAGTGAAACACTTGCCTATATTGATTTTCACCAAATACCTAAAGCTGGATATTTTAGTTTTTTAAATATTGAATTTAATAATTATATCTATTTATTGACCGCTCCTAAAAACCTATGTAAAGCTTGATCTTCATAAAATTTTAGGTAATTCG
>CAZJDM010000077.1:0-20891 GCA_964544765.1 uncultured bacterium
AACCGTCAACCAGATTATACGTTAAAAAGGCAATAAGTATGTTGACACTACACTTTAAAAGCGGCCTAATTTCACTCCGTTCCTCTACTCAGGATTTCAATGTGTTTTTTTAATCTAACTATTTTTCCTTTTGGGAAATCTTTTATTTCAATAATATCAAATTTTTTGAGTTCTTCAACTGTTCTCGAAACCGTCGGGTAATTGGTGTTTAGGGTTTTGGAAATTTTTGCTATAGAGATTATAGGATGTTTACATAAAATTTCGTAAATATTATGTAAGTAAGATAATTTTTTCATTTTAGTATTGATGATGTTTTTTTGATTCTCTTCAATTAGAATTAATTCTCTGGCTGTCTCAACGGCTTCTAATGATGTTTTTCGTACACCGCGTAGAAAGAATTTTACCCATTCATTCCAGTCGCCCTTTGTCCTAGTATTTGTTAGTAACTCATAGTATTTTGGCTTATGTTCTTTAAAAAATAGGCTTAGATATAATAAAGGTCTATCTAGAATATTTTTCTCGCAAAGTAAAAAAGTAATTAATAATCTACCTAACCTACCATTCCCATCGGTAAATGGGTGAATTGTTTCAAAGTGAGAATGGATGACCGCTGCTTTTACAAGAGGAGGTAATTTGGCTTCTTGATGATAAAAAGATTCTAAATCTCCCATTAGTTCAACAGTTTCATCTGGAGGAGGAGGAATAAAATCTGCTTCATTTAATAAACAACCAGCTTGGCCAATCCAATTTTGCATTTTCTTAAATTCACCGGGATTTTTATTTTGACCTCTGACTCTATCAAGTAAAATAGCATGTATTTCTTTAATTAATCTAATTGAAAATGGTAATTTTTTTAATTGTTCTAAGCCTTGATTCATTGCCTTTACGTAATTAATGACCTCATCGACTGGTTTTATTTCAGTTGTTTTTTCATCGACTTCTAAGACTTCATCTAAAGAACATTGAGTTCCCTCAATTTGCGAACTAAGAAGAGCTTCTTTTTTTACATAATAGGCAATAAATAAATCTGGTGTTTTAAGAATTTTGGTAATACCGTTCAGTTCTCCGATAGCCCTGTCAGCTTCCGATATCAACTTTATCATTTCTATATCAAATGTCAGTCCTTTAGGGCCTTCTGGGAAAAGTTTTTTTGGTATGTAAGCTAAATATCCATTAATTTGTTTTATTGTTCCACCTACATTATTCTGGGGAATCTCTTTCATTTTATTTTCCTAATTTTTAAGATTTTTTCTTAATAAATCTTAAACTTAGTTTCGTGTATTAACGTATTTTGCAAAATACGTTAATATCTATATAATCCATTAACGCCAGTATTAATCTAAACTCCTTGTATTAACGTATTTTGCAAAATACGTTAATATCTGTGTAATCCATTAACGTAAATATTAATCTAAACTCATTTCATTAACGTATTTAACAAAATACGTTAATATTTATATATTACCTAATTAAAAAAGATTAAAAAACAGTTAAATTTGTCTTCTGACTCTTTCCTTTATCAAAATAATGATGAGAGAGTACCTCTTTTTCATAGACAAGTTGAGTTTATAATAGACAAATATTCTTATATTTGCTAGTTGCTAAATAATAGTTAGGAGATCACAAAATATATTACACTAAATATAATCAAATAAAAAATCAATTTATAAATAATGATGAACGGGGGAGAGTATGTCAGTTGATTATAAATTCGATACTTTAGCTTTGCATGCAGGATTAGTAGTGGATGAAACTAAAGCCAGAGCTATACCGGTGCATAGGACCAGTGCATACGTATTTGACAATACTCAACATGCAGCCAATCTGTTTGCTTTAAAGGAATTGGGAAATATTTATACTCGTCTTATGAATCCTACTCAGGATGTATTGGAAAAAAGAATAACAGCGTTAGAAGGAGGTGCTGCTGCTCAAGCTGTGGCATCGGGGACTTCAGCCATTTTTTATAGCATAATCAATATATGTGGTCATGGGGATGAAGTAGTAGCTTCTAATAACTTATATGGTGGAACTTACACAATGTTTGATCATATTCTGCCAGAACTAGGAATAAAGGTTAAAATGGTGAATCCGGATGATCCTCAAAACTTTTCTAAAGCTATAACTGATAAAACCAAGATGATATTTACTGAGGTTATTAGTAATCCTGTTTTAAATGTGGTTAACTTAAGAACATTGTCAGAAATAGCTCATAGTCATCAACTACCCTTAGTTGTAGACTCTACCTTTACTACACCTTATCTATGTAGACCTATTGAACATGGAGCAGATATTGTCATCCATTCTTTAACAAAATGGCTGGGAGGTCATGGTACAGGCATAGGTGGAATAGTAGTAGATAGTGGAAAGTTTGATTGGACCAATAGTAAATTTCGCTTATATAATCAACCAGATCATTCATATCATGGACTAAGGTATGCGCATGATTTAGGTGATTTAAATCATATTGCCTTTACTTTACGTATGAAATTGGTTCCTTTAAGGAACTTAGGTGCTTGCATTAGTCCTGATAATTCTTGGATCTTTCTACAAGGAATAGAAACTTTACCTCTCAGAATGCAAAGACATTCTGAAAATGCCTTAAAAGTTGCAAAATATCTTAAAGAACATAATTTGGTTGAATGGGTACGATATCCAGGACTAAAGGAAGATCCCTCTTATCAAAACGCATCACGCCAATTTGAGAATGGCTACGGAGGAATGGTTGTTTTTGGTATCAAGACAGGTAAATCTGCGGGAGAAAAGTTTATCAATAATTTAGAACTTATATCACACTTAGCTAATGTAGGTGATGCCAAGAGTCTAGCTATTCACCCTGCCAGTACAACTCACTCTCAGCTTTCGGAAGAACAACTTAAACAAACTGGTATAACAAACGAATTGATTCGTCTATCAATTGGCATTGAAAATATTGAGGACATAATTAATGATTTAGAGAGAGCCTTAAAAGCTTCAGCTAAATAGGTTATGAGGTTAATAAAATAAGAATAAAGAGAATAAAGAGATAAAATTTTGACTATAATTTTACCAGATAGTTATCATGCTAAAGAGGCGTTAAAAAATAGGAATATTAGCTGTATTAAGTATGAAAGGGCAATTAGGCAAGATATTAGGCCACTAAGGATTGGAATGCTAAACATTATGCCCGAAGCTAAATCATATGAATACAGCCTTCTTCTCCCCCTAGGAAGATCTATAATTCAAATTGAGCCCATCTGGATCAAATTAAAAACTCATCTGTATAAAAGTTCTGATCACAATTATATTGAAAAACTATATATGAGTTTTGAAAGAGCTATAGCCAATAAACATCTAGATGGATTAATAGTTACAGGGGCTCCTGTTGAAGAAATTCCTTATAAGCAAGTGACATATTGGCAAGAAGTACAGGAAATTTTGAAATATGCCAGAGATAATATTGCTTCCACTTTAGGAATTTGCTGGGGAGGGTTGGCTTTAGCAAAGATTATGGGAATTGAAAAATTCAATTATCCTCAAAAGCTATTCGGAGTATATGAAGTCAAAAACCTATATCCTTCTCATGTGGTTACTGGAGAAATGGATGACTATTTTTGGGTACCACAAAGTCGTTATGCTGGAATTTCGGATGATGTCTTAGAATTGGAAAGTACCAGAGGAAACATTAACCTTCTAGCACATTCTAAAGAGGCTGGTTATGTTATCTTTGAAAGTACTGATCAAAAATTCTTGATGCATTTAGGGCATCCCGAATATAGCGCAGAACGATTAGTAAAAGAATATAATCGAGATTTAGAAAGAGGGAGAAGAGATGTAATTCAACCTAAGAATCTAGATCTACATAGACCCTTGAACCGTTGGAGAGGACATTGTATGGAGTTTTTCTCTCAATGGATCAAATTTGTCTATTTAAAAACGTCTTACTAAACTTGGTCGAAGTGCACCTCTACTTGAAAAGGATATGTCCCAGGATAAAAGGCAGAGTGCAAAGTGCTTCAATCTTTCCTTTATCAAAACAATGATGAGAGTGTCTCTCTTTTTCGTAAACAAGTTGATTGAGTTTAACGATTAAATCTACGGTAGGGATAAATGTAAGTTGTCTATAATTTGGTTTTTCATTTATAAATTCTAAAATTCTATATTCAACGATCTTAATTTTCGATAGAGAGTACTTCGGCCTATTCCAAGTAACTTAGCAGCCTCTTTCTTATTCCATCGTGTTGACCGTAGGGCTTGTAGGATTGTCTCACGTTCCTGTTCTTGTCTTGTTGTTATCTGTGGTGGTATTGATATAGGCTCATTTAGGCTAGCTTGTGGAGTCATGGAAAAGGTACTATCACTCATTTGTATCTCTTCAATAACTGCGGATGAAGTAATAGAATTTCCTTCTGCAGTTATTACCAAGGTGTGAATAACACTTTTTAACTGCCTAATTTGTCCAGGCCAAGAATAGCTCTCAAGAATTTGTCTTGCTTCATAGTTTAAAGAGAGGTTTTTTTGGTATTGTGAAATATACTTATAAAAAAAATATGCTACTAAAGCTGTAATGTCAGCACCTCTTTCTGACAGAGAAGGTACCCTTATGGGCATTTCTGCTAATCGATAATATAAGTCTTCTCTGAAAGTACCTTCGACTACTTTTTGTTGTAAATTTTCGTTTGTAGCAGTTACAATTCTGACATCGGCTACTAATTCTGTTTCACCACCAACTCTATAATATGGTTTATTTTCTAAAATTCTAAGTAGTTTAACTTGCATATTTGCTGATATGGAACCAATTTCATCTAAAAATAAGGTTCCACCGTTTGCCAGTTCAAATTTACCAGACCTAGTTTGCCTTGATCCTGTATATGAACCCCTTTCAGCACCAAATAGCTCAACTTCTAATTGCTCTTCAGCTAAAGAAGAGGCATTTAAAATTATAAAAGGCTTATCTTTTCTATTACTTGCATGATGTATTAATTGAGCTATGTGTTCTTTACCTGATCCAGATTTACCAGTGATTAATACTCTTACTGTAGATTCAGCAGCTCTAACAGCTCTGTTTAAAGTTGTTATAAGGGCTGGACTACTACCAATAATACCAAGGGATTCTTGCAACATTTTTCTTATGGTTATTTGGTTACAAGCTGGTTGAATATCAGCAGATGTAGCCTCAGAAAAAGATGGACCAACTATAAAAAAGTAATAAAGACTGATAATGATAAATTTAACTAATACTTTAAATATATTCATAACTTTTGGTACAAGGCAAACGGTATTTAAAATTTCTTTTGAGGAAAATTAAAAACTATTTATTTTTTATGATAGATGCTTAATTAAATAATATTAGTTTTAAAATTCCTTCCAGATTGTACTAGGTAAAATATAATTAACATATCATTATATAATAATATAGAAAAATTTTAAAATTATCTCCAATATTTAGATATATTATTGTAAATGCGAGAAAAATTTAGCTATAAAATTGATAAATGAAGGCTGTGACCCATGGAAATCCCAGAAGTGGGACGGACGAAGTCCGCTTTATGTCATTTATTGCCCTCTTATAACTATATGTATTATTACGATATTATTAATACATAAAATATTTCTTTACTATTGTGTAGTCAACGTCTATATATTCAAACCAATAATAAAATAAAATATTGAAATTACATTTAGTTCTCACTTGATTCTTATTTAGTTTTAGTGAGTCCTAGTTTGGAAAAGTAATGAAATATCTATCAATAATAATTTTATTGATATTCTTTTTTTTTATCAGCAATTGTAGGTTAACTGCTTGTCCATCTTTGGCTGATCGCTATGTATCAACCGTCAAGCCAGATCATCCGGTTAAGTATTTTCTATTATCAAAAATGTCAGAAAGGTATATAGGAGAAGAAAGAGAACCTATTATAGATGGTTGGGACGGCGTAAAAGAGGATGTTGTCCCCTACCTAAAAGAGGAGGCAAGATCTAATTATCTTCTTAATTATCGTGATGGCGTTTTTTATCAAGGTAACGAAAAATTGAGATGTTGGATTTTGTCTTGTAAATTCATTTATGTTGTGGATCAATATGGTCAAATTTTCATAGGGCCTAATAAGGCGAAAAATAATTTTCATCATTCTTCGTTCCTTGCGGGTCAACCGGTTGCAGCTGCTGGACATATTACTATTTTGCGAGGCAAAATTACATATATTGATAACGTTAGTGGGCATTATAAACCTACGGTTTATCACTTTAATCAGATTCTAAATGAACTGATAAATAGGAATTTGTCGTTTCCTCATGTAATAGGTGTCTTTGCGGGAATTCGTGTAGATGAGAAAAAGCGAAGAGAAAAGATTATTCGAAAGATTAATGTTCCTCGAATTTTTTATGAACAATACCAGCGTGACAATCAACGCAGGTTTTCCCCTGAGTTGAGATCTTCTGGTGATTTTTGGTTACAAAAATATCTTGGGCTTCTGGATCCATTTGAGTAGGTTGATGGCAACTTCGACATTCCTTGGAATCTCTTTGTCTCATAAATTCTAAAACTTCTGAGTACAGCTCCGGTCGTTTGGCTTCAAAGCTTGAGGTAGTGGGATAAGACTTCATTACAAAATGTTCCCATAATTGAACTAAAGCTGCAAATTTTTGTTCGACCAATTCTATATAATCTTTTGAAACATGGCAATCAGAACAGGTAGCTCTTATTCCCAAACGATTATTATAGTGGGTGCTTCGTTTATATTCTTCATATACATTAGTCATTTCATGACAGCTGGAGCAAAGAGCTAAATCATCCCCTTCTTGAGGGGAGACTTGATCCATATGATCCAACATTAGAGATATGTCTTCTACAAGATTAAGTTGGTCCCATATACCAGTCAAATTGTCGTACATTGCATGCGCGGGACGTGTATATTCATATAGATTAAGATCTTCAAAACGATCCACTACCCACCAATGAACGGATTCTCTAGCCTCATTGAAAACTTCTTTATAAGAACGAGTTTCCATAGTAATCCAGTTACACAGTAGACGTGGACCAGATTGTGCGCAAATCCAATCTATTAATTCTCCTGTAGTGGCTATAGATGATTTTGGTCTGGGTTTACGTGGAGTTCTGAGCCATTTTTCAAAGGCTTCATCTCTTGGAGCACGCCTAATTGGTTTTATTACTCTAGAATTTCTTTGAATTTCTCCTATGGCAATTTGCATGCTGGTTCTTACTTGTAATTCCGATTCTGTTTGTAGAGCGTGCTTAAAAATTGGAATTATTTGGGGTGAATCGTATTGTTTTAGAACATCAACTATTGTTTTACGAATAAACCAGTTCTTATTTTTAGTCAACATCTTACCAAAAATTGGTATTAATAATCGATCACCTATTTGACTCAAAGCATGGATGATTCTAATTTGTAGATCGGGATCATTTTCTCTTAGCATATATAAGCTAAGGAGGGTCTTTACGATGTATCTATCTTTGATACTAAATTGGTGAGATAAAAATATCATTCTTACTTTAAATGATAGTATCTTGGGTTTGAAATTATCAGGTTCAATTGTGAAATTAACAATAGGTTGTTCTTCTGTTATTTCTTCTTCTAATTCCTCTTTTCCTAGGATATCTAAAAACTCTTCCCAAGAAATTTCGTTCGAGGTAAGTTCTTGGTATAGATTTTCTCTGACTATTTTTTCAAACGAATCAGTTGATTCGGGTATATTAAAGTCAATTGAAACAGAATCTCCGTCTAGAAATATTGCTGTGATAGAAGGGGGTGGGAGAGTTGGGGTAGTGGTAGTCGTTTTATTGGTGTCATCTATGTCATCGATTTTTGTGGGTGTGGGTCCAAGTGTAGATGTAGACGCAAGTGCAGGCGATGATAATGTTGCTGGAGGAATAGATACACCAGATGCGGTAGTTGTGCGTAAAGAAGGACTTGAAGGAGGTCCTGCTAATGACAAAGATGATGAATCCGGGTCGGTTACAGTTGGATCTGAGATGGATGAAGTATCTATTGATACCGAGTCCGAATCAGCGGTTGAGGTATTATCAGGTCGCGTATCATCTGATTGCGCATCATCTGAAATCGGATCACTTGGTTGTGTCTTCTCGGTGTCAGAATTACTTGGTTGTGCTTCCTCGTGAACGGGATCATTTGATGCCAGGTCGGGAGCTGATGCTGCTGGTTTGGTGATGGGAAAAGGATTTTCACGAGGGGAATTTGAAGTAGCTGCATCTTCTACTAAATCAGATACTGAAATCTTGGGAAATCTGGACTTGGTTCTGGGTTCATTTGGTTGATTTTCAAGACCATTCTCAATTAGTTTTTGAGTAGAATCAGTAATTTGGGGATTATCAGTTATATCAGGAGACTGATTGTTGGGAGAGCCGCAGGCAGGTATGATGGTCATTATTATCAAAAAAAATAAAGCTTTCAATTTATTTCCTTTTGAATGTTTTGAAGAATTTTTTTCAAAACCTGAGTTAATATATCATAGATTTCAATAATAGATAAAATAATTTTAGGTCTTTATCAAGCAAAATAAAAAGGGGTAGTGATAATAATGGGTTAAAGATGGTTTATTTTAGGTATTCGGACCAACTTTTGATTTTAAGATTTTTCAGTGATTTGCTATTTAATGTCTCTGCCAGTCTTTTGGCTATTTGCCTGTTCGTTATCAGTGGTATATTATGATCAATGGCTGTTCGCCTTATTAAATAACTATTAGTCATTTCAGCCGGTTGATAGTTTTTGGGAATATTTACCACCAAATCAACCAGTCCTTCCTTAATGTATTCAATGGTATTAGGTTTTTCAGATTCATTGGGCCAGTTAAGAATTTCAACCGGTATTTTGTGTTGATTAAGAAAACGTGCGGTACCTCGGGTAGCGTATAACTTGATTCCTTGTTGGTGCCATAATTTAGTGCTTTCAAGTAGGTCGGACTTTGATTCGATAGAACCACTGGATAATAAGATAGATTTAATAGGAAAACGATATCCTACCGAAATTAAAGATTTTAAAAAGGCCTCTTCAAAATCGTCCCCTAAACATCCAACTTCGCCAGTAGAAGCCATTTCTACTCCTAAAACAGGATCAGCATTTTCCAAGCGGGTGAAAGAGAATTGAGGGGCCTTTACTCCAACGTGATTGAGTTCAAAAAGTGAAGGTTGTTTGCGAGGAATGGGGCGATTGAGCATAACTTTAGTAGCAATCTCCGCAAAATCAATGTTTAAAACTTTAGAGACAAAAGGAAAACTCCTGGAAGCTCTGAGGTTACATTCTATAACCTTTATATCATTATCTTTAGCTAAAAATTGAATATTAAAAGGTCCATTTATATTTAAATGAAGCGCGATTTGGGCGCTGATTTTCCTAATACGTCTTATGGTCTCTAAGTATGTTCGCTGGGGAGGTAAAACAATGGTAGCATCTCCAGAGTGGACACCGGCATTCTCAACATGTTCTAAGACCGCATGTGTAACTATTTCTCCCCCTTGAGCAACTGCATCTACTTCTACTTCTTTGGCGTTTTCTAGAAACTTGCTTATTATAACCGGGTGTTCACGCGAAATCAGACTGGCCTTTTCTAAATAATCATCAAGTTCATATTCATTAGTGGCAACGGCCATAGCTGAACCGCTTAAAACATAAGAAGGACGTACTAAAATAGGATAACCAACTTGAATAGCAAATTTTTTAGCATCCTCTGGACTCTCCAACATTTCCCATGGTGGTTGATCAATGTTTAATCTGTCCAGTAAGCTGGAAAATTTATTTCGATCCTCAGCCCGGTCAATATCTAATGGAGATGTTCCTAGTACGGGAATTCCAGCTTTATGTAAGTCTAATGCTAGATTATTAGGAATTTGCCCACTTAAAGATACTATAACACCTAAAGGGGAAATTCGATCGCTAATTTCAGATACTGACTCTAAGGTAATTTCATCAAAAAATAAATTATCAAATTCGTCGTAATCAGTACTGACCGTTTCTGGATTATAGTTGATCATGGTGGTTTGATAGCCTAAATCTCGTAAGGTATATCCCGCTCTGACGGAACACCAGTCAAACTCAACAGAACTACCAATTCGATACGATCCAGAACCTAATATGATGACGTCAGGAACTGTGGTTTTAAATTGGATGTCATCTTCAATACCGTTATAGGTCAAATATAGATAATTGGTTTGGGCGGGATACTCAGCGCCTAAAGTATCTATTTGTTTGATAAAGGGTCGAAGATTATATCTGTGACGTAAATCTCTGATTTCTGCCGCAGACTTTTGTTGCAAAATAGCAATTTGTTTGTCTGAAAAACCAGCCTGCTTAGCGTTTTGAAGTAATGGAAAATTTAGTTGCTCTTCTTTAGCTTGTTGTTCAATAGAGTCAGCTATATCAATTATGTTTTTTAGTTTTTCTAAAAACCATGGATCAATGTGTGATAGAGCTTGGATTTTCTCAATTGAGAATCCTTCTTTTAATGCTTGAGCAATTGCTAGAATACGTACATCGGTGGGATGTTGTAGTTCGTCCTCTATATTGTCAAAGTGAATATTATCATTGGCGATTAGTCCATTGGCTCCTGTTTCCAACATTCGTAAAGCTTTTTGTAATGCTTCTTCAAAGTTACGACCAATAGCCATAACTTCACCGATCGATTTCATACCCGATCCTAGATGTCTGGAAACCATTTGAAATTTCTTTAAATCCCAGCGAGGTGCCTTAACTACGATGTAATCTAAAGCCGGTTCAAAAAATGCTTTAGAAGTACCGGTCACATTATTAGAAATTTCATGTAGTCCAAATCCTAAAACTACCTTGGCAGCAACGAAGGCTAAAGGATAGCCGGTAGCTTTGGAGGCTAAAGCTGAGCTTCTTGATAATCTGGCGTTTACCTCAATTACTCGAAATTGATCTGAGTTTGGATCGACCGCGTATTGAATATTACATTCACCTACTATATCCAAGTGACGTATCACTTTGATCGCGGTTTCTCGTAATAGATGATATTCGGGATTAGATAAGGTTTGACTAGGAGCGACTACAATACTCTCTCCGGTATGAATGCCTAAAGGATCAAAATTTTCCATATTACAAACGGTGATACAATTATCGTTGCCATCACGCATTACTTCATATTCTATTTCTTTCCATCCAACTAAATACTCTTCAATCAAGATTTGAGATGTGTATGCAAAGGCTTTACTGGCCATTGTTCGGAGTTGTTTTTCGTTTTTACAAATTCCAGATCCTAAACCACCCAAAGCGAAAGCAATTCGTATCATGACCGGATAACCAAGGTCAGAGGCAATAGTAAGTGCTTCTTCGACTGTTTCAGCTGTTTTACTGACCGGAGTAGGAACATTAATTTCATCTAAACGATTAACAAATCGGGCACGATCTTCGGTATCTAATATTGTTTCCACTGAAGTACCAAGAACAGTGACATCATATTGTTCAAGTATTCCTTCTTTATATAATTGGATACCACAATTTAGGGCGGTTTGGCCGCCAAAACCTAATAAAATTGCGTCTGGCCGTTCTTTAACGATAATTTTTTCTACAAAGT
The DNA here is from genome assembly GCA_964544765.1 of uncultured bacterium. Taxonomy (GTDB): domain Bacteria; phylum Bdellovibrionota_B; class Oligoflexia; order CAYFLR01; family CAYFLR01; genus CAZJDM01. Next base: position 11,548 of record CAZJDM010000077.1, read on the forward strand.
CTTTTTTAACGGGCAGGAAATAGATTTGATCAGCCATATTCTGAGAGGTTTGATTAGTAGCTATATTGGGATTTACTAGAACGGTATAAATCCCTTCTTCTTTTAATGCTTTAATTGCCTGACTACCAGAGTAATCAAATTCTCCAGCTTCACCAATTTTAAGAGCAGAACTACCAAGTATTAAGACTTTTTTTATTTCGTTTTTTATTTCATTTATTTTGTTTATTGGTTTTTGCTTATCTATGTTCATTTTGATTCCGGATTTTCACACGTTGGTTTTTTCATTTTTTGATAATTTGATTTTGAATTAAAAATACAGTTTTTAAACTGATTAAACAAAATGCCGGAGTCAACTGGTCCAGGAGCAGCTTCTGGGTGAAATTGAACACTCATGAAAAGTCCAGATTTATGACGAATGCCTTCATTGGTGCCATCATTTAGATTTACAAACCAAGGTTGCCAACCATCGGGTAATGTTTTGGGTTCTACAGCGTAACCATGGTTCTGAGAAGTAATATAACATCTATTGGTAAAAACTTCTTTGACAGGTTGATTCTGGCTGTGATGACCATATTTTAATCTATAGGTTTTGGCTCCAATAGCTATCGACATTAACTGATGTCCTAAGCAGATGCCAAAGGTAGGGATCTTGTTTTCAATGGCATATGATATCATTTTGACAGTTTGAGGATAATTAGCTGGATTACCAGGACCGTTGGAGATTAAAACGGCATCAAAATTTTCTTTGGAAATATCGTGATTATAAGGAACGCTAAGAACTTCAACTCCCATTTTTAGTAGATGATGAACGATGTTTTCCTTGCAACCGCAGTCGATAAGAAGTACGCGATGTTTGCCTGAACCATAAATCATAGGCTCGGTGCTGGATACTTTAGCACATAAGTTTTCTTTGCTTGGATCATAAAATGGTATTTGGTTATCATCATTATTAAAGATGATTTTTCCCAGCATCGTTCCTTTAGTACGTAAGATTTTAGTTAGGGCGCGAGTGTCAACGCCTGATAAGGCCGGTATTTTATGTTTTTTTAACCATTCAGATAAGCTTTGTTCAGCTTGCCAATGGCTGAAATTATAAGAGTATTGTGCTACTATAAGTCCAGCAATATGAACATGGTTGGACTCAAAGCGGGTATTCAATCCCTGATATTTGAGAGTCTTTGGAATTCCATAGTTACCAATCATAGGGTAGGTTAATACCAGAATTTGACCCGAATAGGATGGGTCAGTCAGACTTTCAGGGTAACCGACCATGCCGGTATTAAATATTACTTCGCCAGAAGAGGATGTTTCACTACCAAAAGAATTACCTTCAATAGTTGTTCCATCTGCTAGTATAAGTTTTCCTTTGGTTAGAGTAGGAGTTGTCCTTGAATTCATTGGCACAAATATTTTGAAAAAAGTTGATGAAATTTGAGACTTACTTAAATAAGCTCAACTTAAGCACTATTATCATAATTTTACTTGGATGGCAAAAAGTTATTTAAATAACATACGCGCCAACAAAAAACTGTTGAAAAAACAAAGATAAATATGGAAGCCATTAATCCACCATATAAAATACCCTGAAATGAATAAATAGATAAAAATCCTAGATAACAGATTAAAAAGGTTATTACTTCAACGAAAGTTAGTAAAGTTCGGCTCTTGACTTTACCGTTATACATCAGAGTGAGGGAGTTAATAAAGGATAAACCTCTAAAAAGTGAGATAAATATCAGCCAATAGAACATAGGTACAGACTGCAAATATTTTTCTCCCATAAATCCCATGATATATGGGGCAACTAAGAGGCCCAAGGTGATGTAAATGACGAATATGAGCGATATAAGTAAGAGTATTTTTTTATAAAGAGTAAATCCTTGCTTTAGTTCATTGTTGTTTTTAATATCACTATTGTTGCACTTAAAATCACTTTTTCTACTGATATTGGCAGCATAGCTTTCGATTATGGCTCCCGCTGTTAGTGGAAATATGATAGTGAAGAGCTTGGCTGTTGCATATAAGCCTATAGTATAAGATGATCCGATCATATTCTCTAGGATAAAAATATCCAGAACTTCCGCTAAAGCGAACATGATAGTTGTGCCGGTCGACTGAAGAGAGAAAGAAAGACATTCTTTGATGGTGGAAATAGGGATGTTGTATTGAAAACGAAGATTATAACGATTTTTATACCAAAAGAATAATATGATGGGAACCAAAAGCTGACAAGTTCCAAAAGCAACTAAAACTCCCTCAAATTGGAAACAAAAACCAAAGGTGACTACTGCAATGAAAGTAAATAGACGAGTGATAAACTCAACCTTGGCTCTGGTTTTTATCTCTTCAATACTGGTCAAAAATTGATTGAGTAAATTGGAAAACAAAATTCCAATGGAAGCAAAGATTAACCAACGGAAGATGGACTGGTTCTGAGATGTTAATATAATAGGGAGATCTAGAACCTGGGTAACAAATAGATAACCACTTATAAAAATTAAACCACTTATTGATGATATGAAAAGAGCTGAACTTACTAATTCTGATTTTCTTTCTGGCTGTCGAGGTATATATCTTGGTAGAATCAGATAGCTATTAAGGAAAGCAAAAACAATAAAAGCATTAAGAAAACTGATTAATACCGCCAGTTGTCCAACTTGTTCTACTTCTAAAATGTATTTAGTCAGAATGACCCGTTGGAAAAAACTAATAAACTGAACACTTCCAAGGGCCAATAATAAGTGAAAAACTCCTTTTTCTCTTAATTTTTTAATTGTTGAATAAAATAAATCCATCATAGTAAATGGATCTAATCTATCTGATCTGTTCAGAATAATAAACATTAAAATTTGTTATAATAAGAGCTATTTTTCCTGTGATTAGCTTAGAGGTTTATACTAAATATCCATTTATATTAAATTTTATCTTAAATATAGCTTATAAAATAAATCTTAATTGAAGTTTAGAGAAAAAGTTGGTTGACAAATCTAGCTGTTTTTTATATTCCATATCATGTCTATTTGATTTAGCGTGCTAATACGCTGAAACGATAAAAATGATAGTTAACACGGGGTGCAAGTTTCACTTACACTCTGCAGGGTAAACGCATTTTAATTGTTAATTAATAATTTCAATGGTTTTTAGGATGTCAAAAGTAAAAAATATTCAGCAGAACGATCAAAATGAATTATTTAAGGCGATTTTATCATTAAAATCTATTCAGGAATGTCAGAGCTTTTTTGCTGATCTTTGTTCTCCAGCTGAATTAGTTTCTTTATCTGAAAGATGGAAAGTGGCACGTCTTTTGAGTCAAGAGATTCCATATCGTAAAATATCAGAACAAACTGGGGTTAGTACCGCTACAATTGCTAGAGTTGCTAGATCTTTGACCTATGGAACGGGCTATCAACTTGCACTAGATACTATTAAGAAGGATAAAATATGACTCGAACCAATTCAGTAAATTCAAATAATTCAAGAATCAGAATTGCCATTCAAAAATCAGGTCGTTTAACGGATCAATCAATTTCTCTTCTTAAGCAAGCTGGACTCAAGTTTGACTGGCGCAAAGAATCTCTTTTTACTTCTTGTCGTAATTTTCCCATAGATCTAATGTTATTAAGAGATGATGATATACCGGAGTATTTATTCGATGGTATCTGCGATTTAGGCATTGTAGGGCTCAATGTATTAAAAGAAAAACAATTATATAAAAAAGATAATTCGTCTGAGACTGTACACCCACCAATTATTTTGAAAGAATTGGGGTTTGGTAAATGTAATCTGTCATTAGCTATTCCGGCTGTAGAAGATTTTCAGGATATTAGTCAATTTCAAGGTCTGAATATCGCGACTTCCTATCCTTATTTATTGAAGGATTTTCTGGCTCAAAATAAGATAGATGCTAACATTATTGAAATTAGCGGCTCAGTAGAAATTGCTCCCACTTTAAAAATTGCGGGTGCAATTTGTGATTTGGTATCAACCGGAACCACGCTCAAATCCAATGGACTCAAAGCTGTTGTTAACATATTAAATAGTGAATCTGTTTTGGCTCAAACTGCAAGTCCTCTTTTAGCAGAAAAAAAAGAAATAATTGATCGGTTGATGAAGCGCGTTAATGGAGTCATTTTGGCTTCAGAAACCAAGTATATCATGATGAATGCCCCGAAGAATTCTTTAGAAAAAATTAAGGAAATTGTACCGGGAATGGAAGAGCCTTCTGTTATGCCCTTAAGCAATGACTTTTCTCGTATAGCCATTCACGCGGTGGTCAAAGAAAATGTCTTTTGGGAAACAATGGAAACACTCAAAGAAGCTGGTGCCAGTTCTATCCTGGTTCTGCCTATTGAGAAAATTGTTCTTTAACTGAAAACTGTTGGCTGTGGTCCAAGACCGCATTATAAATTTTAGAATGGAAACTATGAAATTGTAACTATGAAGTTTAATCAATTTGAACAAATTAATTGGCAAGCACTTTCTAAAGAAGAAAGAAGGCAAATTTTATGTAGAAAACTTTTACAGCCTGTTCCCGAAATGGTAAACAAAGTTGAAAGAATAATCCAACAAGTAAAAAATGCCAAAACAGGTGGAGATCAAGCATTACTCGAATTAACTCAAAAATATGATCGGGTCAAACTTGAATCTATGCAGGTATCTAACACTGAAATAGAAAGAGCCAAACAAGAAGTTGATCCAGAATCTTACGCTGCTTTACAGCAGGCAGCCCAAAATATTAGGCGATTTCACCGCTCACAATTAAATGATTCTTTACGAATTGAAACCCAAAAAGGGGTTATTTGTGAAAGAATTTATAGACCAATTCAAAAGGTGGGATTATACGCTCCAGGCGGAACAGCGCCTCTACCTTCTACCGTATTAATGTTAGGAATTCCAGCTCAAATTGCCGGAGTTAATGATAGAATTCTATGTTCTCCTCCCAGTAAAGATGGATCTATCAATCCATATATCCTGGTTGCCGCTGATCTATGCGGGATCAAGAAAATTTATAAAGTTGGTGGCGCTCAATCTATCGCTGCTATGGCTTATGGTACAGAGACAATTCCTAAAGTGGACAAAATTTTAGGTCCTGGGAACAGTTGGGTTACCTTGGCCAAAATGGCCGTTGCTCAGGATGGTGAAGGAGCGGCTATTGACATGCCGGCAGGTCCATCAGAGGTCCTTGTAATAGCGGATAAATCAGCTAATCCAGAGTTTGTTGCTGCTGACTTATTGGCTCAAGCTGAGCATGGTCCCGATTCTCAAGTAATTTTAGTTAGCACCGATTCCGTTTTATTAACTAAAGCTATTGAAAATTTACAAACTCAATTAACTTCATTGCCTAGAAGAGCGATTGCTTTAGACGCTTTAACGAATAGTCGTTTTATCTTAGCGTCTAATATAGATACCGCTGTTGAAATATCTAATCAATACGCTCCCGAGCATTTAATAATTCATTGTCAAAATCCTCGTTCGTTATTACCGCAAATCAATAACGCGGGATCAATATTTTTGGGTTCATGGTCGCCTGAATCAGTGGGAGATTATGCCAGTGGTACCAATCATGTTCTACCGACTAACGGTTATGCTCGAAATAGCAGCGGAGTATCTCTTGATTCTTTCTTAAAAAAAATAACCGTACAGGAACTAAGTCCAGTGGGTCTAAAAGAACTAGGTCCTGTTGTAGAAAGACTATCTTTGGTGGAGGGATTACATGCGCATAAAGAAGCTGTTTCAGTGCGGCTTAAACAACTTTTGACGGAAGAGTAATGAAAGATTATACATTAGGTTTATTAAGAAAAAATATTTTAAATTTACCAGCCTATGTATCAGCTCGATCTGAAACCAAGGAGAGTAATCAAGAAACTATTTATTTAGATGCCAATGAGAATCCTTGGCCCCCAGAAGTTAAAGACTTTTCCTTTGTTAATTATAAGGGTGACAAGGCCAATTATAATCGTTATCCAGAGCCTCAACCCGTATTTTTACTAAACAAACTGGCTCAGATTTATCAGGTGTCAACTGAAAATATTATGATAGGGCGGGGAGTGGATGATGCAATTGATATTCTAGTTCGTTCTTTTTGTGAACCATCAATAGATGAAATTATGATTTGTCCTCCTACTTACGGTGTATACGAGCTTTATGCTCAAATACATGGGGTCAAAGTTAAAAAAGCTTTTTTAGATGATAATTTTGATATTGATTTTACTCAAATTGACAACAAAATAACTGATAACACCAAATTAATATTTCTATGTTCACCTAATAATCCAACAGGCAATTTACTTTCAACCGAGAAAATTTTTCAACTTTTAGACAAGTATCATAAACAGGCTCTAGTTATTGTTGATGAGGCTTATATTGAGTTTGCCGATAATAATTCTAATACTTCATCAATGATTGCTTACTTAAAAAAATATCCCAATTTGGTTATTTTAAGAACTCTTTCTAAAGCTTGGGGTTTGGCGGGTGCCAGATGTGGAGTAGCCATTGCTAATGATACAATTATACCATATCTACAAAAAGTAAGGGCTCCTTATCCCCTGAGTCAACCAGCGATTGATGTTGTTCAGAAAGTACTAGAATCAGATGCTCAATCTAAAGTTAAAGAAAAAGTTCAACTAATCAATAAAACCAAGGAGATTTTGATTAGTGAATTAAGAAAATTTGAATTTATTGACTTTATTTATCCTAGCGATGCTAATTTTATTCTGATCAAGAGTAGTGTCGCTTCTCAATTGATTAACTTTTGTAATGAAAATAGAATTATTCTGCGTAATCGCAGTGGTGAAGGAGGATTAGAAGATTGTATCCGTATCTCAATTGGCAGTGAGGAGGAAATTTTTCAACTGTTGAGAGTGCTGGCAGATTTTAACTCAAAATTAAAGACACTTGGGAGTCAATATGCAATTAAGGAATAAAATTTTATTTATTGATAGAGATGGAACCTTGATTGACGAACCCTCGGATACTTTGCAAGTAGATACATTAGATCAACTGCAATTACTGCCAATGGTCATACCATCTTTATTGCGATTAAAAAATAACGGGTATCGTTTTATCATGGTTACTAATCAAGATGGCTTGGGAACTCCCGCTAACACCTTAGAGAATTTTGAAAAGGTTCAGGAAAAAATGTTACATATCTTCAAATCACAAGGTGTTACATTTGAAGAAATATTGATTTGCCCTCATCTTCCGGAAGATAATTGTGACTGTCGTAAGCCTAAATTGGGCTTGGTGCAGAAATTTTTACGTGATAGAACCATCGATTGGCAAAACTCCTTTGTAATAGGTGACCGTTCTACCGATGTACAATTAGCGGAAAATTTAGATATAAAGGGTTGGCAATTATCGCTGCCAGAGCAAGGTTGGCCCGAAATTACCCGTCAGATTTTAAGGCGGGAACGTCAAAGTAAGTATTCTCGTAAAACCAATGAAACCGATATTGAGGTGAAAGTTAATTTAGATAGTAACGGTCCATCTCAGATTAAAACCGGTTTGGGATTTTTTGATCACATGCTGGAACAGCTGTCGTATCACGGCGGTTTTAAGCTGGATCTTTCGGTTAAAGGAGATCTTGATGTTGATGAACATCATACGATGGAAGATACGGCCATAGCCTTGGGTTCAGCCATTCAGGATGCTTTAGGAGATCGTTGGGGTATTGGTCGATATGGTTTTGTTTTGCCCATGGATGAAGCTTCGGCCCAGGTAGCGATTGATTTAAGCTCCAGGCCATTGTTGAAATATAAGGCTAATTTTCCCCAAAAGGAAGTAGGGGGTCTGCCTACTGAAATGTTTTCTCATTTTTTTAGTTCTTTTAGTCAGGGATTAGGAGCCACTATTCATTTAGAGGTCGAAGGAGAAAACACTCATCATATGGTAGAAGCATGTTTTAAAGGATTGGGTAGATCTTTAAAACAGGCCATATTGAAAAGTGAAAATCAGCTACCATCAACCAAAGGTGTTCTATGATTGCTATTATAGATACAGGTGCCGCTAATTTAGCTTCTGTGCAAAATGCCTTAAGGCGATTACAGCATGAATCAGTGGTTACACTTGATAAAAAAGAGATTGAAACCGCTTCTCATGTCATTTTACCGGGTGTGGGATCTGCTTATGTAGCGATGGAACAGCTTGCTAAACATAATTTAATTGAAGTAATTAAGGAGTTAAAACAACCTACACTAGGAATTTGTTTAGGAATGCAAATTTTATTTGCAAGCTCTGAGGAAGAAGACACTCAATGCTTAGGAATAATACCTGGTAGAGTAAAGAAATTTGATCTTGCTGATGGTTTAACCATTCCTCATATGGGATGGAACCGTTTATATAAAAAACGGGAAAATTGTCAATTATTGCAAGAAATATCGAAAAATTCTTATTTTTATTTTGTTCATTCCTTTTTAGCGCCGATGGGAGCGAGTACTGTGGGTGTAACTAACCATGGTATTGATTTTCCCTCGGTGGTAAATCAAAATAATTTTTGGGGAGTTCAATTTCATCCAGAAAAGTCTGCTCAGATGGGAGCACAAATATTAAGGAGTTTTATACAATTATGAAGATTTATCCTGCAATTGATATTTTAAATGGACAGGCGGTTCGTCTTTATCAAGGTCAATATAATAAAGTAACCAATTACTCTAATGCACCACGCGAGGTAGTTGAAAAATATATCCTTGAAGGAGCAAAATATCTTCATATCGTGGATCTGGACGGTGCCAGACATGGTGTCCCAGTAAATAGTAAAATTATCGCTGAAATTGCCGGCTTATATGATCTGAAAATCCAGGTGGGTGGAGGTTTAAGAACCCTTGGTGATATGAAAAGTATTATTGGCATGGGAATAGATCGAGTGATTATAGGTAGTTTAGCCATTAAAGATGAAAATAAATGTAGGCAGGCTTTTGATGTTCTTACTCCAAATAGAATTACCTTAGCTTTAGACGTTGTTAAGGATGGTGATGGAAATTATGTTGTGGCTACTCATGGATGGGAAAAATCTTCTCAGATGACTTTATTTCAAGTGATTGAAAAGTATTTAGAAGTGGGGCTGAAATATGTTCTTTGTACTGATATTAGCAAAGACGGCACTTTGCAAGGACCTAATTTCGTTTTGTACCAAAAAATACAAAAGAAATATCCGCAAATTGAACTGCAAGCCTCAGGAGGCGTTCACTCTTTAGATGATATTAAAGAACTTAAAAAGAACAATATGGCTGCCGCCATCATTGGAAAGGCTCTTTATGAAAAGAAGTTTACATTACGGGAGGCACTTCAATGCTAGCTAAGAGAATAATTGCCTGTTTAGATGTAAAAGACGGTAAAGTGGTAAAGGG
>CAZJDM010000078.1:0-20653 GCA_964544765.1 uncultured bacterium
CGGTAATCCAATAAGAATAGACATTATAGAACCGGGTAGTTTGGTGTCAGAATATACTATATCGGCCCCATAAGGTGATAATTGCCCTGAAACAAAAAAATTAAATCCGTTATAAAAACACTTTGCCTCATCGTTACTAAAATCGGTGTAGAGAGAAAAACCAATACGAATAATCAATGAGATTAAAAATATAATTATCAGGCCCCAGTTGTGTTTTAGAAAATTTTTCATACCCAGCATATACCTTGTTAGATGACGAAAATCTACCATTAATTGATGGATAAATTGTCTGAAATTCTGCCAGCTTAGATTATTTTGTTAAAAGTCCGGCATCAATTACAAATTCAGATCCGGTTATATATCTGTAAAAAGATCTTTGAAAGCTTAATTTGGTAGTGTAAATAACATAACATGATGAAGGAGTCCTTTTATTTATCTAGAACAGCCCTTTTTTTAAGTATTTTTGCGATCTTATCTGTTTTTGTATCTTTCTTTTATTTTTCAGTTTTTTATTCCTCAACATTGGAATTGAACCAATGGTACAAATATTTTTTAGCTCCCATTATTTTTAGTTTCAATACTTGTGAATACTTAGCCCTAGCTTCTTTTGTGATTCTTTTAACATTCCCAAATCGTTATTTGACTTTTTTACCTTATGTTTTGATTATTTTTATTACCTCTATTGAAGTTCTCCAATTTTTTTCTCTTTATTATACTAATGATCTACTAACCATAGAGGCTGTTGCTCATGCAAATTTGTTTGGTTTACTGGTAAATTCTTTTACCATCGGGGTTTATGTTACTTTCATTACTTTGCCATTATTGGCTTTCTATTTGTACAATCGACAAGTAAAGATTTATTTGTGGTCCTGGAGCCAGCGAATTAAAGCTTTCTTCTTTGCGTTGGTAATTACTACTTTAGTGATGGTTTTGAATAATAATATTGATAGTATAAAATTAATTAAATTTTCTTATCAGGCCGGTAAAACTCCGCCTCTTACGGCTTTTTTTAATACATTGAAATCTTTCTTTAATTATCAATCACAAACAATATCTCCCATTGAGCTGACTTTTGAGGACATAAAGATAGCTAAGCAATTTGGTATATCTATTGACCCTCATAATCGATATCCGCTTGTGAAAAACTCTTTTTATAAACACCCATTATCTCGTAAATCACTATCTGGTGTAAAACCTGGTATAAAACCTAACATACAACCTAATATAATAACTATCTTTGGTGAAAGCTTGTCGACGAGGCTTATTGGAGCTTACCAAAAATTATATCCAAATATTACTCCAAATATCGATCGATTTGCCGCAAAATCCTTAAAAGTAGAAGGTTATTTCAATCATGCTTTTCCTACAATCATTGGTTTAAAGGGACAACTTTGTTCATTGCACCCTTACTTTCTGAATACTGAATGGTCCCGAGCTAAGTTTAAACTTAAAACTAGTCGTCTTTTATGTTTACCTCAGATATTAAATTCAGAGGGATATAATACATTTTTTATGGGGTATTCGCATCCTAATGAGACCTATTTTCAAGATCAAATGCAAGATTTTGGTTTTCAGAAAACTTATTTTTATCAACAGTTTTTAGATAGATTTGTTAAAGGGGAATCACCGGGACGCGGACGTTATGGTAATAGTGATCGACAAATGTTTCAAGGCTTAATTGAGTTTTTAAAATCTAATAATTCTGATAAACCATTTTATGTGGGGGTATCAACTATCGAAACTCATCCGGGAATGGATGTTAAAACCAAGCAACGTCGATATAAGCAAAAAGATGGTAAGAATAATGCTATTTTGAACGTTTTTCATCAATTTGATTATGAGTTTGGATTATTTTGGGATTATTTTGTCAATTCACCATATTTTGAAAACACTATTGTCATTTTAACTGCTGACCATGCGCATGTACCGAGTGTTGAGTTTCAAAAGGTAGCTGGACCACAATATAGAAAAGACTATTTTGATACCATTCCTTTTATAATATACAGTCCTTTTCATTCGTTACCTTCCAAATTATCAGTCGCTGGTAGTTCCATTGATTATGCTCCCACGATACTTCATTTGTTGGATGTTCCGAATAGGGCCAATTCTTTTTTAGGAGTATCTATTTTTGAGCGAGATATGACTCAGGGAGCGATAGGTATGGTTAAACGTAGTAAACTACTGGTAGTTTATAATAGTAGTGACAATAGTGGTAGTAGAAATAATAAAATAAAGTATGATATTTTTAATTATGATCATAACAGTTGTCAAAATATTCGTTCGGATTCGGATGTTTCATGTAGTCTGTTTAAGGTTATCAAATACTCTCATCAATTAATAAAAAAGAATCATGTGTTTAGGAGTAGTATATAAATGTTCAAGTCTTGGTTGAGAAATGTTCCCCAAAAGTTTTCTTTGTTGTTTAATATTAATTTTATTATTACCGGCCTAGTGTTTTTATTATTTCTCTCCTTTAATCATGGGTATACCGTATTATCCTTTTTGTTTACTTTTGTGGCAGCGATTTCTTCGGCCATTATTTTATATGTGGTGATCTTAGCTATTCTTTACCCACTTACCTTCTTTCCCAGAATTGTTTTATGGGTAACCGTTCCTCTTTTTGCTTTTTTACACTTAGGAATGGTGATCGATTATTTCTTGTTTCGATTATATCGTTTTCATATTAATGGGATGGTTTTGAATACTATTTTTTCTCCTGATGCTTTAGATTCTTTTGATGTAGGTATTTCCGCTAAAATAACAATAATAGCTGTGATAATAATATCGATCCTTTTGCAGGTTGGTATCATCAAATATGGTTCCGATTTATTTAATGGCCGATTGGTTGTGTGGAACCGAAAGTTCAATCGTTTTAAGATACCGGTTTGGTTCATAATTGTATTATTGGATAAATTAGTTTTTATTACAGCAGATATTTATGGCAAAACAGAATTTATTTCCCGACCAAGGGTAATTCCTTTTTATCAAGCGATAGTGGCAACTAGATGGGCCGAGGAAAAATTTTCTTTACAACGCTCTACTTTGCATGACTATCAAAAGTCATCTTCTAAAGAAATGAATCTAAAATATCCTTTAAAACCTATAAAGTTAAAAAAATTAAGAAAATTAAAAAACTCCAAAGAAATAAAATCATTGCCCAATATTCTATTTATTGTTGCTGATGCCTTTCGGGGAGGGATGATATCCAAAGAAATAACTCCTTTTTTAAATGATTTTGCCCCTAAAGCTCTTTGGTTTACCAACCATCATAGTGGAGGAAACGCTACCAGATATGGGTTGTTTTCACTTCTTTATGGTTTAAACAGCAGTTATTGGGATAATTTTCTCATCGAGAGAAAGCCTTCAGTGTTTATTCAAACTCTTTTAGAGTTAAAGTATCAAATGTATATAGGTTCCAGTACCAGACTTACCTGGCCAGAATTTAGACAAACCGCCTTTTCTAAGGTTCCGGAAGAATTAATTTACGATAATTATGAGGGTCATTATTGGCAAAGAGATCTACAAAGTTCTAAGGAAATGCTATCTCATTTAGATAAATTATCTAGTTTGAAAACAAATCCTTTTTTCTATTTTCTTTTTTTAGATGCTCCTCATCAGTCATCTTATCCTTCAACTCATGCCAAATTTAAGGGTGGTAAAAAAACCAGTTATTTGGCGATTGATAAGGAAAAAGATAAGGATAATTTGTTAAATCATTATAAGAATAGTCTTTATTTTACCGATGAAGTGATAGGAAAGGTTGTTAAAACCTTTGAGAAACGAGGATTGTTAGATAATACCATAATAATAATCACCGCCGATCATGGTGAAGAGTTTTTTGAATCCGGTAATTTTGGACACAATACCGCTTTTTCTAAACAGCAAATACGAACATTAATGTTAATGCAAATACCTCGAATTGGACCCCAAAAGATCTCCAAATTAACGGCTCATGTAGATTTGGTTCCTACTTTAATGAACTTATTAGGAGTAGAAAATAGTGAAGAAGATTATTCTGTAGGGCACGATCTTTTGTCTCCTCATTATCAAAGACAGTATGTTTTTGCCAGTAATTGGAACTGGTATGCTCTATTGGCGCATAACTCGGTATTAGTTTTTTCTAAATATCCAGATGTAATGATGGGAACTACCGTTCATGATTATAATACTTATGAAATTAGGGAATCGGATAATCAAAAATTGGTGGGAGGGTATCTTTTGAAAATATTAGATGAAAATAGAAGGTTTTTGTATTAATCTGTGATTTTTTAATTAGTCTGTAATTTGTTAATGAAATTTATGGAAGACCTGTTTCAAAAAAAATTATTGCTTATTACCGGGAAGGGTGGTGTTGGTAAATCGACTATATCAGCAGTACTTGCCTATAAGGCCTCAGAACTTGGAAAAAAGGTCTTAATAGTTGAGGCTACCCCTAATCCCTCGATTCCTTTTTTGTTTGATTTTAAAGCTCAAAATCATCATTCGGTTTACCAAATGAAAAATATTCATACTGGTATTGACACATTGAATATGAATTTTGCAGATGTTTCTAAAGATTTATTCCATCATTATTTTCCTAAACGATTAGTTGATAAAGTCTTTTCATATGATGCTATTACCGGGTTTTTCTCGGTACTTCCTGGAGTGGAAGAAACAATTTTCTTAGGAAAACTAGTTCAATTAGTATCTGATATTGAACAGAAAAAGATTCCCTATGACATTGTAATCTTTGATTCTCCATCTACAGGGCATGCTATTCAACTGTTTGAAACACCAAAAGTGTTGTTATCCTTTATTAAGAAAGGATTTATTTATGAAAGAACCAAAAGCATGCTTGAAGTAATAGAAGATCCTAATATAACTGCATTGAACATAGTAACTCAGGCTGAGGAAGCAATTGTAAAGGAAACCAAAGAACTATTTTACAATTTAACTAAATTTAATCGTATTCCTATTTATGGTCTCTTTATTAACTGTTTAGAGACTCAAGCGGGATTAGCCCAAAAGAACAGTTCTCAAATTAAAATTATAGAAAGTGAAATAGCTAAAAGGAAGGTGGATATCGATAATCTGGTTTTATTACAAAAGATGGTCAAGGGTATTTATTTTCAACAAATGATTTTACAGCGTCAAAGAGAAAATTTAGATGAACTAGGAACCTTAACTCAAATTATGTTCAATATTCCTCATGTTGTTTCTTTTGGTGAATCATTGTCACGTTTAAAAATACTTTCTTCTTTTTGCTGAGGCTTTTAGTTTATGAATATTTCTTCAATTATTAGAAACAAAGAAATAATAATAGCGGTTGGATCAGGTGGAGTGGGAAAAACTACTTTATCAGCAGCCATTGCTTACAAAGCTGCCCGGTTGGGTAAGCGTTGTATTGTCTGTACGATTGATCCCGCAAAGCGTTTAGCCGATGTTTTAAATATTCAGATGAAACCAAACCAAATCAGCAGAGTACAAGTAGATGACCAATGTTACTTCAACGCTATGATGTTGGACAATAAGAAGACGTTTGACCATTTGATAAAAAGATTATCTCCTTCGGTTAAAAAGCAAGAAAAGATGCTTAATAATAAGATATATAAGGCCGTAGCAAAAACTTTTGCTCGAATTTCCGAGTATATGGCGATGGAGCAGCTTTTTGATCTTTATCAGAGTGAGCAATATGATCTTATAATTCTGGATACTCCTCCCAGTAAACATACTATAGACTTTTTGTTGAGGCCCAATATTTTGCTGAATTTTATTGATCAAAACGTCATTGGTTGGATCATTAAACCATATGTTTGGGCAACAAAACTGGGATTTGATTTCTTTCTTAATAAAGCCAGTCGTGTTTTTAAATCTTTTTCTGAATTTTTAGGTGCTAATTTTATGCTGGAACTGGCCGAGTTATTGGTTTTATTTGAGGAACTAATTATTAAATTCAGGGGGCGGGCCGAGAAGATCGGAGATTTGATTAGCAGTGATCAGGCCAGTTTTATTGTTATTACCAGACCACAAAAAAATCCTATCAGGGAAGCCAGATTTCTGATTGATAAACTGAAGGAAAATGATCTTTCGTTTGATAAATGTGTAATCAACAAAGTTTTACCAACTGATATATTTGAATATAGTAATAAGGAATTTAAAGACTGTGTGCGATTATGTAAAGAATGGGATAAAAAGCTTTTTACCTCGTCATTTAAGTTTCTGGTTGGTAATTATAATTTATTACATAAAAGATTGAAGGAAGAAAAAATTGTATTAGGTGAATTAGCAGATACTATTGGTTCCGATCAATTAAGATTGGTTGACCAGCTTTCAGGAAATGTAAATAAAGTTGGTGATTTATCTCTTTTAGCGGATCAGCTGTAACCTGCCAATATAACAATAAAATCAGCATATATTATTATGCATGTAAAGAAAAATTGTTTTTGATCCGATTTTAAAATTATGTTGATGCCATTAGGTTTAGGAGATCCATTACCTAAGACTCCTATTATTACTATCAGTATAGTTGCATGTTTGGTTGCCATATTTTTGTACTGGGGGCCTTGTCCTAGTTTTACCCAAGAAAGAGATGAGATAGAAGAAAAACACAGTATGAAGGACCGTAAACTTCAATTGTTTCTGTCTTATTGTCAGAAACATGAAGCTGATGCCTTAATATGTGATCAGAGTGGTGAAGCATTAATGCAACTTTTTGATAATAAAGATCTAGATGAAATATTACCGGAAAATGAGCAACAACAAAACCAAGCAAGTAAAGAATTGATTCGATCTTTTTATCGAAAGTTTAGTGTAGAAGATAAAGAAATTAAAGAATTAGATACTTATCCACAGTATTTAGTAGCAAAAGAAGCGATGTCTATTGATTTACAAAACTTATATAAAACAAATGATATGCTGTCATCTCAAAATCATACCATATTGGCCGTATTAAAAGCTTCTGTTCTGCACAGCGGTTTAATTCATTTAATTTCCAATATCATCGGTTTGATTTGTTTTGGTATTTACGTTGAATTACGAATGAAGCGGTTGTTATTTTTCTTATGTTACTTACTAGGAGGCATGTTTGGATTATATTTATATGCCAGTCGGTTTATGGAAGGGGATAGAGTAATAATTGGAGCGTCAGCAAATGTAAGCGCTGTTATGGGTATGTTCTTTGTTTTTTATTATCGTTTTAGGATGAAAATGCTGATTATTATGGGAATAATTAAAACCTTTAGTGTGAAAGTTCTGTATTGGTTTCCCTTTATGTATCTTCTTACAGAAGTAGTTTATGCATACGGATCATACACTAATCATGGGACGGGTATAGCACATCTGGCTCATATCGGAGGTATGAGTTTTGGTGTTATAGCAGCTATAGTGATTAAAGCTTTTCATTGGGCGCCGTGGCCCTTTAGGTATCCGTATGAATATAGTTTGTATATGAAAACCAAGGAAATAGTTGAATTTGTAGAGAAGGATGCTCTTTATGAGGAGATTTTGAAATATAATCCCGAAAATGTACAGATCCGATGGATATTAATTAAGGATTTTCTAGATAGATTAACCTCTGTGACGCATAAGGAAAATATTTTAACGAAAATTAAGACTAATCTAGTTACTCTTACAGAAGAACTGTTTCGGAACAATAAATTGCAAGAGCTGGTTGAACACCTCAATTACATACCAATTGAGATGAGTTTTGTAGAATATTTACCGGATATAGAACAAATGACCATAATTAAAATAGGGGATTATGCGTTGGATCATAATGAGTATGTAGTGGCTTTGAGATTCTATGCCTATTACGTTCAAAAGTATCCTCATTCAATAAATACTCCTAGTATTTTTAACACTTTAAAGAGTTTGATTAATGGGATGACACAAAAAGAAGAATTCAATGATCCTTTAGAAAGATTTGCATCTTCTCATATTCATCCCGCTGTTAGAAAAATTCTTGGTCAAGCCAAAATGGGAAGACTTGTTGTTTAAGGTGTATGGTGTGATATGGATGAAATAAAAATACAATCAAATGATGAAATAGAAGAAGAATTTTGGGAAGGAAAATCATTAAATGATGATCATCACCAAGGTGATAGTCATGAGGGAGTGAACTCTAGGGGAGTTGATCATGAAAACATTGATTATGAGAGCTTCGATTATATAAGTGTTACTAAATTTCATCAACAAGTGGTCGATCTTAGGCAATATCCGAGAGCTGGATTTTGGAAACGATTTTATGCTCTAGTTGTTGATGTTGCTATAAATGGGATAATAACCAAATTATTTATGACCTTGATAGCTTCGCTGATGCCGGTATCAGAACTGTGGATAATTATAATCAGTACATTAGTGGCAGTTTTGATATATTTTTTCTATTTCCTATTTCCTCTAAGGTATTGGGGAAGAACTATAGGTAAGAAAATCTTTAGTTTGCAGATCATTAATATCAATTTTACGACTAATTTAACTTATAAACAAATTTTTCTGCGAGAGGTTGTCGGTAAATTAGTTTCTGACTTGACTTTATTGATTGGCTACCTTATGGCAATGTTTCGGGATAAACGTGCGTTACATGACTTGATAGCGGAAACATTGGTGATTCAAGGAGTGAAAGGTAAATCTATTAGAATTACTGATATTGATCAAGAAATAGATGTTTCGGACTCTTTATTAAAAAAAATTCCTGAGAAAGGAATTGAACCAACGCAAACCAAACAAGCTGATTTAACACCCAAAGGAACAAATCTAAAATCAGCGTTGGCTTTTATTCTGATAATAGGACTAGGACTTGGTATTGTTTACTTGGGGATGGACGTTTATAATCAATATTATGGTACCGATGTAGTTCAACAGACTCCACCATCAAAAAGAAAAAGCAGACGTGTTGTTAGAAGGCGCAGGAAAGCTCTAGCGGCAAGAGCCATTCCTAAACACGAACCTCCTCCTCCAGTCATAGATAAAAGTGGTAAACAAAAAATTGCTTTAGATAAAAGCGTTAAGACTGGTAAGAGTGTTAAGACTGATAGGAGTAGTAAGAAAAAAGAGATGTCTATTTCTAAGTTAGAAAAATCTTTAAAATTAGATCCTAAGCTTTTAAAGAAAAAAAAGTTATTTCAAGTAGGTTTGAAAATTATTCAAAGGCGCGATTATCCAAAAGCAATCGCCTATATTAATGCGGTTTATCCAATTAGTGACTCGAGTTCATGTGTTGCGAGAATTAAATATGCTCAGGCTTTTTATCGCTATGGACAACAAAAACTGTGCCGTTCATTACTAAAGAGCGTAATGAAGGCGGGCACAATATGCCAGGAAAGTTATCGTAAGGTAGCCAAAAATTTATGGGAACGAACATATTACTTTGATGCTGGGTGGCCTGAATAACTATATGGAAGGTTTAAAGAAAGAAAAGCATTTGACCAGGTTATTGTATTTTGGCCAAATGCTTTGATATTTAATCACAACGTTTGAATTTCAAATGATACGCAAATAAACCGCCTACCGAAATAGTAGCTGGTTCCTTAAGTGAATTAGTTTTTACCAAAATATTGGTGTTAATTCTAAGATTGGTACTTTTTCCGCACCCGGTCCAGCTTATATTGTCCTGGTCTGGTTCAATCTTGAGATGAAAGTTTTCCATCTTTTCATTAGTAAAGGTCTTAACTTTTTTCAATCCTTCTGTTTGACCAACTAAAAATTGCTTTATTGTGACTTTACCGGTTCCATTCTTAGGAATCTCTGATCTTCCCCAAATAACCTTAGAATAAAAACCGATGCTGTAATTTTGTGGAACCTGAATTCCAATAGTTATATTGCACGTTTTACGTGTCATACGTCTATTTGATGTTCCTCCAGCCAAGGCTTTATATTCATCAAAAAGCCAAAATAAGTGATTCTGGTCAAATTCTCCCATAGCTTTAATCGAATTTTGTGGACAACCATTTCCTCTAATATCAACGGAGTCAATTATCAAATCCAATGGGAATTTATTTTCCTCTTCTTCAGCTTCCTCTTCCTCAGGAGTTGTTTCTTCTTCTATTTCTTCCTCTTCTTCTTCCTCAGGAGTTGTAGTTTCCTCTTCCTCTATTTCTTCTTCCTCCGGAATTGTCACTTCTCCTTCTTCTATTTCTTCATCCTCAGGAGTTGTTTCCTCCTCTTCTTCTTGTAAATCTATTTCATTTTCATCAGTGTCTTCATTATTATTGTTTTCATTATTTAAATCATCATTTTCGAGTATTACGCTATTATCACTTATTTCTATAGGCTCTTCATTTGGGGAAACAACAATAGAGTCTGCTGAAAGGTTGATAGGCGCTGAAGTAATTTTTAAAGTAAATGTCATTATTGTTAGTAGTATTAATTTGTTCATGACGTGTCTCCCATCCTTAGAAGATTTAGGAAGAGGATGTTAAAAACCTCTTCCTATTTCAGTTAATTATTAGTAACAGCTTCTCCATTGAATATGATAAACTATACCGCTGTCAATATCTAAACTGTCTACAGAGGCATAAGCGTCATCATAACGTCTGTTGGTGCGAATAAACATACTAGAATTTGTTCGTAGGTTTACATCAGCACCGCAAGCTGACCAAACTAGAGCATGAGCTGCCAATCGATTTGTAAAAGTGAAATCATTTTCTGTTCCTCCTCTAAAACGTTTGGACATTCTAGGACCTCTTCTACCGGCGAAGAAGTATTCTACGTTAAATCTTCCATATCCTCTTCTAGGAACATTTGTGTATCCACGATAATCTACCTGGAAGATTGATACACTGTATCCTTGAGGAACATGTACTGGGATCGCGACATTACAACTCTTACGATCAAATCTCCTTCCATTGCCTCCAGCTTCAACAAAATAGTTATCAAATAAGATACTAAGTTGTTTCCCGTCAGGGCTGAGCGTTGCTGATACAGTGTCACTTGGACATCCTGTTCCTCTCACTATTGGATCTCCTAAATAAAGATCATCAGCTAATGCTGAGGTGGATACTGCTAGTAGCATGATTACTAGGGTTAAAATCTTCTTTTTCATAACAAGCTCCTTTTGTTAAAGTAGTAAAAAAATTTTAAAAACGATTCTGTTTGGAGATTATGCACATAACGTGCCAATAAGAATAAGAGGGGGTGTGATGACTTATATATAGGCGCTATAAAGCTTTAAATGGGTTGAAAAATAAAAACCAGGTAAATTTTTTGGTAAAAACTAAAAAGTTTTGGTTTACTTTGTTTACCAAAAGGTAAAACTTTAGAACTTTTTAAAATGTAATTTGCTAGTGTTGATTTACATTTATTTCATGGTCTGATACTGATTTGCTATAAAAACGGAGTCGCATTAGAAATCGAATGGAATAACAAAGATCCTTTAAATTATACGTAGAGGACTAATAATGGATGTGAATAAAGATCTTTTAGGATTTACAGCAAATAGAAAGTTTTCAACGATTTTAGCGGACCCTCCTTGGAAGTTCTCCAACAGAACTGGAAAGATGGCTCCAGAACATAAACGATTGAATCGTTATTCTACGATGGAGTTAGATGATATTAAACAACTGCCTGTATCTGCCATAACAAATGACACCGCCCATTTGTATTTATGGGTTCCTAATGCCTTATTAGCTGAAGGTTTAGATGTTCTAAAAAGTTGGGGGTTTACTTACAAAACTAATCTAATCTGGTACAAAATAAGAAAAGATGGCGGGCCGGACAGAAGAGGAGTCGGATTTTATTTTAGGAATGTTACTGAAGTAATTTTATTTGGTATTAAAGGAAAAAATGCTAGAACTTTACAACCAGGTCGTAGTCAAGAAAACATTATAAGTTCTCAAAAAAAGGAGCATAGTAGAAAGCCTGATGAACAATATGAGATTATTGAAGCATGCAGCCCTGGCCCTTTTATTGAACTTTTTGCTAGAGGAAAAAAAGAAAATTGGTATTGTTGGGGTAATCAAGCGGAAGAATATACTCCAACATGGAATACTTATGCAAATCACTCTTAAAATACTGATGCGAATATTGAGATGAGACTTTTAAAATCAAAATTTTTTGAAGGCTGAATTTTCATTCATGTACATAAGGGGTCCAATCTAACTTGATATCATAGGTTTTTATATTAGCACCGCTAACTGTATATTTGGCGCTGGCACCCCGTCCTTTTACTAGTTGAAAAACAGATTGGAAAACAAATTGATTTGTTAACATCTCTTTACCAAATAAGGCGTAGCTTTTAACGAATTCTCTTTTATTTCTTTGGTCCCTATAATATCTCATAGAAGATAGAGATTCTTTTAGTTTGACTATGGCTCTTTCAGTTTCTGTTTTTATTGCATCAAAGCATCTTGTTAAACGAAGAGGGTTGGCGGAATTTCCTGCTCCACCACTTGTTCCCATCGTATCGTTCTCGCTTACATATTCTCTACAAATATCAGAATAATTTTTTTCCTTGGAAAATAGATTTACATCTGTAAAACCGTAAACAGGGTCATATAAATTTCTTAAGGATAATTTCGGATTATGGTCTCTAATAATGCCATTAAAATAGGCTCTCATAAATTCTGAGGCAGATTTATCGAAGTATTTATCGGCATTTCTTTGTAATAAAAACTGGGTTGCGGTTTCATCGATCCTAAGTGCGAAATCTATTTGCACAGAACCGAGGTCCTCATGTCCGACGGTCCTTACATCGAGTTTATCTTTTAGCCCAGTATGTCGTATAAGCTTACGAATTGATTCGTTAAAGGAAAAATTAGTAGCTCCGGTATTTTTATAGGACCAACCTATTTGTCCAAACATCCCTGCTTTTTTTACTCGATTCGTTTTGGATTTTATATTATAGGAAGCGCCAAAAAAACCGTAAGAAAGGGACTCTTCTTGACTAAGTAAAGGAAAGCGACCTTGACTATTTACGACATAGGCACCAAAGTGAACATCGTTTTTAGTACCATCAGGGTGATAAAAGCTATTTGATTTGGTGTAAAGCTTAGCTTGGGATGTAGTACCGTTGGGTAGTAAAAAAGAGACAACGGATATTCCTAAACCGACTACCGGAGCGGCGCCAAGGGCCACCGCTCCTAATGCTATAACTGATCCCATAGAAAATGATGATCCATTTATAGTTCCCTGGGTATACATTTCATTGTCTTCAATCGCTATTACACTTTTTATACTTTTATTTTTGGCTAAATTTTGTGATAGATCGACCTTTCCTATTAATAATTGTTTAAACGCGTTTCGTGCATTTCTCTTACTTAGATCATACATAAAGGAGAAACTAATATCAGTTTTCTTAATATTTGTTTTTGAGAGATTAGCTGGGCCTATCCCCATAAACCTACTAACGGAATTCAAGCTAGTATTAACTACCTGAGCATAGACTATTTTATCTGAAACCTTTTGTACAGTTACTGACCAATTACCATTAGCTAGATATCTTTTGGAATTTTCTGAATTCATAGTACTAACGCCAAAAGATAAAACTCCATAGACATTCACTCCGGCAACAAACATAACTCCACCAGACGTACTATATGTGACCTTATCAAAAGGTTTCCAGTCATTTAATAATCTGGTATCATAAGGTAGACTTAGTGATGGACTGTTATTAGCGGCTCGCAAACCACGTACTTTTCTATCTGAAACATAAACTGAATTATTAACTGGCATCATGCCGGCAAAAAAGTTCAACCCACGCATTATACCACTGGCATTCTCTCTGTAAATATTTAAAGCCGCACCTAAGCCAACAGTTAATGAATTAATATAAACAACTCTGTACCAACCATTCTGATTACTTTTTTTTAAGCGTGCAGGGGATTTAATTTGACATCTTTCTCCTTGTACGGATGTTTGTATGGTGTATTGTCTACCTTGATCTGTTTTTAGGCAGCTATTTACCGATTTAAAATGAGTATCTAGACTCATAACATACTTAGGTGAATTGGCATCAATATAGAGCATAGGTGATATGTCTAGTTTCCACCGAGCTTTTTTACGAACCATGGTTTCGGTGGTAGTAGTTCTTCTTTCTTCGGTTGTTTCAGTAGTTTTTTCGGATGTTGTTGTGGTTGTTTCTGGGTCTATGTCTCTGGTTCCTATTGTATCTTCTCTTGTTTCTGTATCAACTGTACCTGTGGCACCCCCTTCAGCATCTTTGGCATTGGTAAAAGTATCCACGGAAGCATCTTCAATGACATGATCTGTAGTAACACGGGTATTTGTTGTGGTCACTTCTCTATTAGTAGTTCTGGTAATCACAGTGTTTCCATCTGTTTCTGTTGTTACAAAAGGTCCTTCATTACTAGTGGTAGTTTCACTAGTAGCGGGATGGGTAACATCAAATTCTGCTGTATGAATATCCAAGTCATAACTTGTAGAAAGTCCATAATTACTACAATCGGCACCAACACTTTCACAAGTAATTCTATCACCTACTGCGGTAGCTAATGAGTCTGCTGGAGTCATACCAAAGGTCAATTCTAAATAGTTTGCCCTGTCGGCTATCCAGTTAGGGGCAGATTCAGTAGATGTCCCTAAAATATTTGTGATGTCGATATCTTCAGTGATAATTGGACCCCATGTTGTATTACTAAAAACATTGGGATTAGTAGTGACATTAGTGAGAATATTAACACTAGTTACCGTATTCCTAACATTGGTAAAAGATTCTCTATTGTACCTACCAAATAAGTAAAATTGGTTGCCAATAAAGGTAGGGTTAACCTTTATTAAAAATTGAGAGTCTAATTTTAAAAATCTACTTATTGAACCAAATTGCTTTAGATCAAATCTATTTGTCCATTCTCTATATTTATCTATCTGACTTTGACCCAGCATGTTGGAAGTGTAGGACATAATAAATAGTGACATTACAATCTTATTTAACAATTTTCTGTATTGTCTCATATTGACACTCCGTTTCTATCAATTTTACTAAATTAATAAACTTACTAATGAAATGATATAACGAAATGTATATGCATTTCATATAAAAAAATTGAATTAAACTTATTGCTATCTCAATAAATTGTTCAATATATAAAAAAAGTATCTTTGTCAATATTCTCTGTTTCAAAATCTTCAATTGTGATCTTGATTTATTTGTATTTACTGTAGGTGCTAATCTGTGGTGAGGAGAGCCACAAAACTTGCCAATTAAATTAGATAAATGTTAAAATATCAATAAAGTGTAAAATATTTAATCTTTTTCAAGAACAATTTAAAGAACCATAAAAAAGATGGATCAGCATACCTCACAAAAAGATAGTCTTGGAACATCAAATGAGAAAACGGTCTTTCTAGGTGGTTATGAGAAAGCTGGAATATGGATACGTGTTTGGGCTACCATAATTGATATAATTATTTCCATTAATATTCTATGGCTCCTTTTTCTACCGATCAAATTATTCTTTTTTTTAATTTGGGACAAGGTTCCAGATATTTCAGCCTCGATCCTTCCTGTCTATATTATTTGGTACCTGTTTTATTTCATAACTCCTCTATGCGCTTATGGTTGGACGCCAGGGAAAAAGATTTTTGGATTAAGGGTAGTAAGAAGAAGATATAATTATTGTATTATCCAATTGCCAGTACTTGTAGTTGCCATAAGAGAGATAATTTTTAAGCCTTTGACCATTTTGAGTTCTTTTATAGGCGTGTTTATCACTTTTTCGGATGAGGATAAGAGAACATTACATGATTTATTTATTCACACTCTTGTTTTAAGAGGTGTTAGAGGAGAGTTACGGGTTAAGGCAGATCAAATTGTTTTAACTCCTAGTAACAAATTAGGAAAGTATTTGGATAGTCTATCGATTGTAATTCCAGGAACAGTGATGCTGGTTTTACTTCTAGGGTTGCAATTATTCTTGGTGGATCCTTTTTTGGAGATGCCCAGAAACAAGTTTAAGGACTTGTTGACCAAATGTATTGCTTATAGAAGTGAGGTTAAGAAAAAACCTCCGACTTTTCCGGTTGAAGAACGTAAAGATTGGTCAAGCGGTATGAAAGCAGAGGTCCAGAAGGTTGAAAAGAAGAAACCTCCTAAAAAAATTGGCCCCAATCGTAAGTTTGTTTGGCGCGCTAAACCAGAGAGTTCTTATGTTTATAGACCGCCGAAGGAAGAGAAAAGTAAACCGCAAATAAAAGTTAAAAAGGAAGAGAAAAGTAAACCGCAAATAAAAGTTAAAAAAGTAGTTAAGCCCGTGCCAAAACCACCAACTGGAGGTCTTGATGAAGGTATTTTTGACAAAGAATTACTAAAGAATGATCTATTTAGAAACGGAGTTGAACTTATTAAAGAAAAAAATTATGTTGATGCAATTATTTATATAGGAGCAACTTTTCCCAAAAAAGATCCCCAATCTTGTATATACAGAATAGAGTATACGAAATATTTTTTTAGATATGGCAAAAGAAAATTTGCTCGTAGATTGATTAGAAAAATCAGGGACTCTACTACTTGTCAAGATTATATCGTATTAAGTGAAAATATCATTGAGCAACTTATGACTGATTAACTAAGCTGTGTGCCTTAAAATGAATCACCTTTAATCCTTGTTCTTCATTTAAATTAGGAAAATCTTCGGGGGAGGGTAGTTGTTTAATGGGGTAATAGTCAGGTAACTCTTTTTCAAATAAACTAAGGAGAAATTCATTGTTTAAGAACGGAGCGTTCAAACAGGCTATAATGTTTGTATTTGGGGATAATAAAGGAACTAGCTTTTTGATCAATCGGGGGTAATCTTTAATAACGTTAAAGCTACCTTTTTGGTTGGTAGGCGGATCAATGATAATTAAATCGAAAGGTCCTTTTGATTTAATTTTTTTTATACAATTAAAAACATCTCCTGAAATAAAATGAGCTTTATAGGGAGCAATTGAATTCAAAGAATGGTTTTTTTGCCCAATTCTTAAAAAGGATCGTTTTTTATCTATATTATAGACGAAGTTAGCCCCTCCACTTAGTGCCGCTATAGAAAAGGAACAAGTATAAGCAAATAAATTAAGAACGTTTTTACCTGAAGAAATTTCTTTTACATATTTTCGGGCGACTCTGGTATCTAAAAAAAAGCCAATATTTTGATTATCACCAAAGTTTAAATAATATTTTGATCCATCCTCCCATAAAAAACTTTCTTTTGGGATAGTACCCAGGATAACTTCGTTTTGAACAGGTTTGAGATATCTCTTTTGTAAGACAATACCTTTTATTTGCTCCTTTAAGTTTTCTTGGAGATAGTGGCTCAAACTTTGTATGATTGAAGGAGGCGTTTCCCGATAAGTGACCATTAAAATAACGGGAGGATAAAAATCAATATTAATAAAAGAAGCTGCAAGAAAATAACCTCCCCTACCATGAAACAGTCTTTTAGCTTCTAATGGAACGGATGTTTTGCCAGGTTGAGTAGACGTTTTACTTGGTTGAGCAGATATTTTATCGGGAGAAACTGAGGTTGGGGAATTTGCAAAGTATCGTGTTATGTTAAGCGATAACTGCTTAGTTATGGTATCAATTGTGGTATGATGATCAACTAGTTCCAATGTTTCCAGCCTTTGAGGTAATATTGTAATACTCGCGGAGAGTCTAAGGAAGATACTTTTATTGTTTGCTCGTTTGCTATTAAATCTTTAGGGAAATAAAACAGTGAATTAACAATGTCGGGGGTTAAAAATTTGGTGGGTACATTTAAAGATATATTTAGATCGATTGGATGGTGAGCAGTGGCTAATACAAATCCCCATTCTCCAAAAGAAGGTATATGTAAATGATAAGGGTAAGTATAGTTGAAACCAGCAGCCTTTATACTTTTTTCAATGCACCAGAAGGCTTCTTTGCCTGAAAAGGTATTAGTAGCTTGAGTGACGAATATACCTTTGCTATTGAGTCTATTTAATATCATCCTATAAAATTGGACACTATATAGTTTAGCCAGTGAGACGGTACTGGGATCGGGTAAATCTCCGATAATCAGATCATATTTATCCTTAGAATTAAGTAAAAAGGAAAAAGCATCATCGTTTACAATGTTAACTTTGGGATCATTAAGCGAGTTGTCATTTAACTTGGTTAATATAAGATGATCTTGAGCGGTTTTAGTAATTTCGGGATCGATGTCTACGAGTGTTATAGATTGAATATCTTTAAATTTCAGTAATTGTTTGACAGCTAGACCATCTCCTCCTCCTAGAATAAGTATCTTGTTTCTTATTGGAGCCAAGGTGCCAGGCAGTGTTGCCAATGCTTCATGATATCGGTATTCATCATAGGAAGAGAATTGTAAATGTCCGTTTAAGTAAAGATTAATTAAACTATTTTTGGCGGTCAGAACTATTTGCTGGTATTTAGATTGTTTAGCTAAAACTACTTTATGGCGGAATACCGTGTCGTTCCAATACTGGAGCAAGAAAGATGAAAAGAAAATTCCTAGAACCAGGATAGTGCTGAAAATAATCGAGTAAAACCAGATAATATGATGTTTTTTACCTTCGATATCCTTACGAAAAACGTAAAAGGTAAAAAAGCCAGTAGCTAAATTAAAAAATCCAAATATCAATGAGGTACGAAAAGTACCAAATGCGGGTAATATAATGAAGGGAAATAAAATAGTGGCGATTAAGGCTCCTAAATAATCAAGAGTGAGTACATTGGAAAGGTTAAATTGCAACTTATAGGTGCTGGATAATATACGGGTAAGAAGTGGAATTTCAAATCCAATTAATGTACCGATCAGAAGGGTTAAAGTAATCATTAGACCTTGAAAAGAGTACGTATAAGAGAAAGAAGCATATAATAAAGGGATTGAGATTCCTCCCAATAATCCTAATAAGATTTCAATATGAATAAAATTGATTAAGAGTTTGTTCTTTATTAATCGTGATAAATAGGAACCTAATCCCATGCCGGCCATAAAAAAGCCGATGGTTAAAGAAAATTGCTTAACACTATCTCCCAGAAAGTAGGATGAGACACTACCTATTAGTAATTGGTAAATGAGGGCACAGAAGCTGATAATGAAAACGGAAAGTAATAATATTAAAGGTTTTTTACTATTACTTACCAAAACCGAACCCACCGCCTCTGCGACCAAACCCTCCAAAGCTACCGCGTCTAGAAGATCTGTTGGTAAAACCTCGTTGTCGGTTACCTCCTGAAGACATGCGACCTAAACCGTATCCCCCCATGAAGCCTAGCGCTGTACCAAGAAATCCACCTCCCCCATAACCGTATCCACCGTGCCCACCGTAATAACCAGTTCCGCATCGCATAAAAGAAGAAAGAAAAAATAATAATAATATTACAGCTATAACTCGTCCCCAACGAAATTCATACATAGAGTTCCATCCTTTAGATTAAAAAATAAATCCATGTAGAAGCCAATATACTCATAGTTGCTTCTATTATCGCAATTCCAACGTTTTGATCCTTAGATATCTCATCATTTAAATTAACGCCCGATACAAAGAAATGGACAAAGAAAAAGCGGATCATGGGTAGTAAGACTAACCCCAATAAACTATAGAATCCAAAAGTAATCAAGTTTTCGGACCATCCAATAAAGTCGTTTTGTAGAGCTTTAAATAGCAATATTCCAATAGCAATATAGGTACCTCCAAAAGCAACTCCGGCAGCAACATTATCTTTTTCAATTTCGTCATGTAAGTCAAAGGGGGTGATAATTTGGTAAATATGAGAAAAAAGTATCATTATAATTTGTCCAAGTAGAAAGAACGCTATAACTGTAATAGGCCCTCCTCCTTCTCCAACTGTGGCTCCAGCTATTAAGAAAGCTGAACCTATATAGGTCCCAAATAATACCGCTCCAGTGCCAGCGTTTTTGTCTTCCAATAATTCTTTGCGAATGCAGAATTTTCTTAAGATAAAACGGTCGTTGATTAGTCTTGAGATCAGCAAAAGAGCTATGCCCAAACCACCATAAGTAGCTATTTCCATCAGGTTTATTAGAAATGGAAGGTCCTCTCCACTAGCGGCAGATGTAGCTATGATGGATATGCCAGCCATATAACCTACCGATGAAACACATATTGCTAAATTGTCTTTTTGGGTAAATTCATTTTTGATAGAATAATTGGCGATTAATCCCAAAATCCATTTTCCCAGAAAGACAAAGGCAACTACTTCTATTAAATAAATTACACTTTGCCCAAGTTCAATAATGCTCATCAAAATACCTCTCTATAACGATTCATCGATTTAACACGCGAAAGGCAAAACCTGCTCATCGCGTTAATATTATACTTTATCATCGTTGGTTAAGCTATATACTTCTATCTGATCTTCCCTTAATCTTTGTGATAGCGTTACTTCCGGTGAACCTCTATCACCTATGCTTATACTGAGAATGTAATTGTTTTGTTTGTTGATAAAATCGAAATAATAAAACTCTTCTCCATCATCTTCGTCACTATCTTGGTAAAAGACGGCATCATCGGAATCAACGTAATTATAAGTGTTGCCTTCAAAGTTGATTTTTCCGCTTTCATCTTCATCAATAATTTCTAAATCTTGTTTAGTAATATTCAGATCATTTAGTGATAAATTAGTACGAATACTAACATCTAATATCAGTTCTTCATCTCGATCAAGCTCAAGGTAAATAGTCTTTCCATTACTTCCCTTACCTTGTAATTCATACCAACAAGAATCATCTTGAGA
>CAZJDM010000079.1:0-20523 GCA_964544765.1 uncultured bacterium
GATTAAATTAGTTCAAATAAATGGAGTCAAGGTGGGGTTCAGGCCTAACTTACAGCATTTTAAGCTTGAAATTTGGGATAAACCAGCTTCACCATGTTTAAGTTCTCGAGTTCCTTATGGTCAGTTTATTACTGCAAGTAAAATGAAACAAATAGAATCCGCAGAATCTTACATTGAATCATTGGGCTTTAAAATTGTTCGTGTGCGTCACCTAAATGATATTGCTAGTATAGAAGTTAATAAAGATGATATAAAACGCTTGATTAGTTTAAAAACCCAACTTGATCATGATTTTAAAGAATTTGGTTTCTCAGGAATAGAGATTGATCTAGAAGGTTATAAATCAGGGAAATTAAATCGGAGTTTACATGAATGATATTCATATAGATTTTGATCGTACAGCACGTCAAGGCTTTCCAGAGATTATTTATGGTGAATACAAGACCATCGATCAATTGGTCAATATAGTTGGACAATATAATGAAAAACGATGTGCATGTTTGATCACTAGACTACAAAAAGACAAAGGAGAAGAACTCTGCAAGAATTTCTCGGAAGGTAAATATAATTCCAATGCTCGAAGTTTTGTGATGCAATTTACTATTCCCAAAACTATATCAGGTTTAGTAGGAATACTTTCAGCCGGAACCTCTGATACTATGATAGCTTGTGAAGTGCAAGAAACACTGGGCTTTCTGGGGCTTGATTATATAACTTTTTTAGATAAAGGTGTTGCTGGTATCCATAGGTTGCAGGAAGCATGGCCCGAACTTTCAACTGCAGATGTGATAATTTGTATTGCTGGATTTGAAGGCGCATTAGCTTCAGTTGTGGGAGGAATAGCTCCTCAACCGGTTATTGCTGTTCCCACTAGTATAGGTTATGGTGTGGCCAAAAATGGCAGGGCGGCTTTAGATGCTATGTTAGCTAGCTGTGCTCTTGGTATAACTGTAGTAAATATCGACAATGGATGCGGTGCTGCATTGGCAGCGTATCGGATTTTAGGTAGAAATAGGAAGTATGATGGCTTTACTTAGCTCATATAGTTCTCAGGATATCGTTGGTTTAAATAATAAAATCACTGATCGAATACAAGGGAGTTCTACTTTAGAAGAGGCTGCCCAGAATTATATGTCGGTCTTGTATGAAAACTTAGATGAATCAATCGTTTTATCGCGATTTTTCATGACCATTCCATTTAAGGAGCTTCCTGAGTTTAATAAGGAAATTGTGGTAAATTTAGCAGAATCGTCAAATATTACTGAATCAATCAAAGAACAAACTCTTATCCTATCCCTTTTAGGAACTAGAGGGGTTATGCCGGAATGGAACGATCGTTTCAAATCGCGAGGGCATATGGGTATTCCTTTGGCAACTAAGGATTTTGTGGATAAGATACCGATGATGTCGCAATTATTGAGGGAACTTAAAGCTAAAATAGATTGGTTGGATTATGATACTTCAGTTGTGCAAAAAACTAGTGGTAGCATGGCGGGAGTATTTTATGTTCCTGATGCACAAACAGCAGTTGATCACCTTAATCGTAAGATTATTCCAGCACAAGATTTTGTGCAAGAATATAATGTGAAATCTGTCTTTGGAATTGGAGGGGGGTATTTGGGAACCCCGTTATTCTTTTCAGTAATTATATTTTTACGAGAATACATTGATAAAAAAATAGCTGAGAGATTTTTGATACAAGCTAATAAGTTTAAATCTAATACGCTTAATTTGGTTGATGAGGGAAAGATCTTCAATTTATAACACACTTTTGGTTTAACGGTTTATTAAAGTAAAAATGAAAAAAATAATTTTACAAATCATAAAGGTATTGTCAAAAATTTCCGGTTTGAACATTGATTCTGTAGAAACTAATACAAGTAATTTATCCTCTAAGGAAATTGAAGAGGAGTATTTTTGGATATCTGAAGAATTGAAGGCTAAAAGTGAAGAACTTGAAGCTTATTCGGAACACCTTACAAAGAAAAATAAAGAATTACAAAATGCACACACTGATTTAAAGAGATCTAATGAATTACATAAGATATTATATTCATTACTTCAATTATCTATTAAGAATTTATCTTTAAGTGAACTACTGGAGCAATCGTTTGAAGTAATAACCTCTTCTGATATTACCCCTTTTGAACAGTTCGGATGTATCTTTTTAGCCGACAAAGATTCTAAGTCACTGGTTTTAAAAACTTTCAAAAAGATTTCAGATCCTTTAAGAACTAAATGCGCCAAGATTAAATGGGGTCAATGTCTGTGTGGGCAAGCCGCAGAAAGCAAAAAGATAATTTATGCCGGTTGCATTGATGATAGGCATACAATTACATTTGACGAGATTACTCCCCATGGACATTATTGTGTTCCTATCATCTCTAGTAATAAGGTTTTAGGGGTTCTTAATATTTACTTAAAAGAGGGTCATAAGAAAGATGAGAAAGAGGAATTATATTTACAAGCCATAGCTGATACATTGGCCGGAATTATAGAACGTAAACAAGCCCTAAATGATAAAGATCAAATGCAATCTCAGTTGATTCAATCAGCTAAGCTGGCTTCTATTGGGACTCTTGCTTCTGGAGTAGCTCATGAATTAAATAATCCTTTGACGGCAGTTATGGGATATTCGCAATTATTGAAAATAGGTAAAGATGAGCCTGCTAAAATTGAGGAAAGAGCCGAAAAGATCAATAGGGCATCGTGGCGCATGAAAAAGATTATTGATCACCTACGTACTTTTGCTAGAGAAAGTAAAAATGAGGACTGGAAAAAATTTCCTATATCTAAGCCCATTAATTATGCTTTGGAATTTTTAAGAACTCAGCTCGAATTTAGAGGAATATCTATAAAGATAATTTTTTCTGATTCTATGGACCAAATCTGGGGAGACATGAACAAACTTGAAAGCGTTTTTCAGAATTTATTGGTTAATAGTCGAGATTCCTTTGAAGAACTTGGAGAGGGTAGAAAGAAACAAATAACTATTTCAACTTCCTGTGAAGGGGAAACTCTAAAAGTTATTTACAGTGATAATGCTCTTGGTATACCCGAGGAAGCTAAAAGCAACATATTTGATCCCTTCTTTACTACCAAAGAAACAGGTAAGGGAACTGGGTTGGGATTGTCTATATCCAAAAATATTGTTGAGGAGCATAAAGGGTCAATTTTAGTTGAGAGTGATTATGGAAAGGGAACAAAATTTACCTTAACTTTTCCCGTTGATAAATTGCACTGAGTAATATTAATTTATTCTATTATCTTATCTGTAAGGAGTACTTTATCACTGAAATTCTTCGGCTCGTTTAATCCATTTTTCCAAATTTTTCTCGTTAGGATCTTGTGGCTTTCCGGGGTGGATGATACTAGCTGAACACTTTACGGCAGCCCTTACTATATCTCTAAAAGGACCTCCTTTGGGATCCTTCACGATCGCTTTTTTATCATCGTTATAAACAAAAATATTTTTATTAATTTTAGTACATTCATCACAACTGGTACAAAGAGCTGTTTCAATCCAGACTTCATCACTGGTTTCTTGAGTCTGTATAACCTCTTCAATCTCTTCTTTGGGGCTGACTGGTGGTGGCTCAGGCTCTACTTCTGTTGAAATATCTGGGGGCCTCTTAGAAGGAAGTATTAAAGGAGCATCTGAAGATTCTAAACCGGTTAATTTGGCGGCCAAATGTTTCATAGCTAATGTAATAGCCTTTTTTTCTCTTTCAATTAATTTAGATTCCATCCTGGATTTTAATGCATCTATGGTTTGTTTTTTATCTTGTTCTAGCTCTTCCTTAATTCTTCTTTGATTCTCAATTATGTAGGGATTATGTATTCCTGATAATTCTTGAAGAGATCTCCAGAGGTGCATTTTATCCATAGATTGAGTAATAATAAATTTG
The DNA here is from genome assembly GCA_964544765.1 of uncultured bacterium. Classification (GTDB taxonomy): domain Bacteria; phylum Bdellovibrionota_B; class Oligoflexia; order CAYFLR01; family CAYFLR01; genus CAZJDM01. Next base: position 3,909 of record CAZJDM010000079.1, read on the forward strand.
GAGGGAATGTATCTGGTTAAATGACTCTGTTGATCAGAGGAGTAAACAAAAGGAATTTTTTTAGTTCGCTCTTTAGATGTTAAGCATAAATATTCACTAATATTTATAAAATCTAATTTATCAGAACCTTCAGGAATAGGTATAAACTGGTCCTTAAAGGATTTTTCATTAAAAGCATAGTCAGCAAAAGTCATGGGGATTTCCATTTTACTATGACCCTCGGATTTAGATTGGTAGGTAAGGGTTTCAGCAGACCATCTTTCAGTATGATTTGGGTTGATTGTGAGATCCAAACAGGCCACAAAATTAGTGCTTATGTCGGGATCGAAATTATAATGGGGGAAAGTTCTTGATTTTAAGGCTTTGTGAGCCAAGGAAAGATCAACTTCCTCTTCTTCGGCAGAATGAAAGATTGAAAATAATGTCGGCCTGGGAGAAGATAACCCATTTTTTATCCCGTCGAAAAGGTGATCGTTTAATGCATAGGAACTCTGGAGAACATATACATTACGTAAAGCAACAGCTAAGAATCCTATATCAGGATAGGATTTTAATGCGGTTTCTCTGCCGGTTTCGCCATGATGAGAGCTGAAGCCGGGCTGAAGAACGCAACACTTTATGGGTTTACCGCTGGCTAATAAACCAATTAATTGTCCGATAAATTGATTTTCCAAATCTTTGATTCCCACCATTACTATAAAGGGTGGGCATAAACTCATCTCAGGGTTATGTAAATTTTTCCAGTTGAAATCCTGATAAAATTTGTCATGAAGTTGGGGTTCATATTTGGCCTTCATTTCCAATTCGGCTCTTCGAAGTAAACTAAAAGCATTACTCAAAGAAGTCATATTGTCTTCGAATTGTTTCAAAATAGAAACGATTTCATCTTGGACAGAAAGAAAAGTACATTGAGGTGGATTCTCTAAAAACTCTTTTTGTAGATCCTTTAATTGTTTATGAATCTTTTGGATTCTATCTATACGGATCGAGTCTTGAGTTTTTTGTTGATGGCTGGAGGAAAAAATTTGGGCCAATTTATTGGAATCGATGCCGCTAGAACCAAATTCTCCTAGAGCTTTTCCAATTCTTTTTTTATCCGAGCGTTCATATTTATAATGAGCGTCAACTGCAAGCATATCATCCATGGCTTGTACTGATTGGCTTATTTTGTTTTGTAGAATGGTGAGTTTTTCATCCCAAAAGCTAGTAATTGCACTCTTTAATTGAATTTCCATAATTTGTACCTATCTTTATTGGATCGCAAACTTATCTAATAGTTTTCCCAACCTTTTTAAATATTCATCTCTATCTATTTTGGGAGCCCTACTATGTCGGATTTCTTCATAAGTAGGAACTTCCGGATTGTGATATATTAAACCCAGTGGAGCTGGCGATTCAATAACGCTAACTTCTTGTGCTTGGTGAATGTCTGTGTGGTCATGCTTAATAGAAGGTCCATATTTTGAAATAGCTTTAGTAACAGGAATTCCGCTATTTACATTTTCTAGAAATCTGACCGGAAAACCTTTTCCAGCCTTACCATAAACATTTGGAGTAAAAACCGGACAATACTGCAAAATCCTAACAAAAGAAAGTCCATTGTGATTCCATGCTTTTATTAAGGTGTCATTCATATGTGTTGGCAGCCAAGTGGCTGTTTGGGCCAGAAAGGAAATATTAGTTATACCCATCATCAGACTTAGTGGGTTAAGTTGTTTTAAATAAGCTCCTCTGGGAGTAGTATTGGTTTTGGCGCCTTCTCGGGTAGTAGGTGATACTTGATTTTTAGTAAGAGCATAAATTTCGTTATCAAACATTAAGACTGTAATATTTGCATTGTAACGAATGGTGTGTAACCAGTGAGCGGAACCGATGCTACAACAGTCACCATCTCCCATGACCGTTAATACCTTGAGATCTGGTCTGGCAAGAGAGATACCGGTGGATATTGGTAGGGCGCGCCCATGAATACCGTGAAAGCCATAAGTGTTTAAATAATGAGGAAAACGGCTGGAGCAACCTATTCCAGAAACGCAGACTACCGATTCTGGATCTATTTGATTATCTCTAAGAATTCTTTGCAATGCGGTTAAAATGGCATAGTCTCCGCAACCACTGCACCATCTGGCAATGCCAGATTCGTAATCGTCTAATTGATATGTATGAGCCACACTCTCTGTATCTAAACATTCTTCAATGAATTCAGAACTCATAACTTCCTCCTTAATGAACGTTCCTAGTATCTGTATTTTCTATGTCAATTAGCTGTTTATCAGGATTACTATCATGTAATACACCCAGTTCTTTTTTAAGTACCCGATAAATTTCTCTTGGCATAAAAGGTCGGCCCAATACTCTTGAATAACAATCTACATCATGTAAAGTATGAGATCGGAGCCAAATAGCTAGTTGACTATATCTTCGGTTTTCAGCATTAATTAAGTCATCTGACCAATCGTCGCTATAATTCAATTCAACCGTCATTACTTTTTTAAAGCGTGAAAAAATTTCTTTTAAACCAGGTGGTAGAGGATTTAAAAATTGTATATTTAAGGCCGAAACAGAGAATCCTTCTTTTCGAGTCATTTTAACAGCTTCTTCTATGACTCCTCGAGTGCTGCCCCAGCCAACAATTAATAGATCTCCTGATGCGTTACCAAAGACCGTTGGTTTTTTAAGTGTCTGTTGAAAAGTGGCAAGTTTACGACTTCTCATCTGATGCCCTTTTTGGTTAGATTTTGAATCATAAACTACTTTTCCATCTGTGGAATGGTTCAGTGAGGTTGTAACGCATGTACCTCCAGGCTGTCCGGGGATTAACCTTCTGGATAAACCGGTCTTTTCGTCCCATTCGAAAGGTTGGGTTCCTCTGGGTACAGGGCTGGTATTCATTGGTGGAGGTAAGGACGAATTAGAGACCTCAGGACGATTGAATAATTGTACTCCGGTTGCCAGATTAGCATCAGATAGGACGATTACCAAGGTTCTGAATTCTTCAGCTATTTTCCGTGCGGTAATCATAACATGGTAACATTCTTCAATTGTACTGGGAGCAATTACTATCTTAGGGGCATCTCCAGGTGCTCCAAATAATGCATGTAAAAGGTCCGCTTGTTCAATTTTGGTAGGTAGACCAGTGCTGGGACCTCCTCGTTGGACATCAACAATAACCATAGGGATTTCGGTCATGACAGCAAGTCCTTGAAACTCAGTTTTAAGTGCCATGCCTGGGCCAGAGGTTATAGTTAATGCCGGTTTGCCAGCATATGAAGCCCCAATAGCAACGCCTATAGCGGCAATTTCGTCTTCCGCTTGATGTACTATTCCTCCAAAATCTTCAAAAACAGCTGATAAAGCGTGAGATGCCGAAGTAGCGGGAGTAATTGGATACATGGAGCAAATCTCAAAACCAGCCGCAATAGAGCCAAAAGCAATAGCTTCGTTACCATTCATTGAAACTTTAGGAGTATCATCTTTTACAGAAGTTATTTCATACTGAAAATCTAAATGTTGATCAGCATATCGATACCCACTTTCTAATAGATGAATATTGTCATCTATGATTTGTGTGCTCTTTTTAGCAAAGATGTTGCGGATTACTTTTTTAGCTGGTCCTAAATCAAGATTATATAAGTTAGTCAAAAAACCCAGAGCAAACATATTTTTACCTTTAAATGGATTTTCAACTATCTTACATGTTTCTTGCTCAAGAGGTATTTCTATTACGGTAGCGCCTTTTTTCTTAACTGATTCAAGTACTTTTTTATATGATTCTCTATGTTCGGGAACTTCGTGATTGGCCCAGATATTATCAATAAAAATAGTAGCGTCATCTTTCAGGCTTCCGGCTTCTATTCTAGATAATAGAGACATTTCATTAAACGCGAAGACTACATCACATAAATCTCCCGCATTAGTTACAATAGTATCTTCAGAAATCCTAATTCTGATGCCACTAGCACTACCTGTAGTATGAGGGGGCGGTTGTATTTCTGCAGGAATAATTTCTACTGTCCAAAGTCCCATGCCCTCGAGAGAGCAAAGTCTGGCGAATGAAGTGCCTGCTTTTTGAGATCCTTCGCCCGCATCACATACGATTTCAATAATGTGTTCTTTTTGTTTAATAGTTTTTTTCTTCGTCATGACTGTGTCCTTTTAAAATCCTTTTAAAAAGTTTATCCTCCCAAACCAGCAAAACCCATGAAAGCCATGGATAAAATGCCGGCAATGATCAAAGTTAATGCTGTTCCTTGAATTACATTAGGAACATCTGCTAAATCTAGCTCTTCTCTAATTCCAGCCATTATAGTCAGAGCTAAAGTAAATCCTATACCTGCTCCTAAGGAAAAAAACAAGGATTGAACCATATTATATTGACGATTTGTCTGAAAAAGAGCTACCCCTAAAATGGCACAGTTAGTTGTAATAAGAGGTAAGAATATCCCTAAAGCCTTAAAAAGGGTAGGGCTTGCTTTTTTAATGAACATTTCAACTAATTGCACCATTGAAGCGATTACTACAATATAAGAAATTAGTCTTAGAAACTGGATATCAAAATGTACTAAAAGTTTGTTAATTAAATAAGCACAAGAAGAACTTACTAACATTACAAAGGTAACGGCAGCTCCCATTCTGACAGCGTTACTTAATTTTCCAGACACTCCTAAAAAGGGGCAAATTCCTAGAAAATAACTAAGAACAAAGTTGTTGATAATACATGCACTAATGAAAATGAAGCCTGGAGAATCCAAATTCATAATTAATCCTAACCCTACTGAGAGTGATGACTTTTAGCCATCGATCGTTTATTAAAATAGTTAATCATTAATAATAAAAAACCCAAAACAAAAAATCCTCCACCCGGTAATATCATAATGGTCCATGGTTCAAAATTATTTCCGAAAAGAGGAAATCCTAAAAAAGTGCCACTGCCTAAAACTTCTCTAATAGTTCCCATACAAAGTATAGCCAAAGTAAATCCCATACCCGTTCCGAGAGCATCTAAAATCGATTTAAGTACAGAGTTTTTTGAAGCAAAGGCTTCAGCTCGTCCTAGTATCATACAGTTTACTACTATTAATGAGATAAAAGCGCCTAAATTTTTGTGAATCTCAATACTTATAGCCTGAATGATATATTCTGCGACAGTTACAAAAGTAGCAATTATTAAGATGAATGAAGCAATTCTTACTTCTTTGGGAATCATTTTTCTCAGTAAAGAAACTAGTGTACTGGACATAATCAATACAAAAGTAGTAGCTAACCCCATGGAAATGGCATTTATCACTGAATTGGAAACCGCTAAGACTGGACACATCCCCAATAAGTGAACAAATACAGGGTTTTCTTTCCATAATCCTTTAGTCAATGCTTCTTGGTAAATATTAGTTCGATTGATTTGGATTAAACCCTGCTGCATTAGTTACCTTCCTTCTTTTTCAAATTTTTGATGTTTTCAATACCTTTAATCTTTTTATTACTTCTAATATATTTTACTAAAGGAGGTAGATTACTTTTATTACTTTCTTGTAAAATTTTTCCTATTGCCTTAGAGGATATGGTAGCTCCAGTTATTGCATCGATCTGCCAAGGATGTTGTTTGGAACCTCTTTTTACTACTTCAATGTCATTTATTATATTGAGTTTTGGGGAACTTAGTTTTACATCAAGGGCTTCAAAATTCTTTAAAAATAAAGGATCTTTGTCTATTTTATCCCCTAATCCTGGGGTTTCTTTACTTTCCAATATTTTGATTCCAGTAATTAATTCTTTTTGTGGGTTATATCCATAGATTAAGCTAATTTTATCTACAAAACCCTGTCCACTGGCTTCAAGAGCTATTCCTAGTAGTTTTGACGAGGAGTTAAATCCCAAGTAGTATTTGGATAAATATTTCTGACCTTTCTTAAAAGGAACTATTAAATCATCTAAAGAACGTGCTAATATTTTTATATTATTAGCTCCCGGAATAACTTCCATAACAGCTTTTTTTAGAGCTTCTTCTTTATTTTTTGTAATGTAAGGAATGGTAACTAGATAGGATAATGCCACCATTAAACCACTGATGGCGGCAACAAGCACGAGTGTCCTAATCATTGCCCAGCTATTGGTTTCTTGGGGTGTTTGTTTATCCATCTTTCTTTTTGTTCCTTTTCAAATTCACACCATATACCTTAGTGGTAAGAAGTTGGTTGATAATAGGAGTTAATGCGTTTCCCAACAAAATAGCGTACATCACTCCCTCAGGTAGTCCGCCAAACAATCGTATTATTACTATCAGACATCCGATTAAAATTCCATATAACCATGTTCCTTTAGGTGTTACAGGTGATGTTACCATGTCGGTTGCCATAAAAACCGCACCTAGAGCTAGCCCACCCGAAAATATCATAAATAGAGGTGAAGGATATTTAGTTGAATCTACAAGATAAAAAATACTACTTAAAATAAAGGTGGAAGAGAAAATGGCAACAGGGATTCGAGGATCTAACATTTTTCTTAATGCTAAATATATCCCTCCTAAAATCACCAAAATAGCGCAGGTTTCTCCGGTTGACCCTGATGTCATTCCTAAAAATAAGTCCTGAACCTCAGATATTGTTTGTTCAAATTTCATCAGAGCTAAAGGGGTCGCTCCTGATATAGAATCAGGTACTGGCTTAAGAAAAGGAAATGTAATGGTAGTTGAGATTAAAGTTGTAAAACGATCATGTATTAAAGGGACGTTCCAGGTGGTGATGGCTACTGGAAATGCTGCTTGTAAAAAGGCTCTTCCAACTAAAGCCGGATTAAAAATGTTAAATCCCAGTCCTCCGAATACTGATTTTCCAATTAAAATAGCGATTATAGATCCTAATGCGGCCATCCATAAGGGAAATCCTGGTGGCAGTGTTAAGCCTAGGAGAATTCCAGTTATAAAAGCTGAGTAATCGGACAGGGTGTTATCTTTCTTAGCAATTATACAAACCACTTTTTCTGATAGTAGACAAGATAATGATGTGGTGGTTATAAGCAATGCTGCACTTAAACCAAAATAATAAACTGAAACCAGAATGATGGGTATAAGAGCATAAATTACGTTGCGCATAATAACTTCGACGCTCATACCACGCGTGAAGTGGGGAGATGTTCGTATTTCAAATTCAGTTGATAAATAACGTGAATTCACGAAGAAACCTTTCTTTTTCGAATTATCTCTTTCGACTCTCTAAACAATTGAACCAGTGGTATGTTAGAAGGACAAACATAAGAACAACAACCACATTCAAAGCAGTCCAACAAATTATATTTCTGTAACATAGTGTCAAAATAATTATTTTGAGCTAACTTGCCCATTCGAGATGGATTTAGATGAATAGGGCAAACATTCAAACATTCCCCACATTTTATGCAGGGGAATATCTTTTTAATAACGGGTAGTTCAGCTCTGTCTAGAACTAAAAGGCCGGATACTCCTTTAGTAATTGAAGTGTCCAAAAAGGCAACGGCTTTTCCCATCATGGGACCTCCAAAAATAACTTCTCCAGGTTGTCCTTCAACGCTCACCTGATCTAAAATAAAATTTAAAGGGGTTCCGATGGGTATCAAGTAATTACCTGGTTTTGTAACTCCTTTACCGCTAATTGTAACCACTCTTTCTATCAAGCCTTGTCCTTTAGGAGCCAAATTGCCTATTTCAGCTACGGTAGCTATGTTAGAAACCATAATACCGATATCAGCAGGTAGACCTCCTGATGGGATTTCTTTATTCAGTAATGCTTTGGTAAGCATTTTTTCAGCCCCTTGAGGATATTTTGTCTTTACGGGACACACTTCAATTTGATCATGGTTAACAACTTTTTGGGTAAATAGTTTAATAGCATCTACTTTATTATCTTCGATAGCAATAAGGGCTTTTTGAGCATTTAGGGCTTTTAAAGATATATATGTTCCTTTAATAATATTTTCAGGTTGTTCCAGCATTACTCGATGATCACTGGTAAGATATGGTTCACACTCACATCCGTTTAAAATGAAGGTGTGGATTTTCTTTCCTTTGGGAGGAGAGAATTTGACGTGAGTTGGAAAAGCAGCTCCTCCTAGACCAACCATACCTATATTAGCAATTTCCTTTACGATTTCTTGAGATGATAATTTATTAAAATCCATAGGGTCATACGACTCAATTACTTGATTGGAGGCGGAATTGGTTTCAATAAATATAGCTTGAGACATTTTACCATTAGCGTCCAAAGCTTTTCCTATTTCTTTAACGACACCGGTAGCGGGAGCATGAATGGGAGCTGAGACAAAACCGTCCGCTTTGGCGATTAATTGTCCTCTTTGAACTTCCTCTCCGGTGGCCACAACGGGCTTTGCTGGTTTACCAAGGTGTTGAGATAAATAGATAATTAAATGGGGAGCAAAAGGCATTCTTTTAATAATCTGGTTGTAGGTAAATTTATTTTCTGGAGGATGTATTCCGTGAGGAAAAGATTTATGTTGGGAAAAGAGTGTTTTAGTAATCATTAGATGTTTTTGGCCCTTTCGATCCACATTTTAATTCCTTTTTCTTCCGGATTTTCCGGAAGTCCGGGATGAATAATTTTTAGTTTACATTTTTCAGCCGCTTTAACCAGATCTTTATATGGTCCTTTAGGATTTGTAATTATGGCCTTTTTTTGATCGTTATATGCAAATATATCAGGATTAATATTTATGCATTCATCGCATGGTACACATTTTTCCGTATCAATTGTGGGCGGAACGTATCTGAAAGAGGCCTCTGTTTTATCTTGATCTTTGGTTGTAGAAGTTGATACATCTTTTTCCTCTAACGTAAGAGATCTTTCTGGTTTTTTCTTAGATGAAGATTTTTCGGAATCATTATTCAATAAGGAATCATTAGTGTTATTCTTATTTCCATTATTCTGTTCTTTTTCAGATTCGATATCAAAATCAACAGAAAATGCTTTTAAAGCTTCGTATGATCCTTTTGACATTTCAATCAGAGAGTAAGTCACTTTTGCCAGCATATCTTGTCTGGTTTGTTTAATTATTTCTTCTTTATCTAACAAAGGTTCATCTTTCCCAGCTAGAGACTTGATCCATTTCCAAAATTGATATCGTGATTGGCACCATTCTACCATTTGTGGAGCTACAAGATATTGTTCGAGTTGTCCCGATTGCTGATTTTGCATATAAATGAATGGAGAAACCTCTTCTAGATCGTCCTCTTCATCTAAATTAATATATTCTTCTAAAGGAACCAGTTGAGTTGTTTTTGTTTCTTTAGTTACTTTCGAAAAATATGAATTGTATCGAGATTCACTAGTAGCAAAATATGCTGGAGTGAAAGGAACCGATGTTGTTGTTTTTTGATTATTCTCATCATTGTGTTTGATGGTTAATTCATCCCAATCTTGATCGATAGAAGGATTCATAGAAATATCAAGGCATTCTTTGATAGTTTCTCCCTTTTGGGGGTTGAAACTAATTAAAGGATGAACTCGAGAGCGAACAGCCAATTCACTTTGAGATATAGATGAGCTTGATGTGATTCCGTGTCCAGGAATACAACTGGTATATATAGCAAATAATGAGGGTCTATTTAATTCGAGACCTTCTTTAAATCCCTTCAATAAATGAGAAAGGTTCCCGACACTTCCTTGTAAGAAAAAGGCTCTTTTATGGGCTATACTGAGTAAACTAATTTCTTTACCTTTATCATCATCTAAAAAGGATAAGCTTCCCTCGTTCCAGGTACTTGCTGGTCCTTGATTATCAAGCATAAATATTTTGATCGGTCTGTTGCTGCTTAATATAGTGGAAATGGAGCTAAATTCTCTGTTTTTTATAACTTGATCCCCTCCAGTGATTATGACGGGGGGGCATAATAGGGATTCCTCGTCGGAGAAATTTTGCCAGTTAAAATTGGCAAAATACTCATCATGGATGTCTGGAAGGTATTTATCTTCAATTTCCAATTGAGTTTTTCTGAGTAGAATGAATCCTTCACGCATTTTTTTCATTTGTCCTTCAAATAGTCCGAAACTGAGTGCGGGGTTGTTGTCTGAAGATAAGCTGGTCCATGCGAACGGAAATGGATTAAAAGGGTATTTATTACCCCACTGTGTATGACATCCTGGGCAACCAACCATTCCCAAATTTGCTCTTAGTATTTGTGTTTTATTTTTATCATTAATATACAAGCTTTTTAACTTCATTAGTTTTGAATATAGTTCAGAAACTCTTTTTAGCCAGTCAGTGTCGATAGCAGTGTTTTGAGGATCAAGTTTCAAGGCCAACTCAGAAAGAGTTAGCTCCGTGTCCTTATATTTCTCAATCACATCTTGTAGGGTCTTAGGATCTTCCATGGGGAGAGAGAGTTTATTGTGTAAATGTAGTTTAATATTTTGAATACAACCTTCGATTTTTTCTATATGCTTTTTAACTCGAGGTTGCATCAATGATTCTGTAATAGCGGTAAAAAGATGAAGGGCCGATTTTTGACCACAACCTGGACAAGCTTCGTCACCTCCCCGCATTGATAGATATGCTTTTTTGTCCAGTAAAATATTTCTTAAGGTTGATTCATCATTACAATTATTTGGAGAATAAATGTTTTCTGGACTGTTAGGTAATATTTGCCAGTATTGCCAGTCATTATGTGCTTTATTTAAAATCTCCGCTGTTTGAAGGGTTGCCTCTAGTGCCTCTTCAGGGCAATGTTTTATGCATGCTAGACATCCTTTGCATGTATTTGGGTTAATTGTTATCGATAATAAGGCTCCACTTTTTTTAACTCTCTTTTCTGACTCAAAGTAATAATTAGAGGTTGCAGCGAATTGAAAACTACCTATTTGTTCTTTAAAAAGAGAAAATTCATATTCTAAAGCTTCTTTTTCATTAGAGTCAAGAGAACTGCTTTTTACAGTATCTGTAATTGCTTGGTTTAAGCATTTTTCAATATCAACTCTGTCATTAATTATAGATGCGCTCCATTTGCCTTCCAAAGTGCGTAAAGATCGGGGCAGGTGTTTGAGAGCGACTCCCGTTTTTTCAAGATGTAATAAAGTAGACTGACAGATGGATCCTATATTATTTACTAATCCTGGTATGGCGCTATCTGGACAGACGGTCCAACACCACCCACATCCATTACATTTTTCGGGATTCCAAACAGGTATTTGTGATCTATGGGAGCTTAAATCGTTTAAAAAACCCGTTCCGGGTGGTAATATTCCCGATGCGGTCAGGGGAGAAATGGAAGTTGGGTAGGGAATATTTGTACCAGAAGTTTTTGTAGTTTGCTGACAAAATTGATGTAAGTCGGTAGCTGGAATTGGTGATGGGGTGATCTGATTTAAATATTTTGGTAATGAGAATTCATTATTGATGTGGTTTTGGATATTTAAGGATAGAGCAACAGTATCAATACCGTCTAAACCACGTTGAAAAGCTTCAAGAGTTTTATCCAGGTCCAGTTGTAACTTGAATTCTTCACTAAAAATAGGGAGAACTTTTTTCCAGCCGCGAAGGAGTTCTTTGATGGTTATGCCCGTTTTACTCTTCTTGCTCTTTTTACTCTTTTTACTCTTTTTTATCTTAATCGTTATATCAGGCTTTCGATCGAATATTCCATTATCATCTATAATTTCAATGTATCTGTAAATCGCACCTAAAATAGTGTTCCAAGCAATAATATCATCACCTATTGCAAAATTCTCATTAGGTTTTGCATTATCTTCTTGAGTAGTATTATTCTCATTAGAATCACTTTCTTCAAATAGAGGAATTTGAAGAACTTGAATGTTCTTATCTCTAATAATTTTAAAAGAGTTTTCGTTTACCAAATAATTTTTGCTTCCCGGGGTGATAAGTAAAATGCTGTTGGCACTCAAATGAGATAATAATTCTTCGTTAATAGAAATTGCCGAATCAAGTAAAACTCCAATATCAATTTGGTTAGTGATATCGTTAGTTATTATTGGCTCGGTAGAATAAGCTAAGTAATAATGTTGGGATTGATTATTCTTTATTAAACCGAAATTTGGGTGAGCTTTAATTTGGTAATTAAATAAACGATAAAGACTTTGAGCCAGGAAATTTCCCCAAAAAGATAGTTTATGATCTGTGGATCCAAAAAGAGCTGTGCGGGTAGTATCAATATGAGGATTCTCGCTAATAGGTGGTGTTTTAATGGGAGTTATATTGTTTATTTGAGGATAATGTTCTTCGATAAATTGTTTGGTAATTTCCCTAAATGGGGAATTGATTATCTCTGTTTGGAAATTTACCGATAGATTTAAATGGGGTTTTTTATCGCCCGTTGGCAGCATGTTATTAATCAATGGTACTAAATCATTATAAGTTAAAGGTCGTCCCCCTAAACCATAAGAACTTGAGTATAATGGAGGAAAGTCATTTAACTTCTTAAAATTACCATTTTGAATACCTACCTGTAGAATGGAGCGGATTTCTTTGGTAATTGGAAAATCACCATTTATAGCCGGATCGATTCTTTCCATTATGGTAATCCCTTTGGCTCCTTTTATTGTATTTAAAAGTTGCTCATTTGGAAAGGGTCGAAACATGGTTAGATTAATGATCCCTAATTTTATATTTTGAGTCTTTTTTATAAAGTCGGTAAAATCCTTTAATTGGCCAATGACACTACCCTGAGCAATTATTAGGTAATCTGCTTTTGAGGTTTGGTAAGTTTCAATGGGTTCATATCTTCTACCAGTTAATTGAAAAAATTCTTCCATTGAACTAGCGATAAATTTCTTAAGGTGACTGGTAAAGAATAAATGCTGTCCAACCGATCCGGCTGCGTAACTGGCCTGAGTGTTATCACTTCCAGTCACTGCTGGTTGATCTACGGACCATATTTCGGGTATTCGTCGACGATTTGGACCAAAAATTTGAGTTTGAGCAGAGGTGGGGGAGGAGATAATATCTTTAGGATGACCCAGAAAAGTTGATAAGAAATCAGTTTGTGGTATTAAAACTGATTCCATAAGGTGTGAGGCAAATAAACCATCCCAGGCTATTACACCTGGAATAAGAGTTAACTCGGCAATTTTATGTGACAAGATATTAAAATCGACAATTTCTTGATTATTTTGAGCAAAGAATTGAAAGTGACCTGAGTTAGCGATTAGGTGATAACTATCATGTCCAGAGAAAATGGAAGAAGATGTTTTGGTAATTGCTTGACAACTTAAGTTAACAACATTGGGAATATGTTTACCGACGGATGAATAAAGCATTTCTAAACTATTTGTTAGACCAATGCCCGATGAGATGTAGGAACTGCGAATACCGCTAAGGGTGGATCCTATACTAGCTGCGTATGATGCTTGTTCACTATCTAGTTCAATAAAATCAAAATTTTTCCCGGTAAATTTTTTACAGTTACTAATGATTGCTGATGTTAGTGGAGAGGAACAAGCATAAGCAACATCACATATTTTATGTAGGCTGAAAGCTAAAGATTTATTACCGTACAGTAAGTATGGTGTACCAGAGTATTGAGGGGTATTTTTTTTCTTCATCAAATTATCTCCCTATAACTGCTCATGTTCTCCTTGCCGTCTTGAATTTGGTGTTTTTCAGCAAATTCTATCCCAGAGGTAGATCCGATTGTCTGAAAACTTTTTTCGCTTCGCTTCCTTTATTAAATTTTTGTTTATCATCAATCCAAACAATTGCTCCGGTGGGGCATCGCTGGATTATATTTTTAGATACTGACTCATTTTTTTCATAATTAACTACCGCAAGATTGTTTTCAATGGTAACGGAGTTATCATCAGCATCCGCGGCACATTTACCGCATGCTGTACAAGCAACTGAGCATTCATTTTCGGCCATATCTCCAAATGCCATGTTTTTACATGCGACCCAAAGTTGGTGACTTACAGGATGGATTGAAAAAAGATTCAGGGGACAAATATCAACGCAATCTCCACAAGCAGTGCATTTTTCAGTGTCAACTACGGGTAGATTATGTTTGTTCATCGTTATTGCATCAAAATTGCATATTATTTCACAATCTCCAAGTCCCAGACATCCCCAGGAACATCCTTTTCCTCCACCACCGATCAGAATGGCAGATCTACAAGTTGATAAGCCTTCATATCTTGCTCTTTGACGAGCAACATTTTTACCTCCAGCACATGCTAGCCGGGCAACCTGTTTTTCAACTTCTCCTACTTCTATTCCAAGATATTCAGCGATATTTTCTTGATCTTCAGATGAACTTACTGAGCATTTACCTGGTGTAGTTTGTCCAGTTACAACATTTTCTGCAAAAAGTCTGCAGCCTGGATATCCACAGGCACCACAATTTGCGCTTGGCAGAAGGTTTTCTACCATACCAATTCGAGGATCTTCGAAGACATAAAACTTTTTTTTAGCAATAACTAGCATGATAGAAAGGATAATTCCTAATCCAGCCATAAAAGAAGTTGGAACTAATAACCAGTAGATTCCCATATTTAAAGGCTTTTTCTCTTATTGTTTTAATTACACCTCTAGCAATTTAAGTATATATATATATGATTAAAAAATTAACAAGAAATATTTTTAAAATTCATTTTTTTTCATTTTTCTGTGGATTATGATGATAAAAATGTATTAGTTATAGCATCTGAATATTTGGTTTAGGTAAATTTAGTTTAGGAGGATTTATGACATATGTTATTACAGAACCTTGTGTTGGAGTTTGTGATACAGCATGCGTTGAGGTGTGTCCTTCAAATGCTATACATGGTCCAAACGACAAAGAAGGAGCAGGGGCAGAGGTTAAAGAACTTAATAGTTTGGAGGGATTGCAGCTTTATATAAATCCTGAAGAATGTATTGACTGTGGGGTTTGTGCGCCAGAATGTCCGGTTGAAGCAATTTTTCCAGATGATGAAGTTCCTGACAATTTGCAAGCCTATGTCAATAAAAACGCAGAGTTTTTTGATTAGAAAATATTTTAGCAATTTATATGGATTTACGCGATCCTAAACTATAGAATGCTAACTAACTATAGGCAGGATCTTAAGGGCATTCTAGTCCATTCTGCGTTGATTCGGAACTTGTAAAAATATTACTTGAAAGGTTTCAATCGAACCAAGTCGTATACTCTTCTAAGGGTAGTCGAGGAGGAATAAATTGGTTTATCTTCTTTTGTGGATCGGCATATCCCACCGACAGTGTGCATACTATTATATGATCCATTGGTATCTTCAAAGTTGATTTAATGATGGGTGAATAATGGGTGGTTCGAGTTTGTGGACAACTAGCGATCCCATGTGATTGCAAGCCTAGCAGTATATTTTGTATAAAAAAGCCCATATCTAAGAAATTTCCTCTCTCTGATCTAGGAGGAAGGTAAAAAACTAAAAGTAGTGGTGCGTTAAAAAAGATATAATTTTCGCGATCATTTTTTTTTCGAGCTAGGTGATCTTTGCGATCAATTTTTTTTAATTTGAATAAATTGTGTCCACATTGACGAGCTCTTTCAAGAAATTCTGGGGGTAGAGGATCAGGGGAATATTGATAATCAGGTTTTTCGAATATTCCTTGGTCAAATTTTTCGCACATAAGAGCTGAGAGCTTTTTAAGGGTTTTTCCTTTTATTACAGCAACTTTCCATGGTTGAGTGTTTTTGGATGATGGGGCTTGAGCGGCACATTTTAGTACCTCGGTAATTATCTCATTAGGAATTTCTTGGGGGAGAAAAGCTCTTTTTGAATGTCTGTTTTTAATGGTTTCAAGTACTAAATTCGAGGCTTCATCCATAATAAATCGTCCCTGTGAGTCAATAATCAATTTATGATCAGAATTGAAATATCATTATTGGTAGTGATTATCATCTAAAATGATAAATTATCTCGTTTTCTTTTACAAAAGATGTTTTAGAACGTATGAAATGTTCGATATACTTAGGAGAGTTTTTTAATAGATAAATATCTTGTTGAATTTGTTTGTTTTCTTGGCTTATACCATTATTTAATTCTTGAGCTAAAACTAGTTTCTCTTCTAATTTTCTCATTTGTAAAAAACCATGTTTTCCATACACTAAGTAGGTAGAAAACCATGTGACAACGGCAATAAGTCCGGTGACAATAAGATAACGTGGGTTATTTCTTATCCATAAAATCATAATTTATTAATTTTTAGATGATTATTATCAATATTGTATCAAAGAATCTTGGAAAATACCAGACTTGGGTGCGAATTGCCTTCAAATCATGATCATGTTAAGTAAGGCAAGGAAAGAAGGGAAGTTAATATTAGTTATTTCTTTCTTTTCCACTCATAAGGTAGGTTTTTATACGAACCTTTTGTTACCTTAGTAGCAAAATCACATTTGTCGCAACGATAAAACATACCGCCGGGGACACGACGTACAATTTTTAATTCTGATTGATCCTTAGGACAGTAAGTATATAATTTTTCATGTGTCCTTAAGTTTGGATTATTTTTGGAAGCCATATTGTAAACTCCTAAAAGCAAAAAAACAGATTAAAATGCCTATCATTATTGAGTGCATTTATCAAGAAAAAAGGCAAAAACACGGTAAGCGGGTGCATTTCATTTGAGTTGGTAAAAATTATGCCACCAAATCAAATAAATTGTG
>CAZJDM010000080.1:0-20466 GCA_964544765.1 uncultured bacterium
TTCTTACAAGCAATGACGCCCCCAATAGGGACACCATATCCTACATGGCAATCGGCCATTAGAGCAATGTGATGAAAAACCATTGGGTGATTAGCAATGCTTAATGCTTGCTGCATAGCATTGTTATCAATGTTTTGGCACCATGACTTGATAGGTATTTTTCCTTGTTTGATTATAAAGTTAGAATTCATATCTGCTAGTCTAATGGTTCAAAATTAAATCTTTCTTTGTTCGTTATCATATATTTTAATCATATCATAAATTACCTAAAATGCTGATAATTTATCTAAGTAAATTTAAAAGTTGCATCTTGAAACATATAGTGCTACACCGGTTTTCAACTTATTAGTGAGTGTTAATTATTTTTTGGAGGTTACGATGAAAAGAGCTTTATTATTGTTAGGATCATTGTTCTTAGCAGGCATTCTTTATGCTGCGGGCAGTGATGGTGCTCCTAGTGCTGATGCTACTGGTGGTAATCCTACTGGTGGTGCAGATGAAGTTGATTGGGCCGAAGTTAACGCGGTGTTAAAAGAGGTTACTACTGGTGTTATAAATAATGATCCCATAGTAAAACAATTTAGATTATGGGTTGATGAAAGAGATTCCAGTTTTGAAAATGATAAATATCGAGTTTCCTTTAAAGCTAATTTAGCTAATTTGCCATGGCAAGATCCTAATCGTGAGTCATCCTTTAGAGTTACTTTAAAGGCGCAATTAAAGGAATATCAAAATGTACAAAACGCAAAAGATACAACAGCTCTGGGTCAGTTAGATATTGGAATTGTTTTTAGAACTGATGCTTTAGCTTTTGTGAAACATATTGTGGCTAGAGGTTTGAAGTTAGCTGAAGAAGAAGTGAAGGCCGGATCTACTGAAGTGGAAGACCAAGTAGTTTTAGCGGTAAAAGGTGAGTTAGCTAAAGTGAAAGATGTTAATAACTTTGCTGAACTTGCAGTCTATCTAAAAAGATCTAAAATAGCCTTTCTTGAAGCATTAAGAAACGCTAAATTAAGTACCGATCCAATTGAACGAGCAGATCAATTGGTAACTCTAGCAGAAGTTATAGCTTTTTTAAATGGTATAACCATGGAAGAGTTTAAGAATGATCAAGAAGTTAAAAAACTTACTTTAAATTTAGAACGAGCCATTGCTTCGATACCAGATGTTGATTTAAGACTACTTTCCAATACTAATATTGTTCTAGAAGCTGATGTTGTAGCTATCACTGCTAGATTGACTACTACCGAAAAGGAAACTTTAGCGGAATATCATGAATACAAACCCGAAGTTAAACAGTATGTATTAGGTATACAAAATAGAGATCCTAGGGCTTTGAAAAAATTAAGCCGAGAGCTTAGTATGTATTATAGTTTTGCTAGGATGTGGATAGGTGAAGTGGTTGCTGCTAACGAAAGCGATGACAGCCAATAAAGATTTGGAATGATATACCTTTTTGTCTTTCTTTAACTGATAAAAAGGCAAATTTCCTATCTTTTTAATTATAATAGCCCATCTGGGTGAAGTGTTTGATGAGTACATATAATTGCTTGTCGGTGTAATTATTTCTATCGCTTCACTTAAGATGGGCATTTTTCTTGAATCCAACTCTTAGTTTTGTATTGTATTGTGATCTGAATTTACATTTATGTCTCATTCTCAAGGAATAGGTGAGAAAAAAATTCTACCTACAGTTTTTAACAAAAAAGACCTGCGAAGCACTGTTAGGTCCATACTTTCCATATTTCTGTTTGCATACAGAAGCGGCGGCGCTACGACTGTTAGAAGAAGATTTTATAGTAATATTTCCCTGGTAAACACTTAATCTTAATCCTTTACCACCCAATTTTTTATAACATTGGCAGGTTTTTGTCCCATTATTTACTTTTAATTCAGATTGTTTTATACCAGGGCCACAAGCTATAGTTAATAGCAGGGATGTGTAGGTTAGAATATTGATTATTATTTTGACCTTCATGTAAAGCTCCTGTTGAAAAACAAAATATTGGCTTTATTTTGGTAACATACAATCAGTGTTTAATCAATATAAAAAAATATTTTAATTTATCTCAAATTGTAAGTTCTTTATTTTATTGAAGTAAAAAGGCGTGTGGCTGAAAGTTCGAGGAGGTGCGTTTTGTGTCAGTTCCAACCTAGAAAGAGGCTCCTAAACTGGCTCCACCGACCATCCATCTTTCAACAGTTTCATATGTGCCAGTATCAGTGTCAGTCGCTCTGCTGGGATCTAATCCATCATTACAATAAGCTCTAAAATCACTCATATGGAAATAAGCTTCAAAACGGAAAGCCTTATATCCAGCGCCAGCATGAAAACCAAATTGATAAGTAAAAGGTTCCGAGTAATCGATGAGTCTTAAAAATCCACTGGGATCGCCGTCTTTAGGATATTCCTCTTTCTCCCAATTGACATCAACACTACTGGCAAAGGGAAGGGGATAGTGAAAGAAAGTACGAAGATTGAAATATCTGGTAGCAATGATTTCACCTTCTAATCCAAATTTCATAAAAGTATATGTAAAACTTTTATAATGAGCAGCACTGGGAGAAGTTTGAGATTTGAAGGAAATTCTATGATTGTTAAAGGGAATGAGTTTTAATATTAATGACAAGTATAGATCTTTGGTAAAAGTTTTGCCAAAACGAAATCGGATGTCGGAGTTAATATCATAGAATGTTCCTTTTAGAGTGACATCCTCTCCTATATTAGCTGTAAAAGGTTCAATCAAATGGGGGCCAGCATAATCTTCAAAGGAAGCGGTTACACCATATTTACCAGAGACCCCTACTCCTAACATGTCGGTCCAGAAGTTGCGCATTCGAGAGAAGGAAAGGGGGTATAAAATAAATTCACCAGATCCAAAAAAAACAGTTACATTTGAAATATCCTTAGCGTCAGTAAGTTCTTTATTATTAGCTAAAGCAGCAGATTCTGGCTCTGGAACCCATCTATCACGTAGAAATTCAACACCAGACATCTTACCAGCTCCCCCACCAGCGAAAAACTGAATGCGAGGGATCAATTTAAAGGCATTGGTAGATTTTTGAACAGTCAATTCATCATACCAAACTATGAAATTAGTAAGGTTTCTTACTTTTCTATGTAACCGATGAACTTTAGCTATTGATTCGTTTTGATCAACTAAAATCACTTTGATTAGAGCTACTCTTTTACCTCGAAGTGGCTTTTTAGTAGAACGTTTTCTTTTACGAGGTTTATAAACATACAAATAGGTACCCACCGTAATGCCATGGCTCTTGCCCAAACTTATCGATACTTTCTTTTGCTTTACATCATGATTGATTATGATGCCACTCAGCGCTAAAAGTTGTGGTCCATTAAGCCAGCAAATTAATAAACATAATGACAATAAAAGTTGTCTGATCATTTTTTGCCTCTATATTTTATAGAATAACATTGATTTAATAATTTTATCAAATATTGAGTAAAATTAGAATGTTTTAGTCATGGTAGATTTGTTCTTAAAGCAATTTTGTAAATTCACCGAGCTAAAATGTAATGCTGAAAGTAATAAGACGTGAAATAAAGAAAAATTTCTATGTAGTATAGGATGGAATAAAGGGGGAAAAATGAAGATAGTTCTAATATCTTTCTGTATTTTTTTAATTATAACACTTAGTTGTAAAGACTCGAGCCCCAGTGAGTTAACAGATAGTTCTGTGGTGCAAGAACAACAATGTCCTTCAGATGGAGACGATAATAAAGTTGCACCAAGGGTGCCTGAAGCAAGTATATCTCAATCTCAATCTTCATCTCAAGTTCGATCTCAGTCTCGATCTAATGGTAGTAGTATATTGAAAGATAATACCGATGAGCGTAATACTAATAATACTTTCAAGATTGAAGATGTAGAACCTCCAGTTATTTTGTGTGATAATCATCCTAGTTCTTTAAAAGCTACTAAAGAAACTAGTGTTATTTTTAATTGGTATATGTTCGATATAGATAGTGGAGTAAAAAATTCTCAATGTAAATTTGATAATCGAAAGTTTGAGGACTGTGCCAGCCCAGTAAAATTAGATAACTTAAGACCAGGACATCATGCTTTTACGATTAAAGCATTCGACAATGCCGGTAATTTTAATACTAAAGTATTTGATTGGAGAGTAGAGAGAGAGGTAAGACTTACAAAAGAGGTTAAAGAAGGGGATTGAAGACAGTTGGATGCTGTCGAAGGGGCCGTCTGCTACTTATCTTCTTCTTTCAGTTTTTCGGCTAACAATTGTCCCAAACTGCCCATTTGAGTTGGTTTTTTGTCTGAGTTTGATTGACCTTGGGCGGTCTTTTTTATATATTCATTATAATCTTTTTGTTCGCCAGATTTGTCTTCAGTATCTTGGAGATCCAATAAGATTTTTTTCTCCTCTTCATTTATTTCTTGAATTGTAACAAATAGTTCATTTTGGGGGCAGCTCTTTTTACGGTAGGCATCTCCTAATACTCTTTTTAAGGAACTGATGGGGACCAATCCGGATAATCCAGGTGCTATAGTTACAATGGCTCCAAAGTTACGAAGTTGTTCAACAGTACCTTTGATTGTCTGACCCACTGGATATTTTGATCTAATATTGTTCCAAGGATCTTCAGATATATCTTTCATGCTTAGTGACATTTTTTGATTAGTCTCATCAATAGAAAGTATAGTCGTAGAAACAATGTCCCCAACTTGAACAATTTCGGATGGATGATTGATTCTTTTAGCCCATGACATTTCAGAAATATGTACCAAACCTTCTAAGCCAGATTTTAATTCTACAAATGCACCGAAATTCATTAATCTTACAACCTTTCCTTGGTATGAATTGCTGATTTTATAATTTTGCAAGACCGAATCCCAAGGATTTTCTGTGGCTTCTTTGATGCTAAGTGATATTTTATATCGATCTTTTTCTCTTTCTTTTTCTACATATAAAACCTTTACTTGTACTTCATCTCCTATATTAAGAGCTTCCTTAATATTTTCGATATGTCCGAAACTGATCTCAGAAATATGAACCATACCTGTAATTCCACCTAAATCGACAAAAGCACCGTAGTCTCTAATTTCAGATACTTTTCCAGTGAGTATGCTCCCTAGCTTAACTGATTCCATTAATTTGTTGATTCTTTTTTCTTCATCTTTTTTGAGTAGTACTGAGCGTGATACGACGATATTGTTGGAGCTTAGATCAAGTTTTTCAATCAAGAAATCGTATTCTTTACCAATATAGGGAGCTTTATCCTCAACAAAAGTAAGGTCAATCTGAGAAATTGGACAAAAGGCTTTTTTGCCCAGGACAGAAATTTCAAAACCCCCCTTGTTTTCTTTAATAACTTTTCCTTTAACCGGTATTTTATTTTTATAAGCGGAGATTATTTCATCAGGTGAACTGGCCCTTCGGGCCATAGTTTTAGAAAGTAAAATCTCCCCATGTTTATTTGATATTACACTAGCTTCCACTTTATCACCAATTTTAACCGATAATTTACCTTCATCATCAAATAACTCATTTTTAGGGATTATACCGGCACTTTTAGCTCCTAAATCGATCAATACATGAGTGCTATTTTCGGGAATGGCACATACGGAACCTTGGACTTTTTTCCCAACCTGAATAATGTTCAAGGTCATCTCAGATTGTTGTAATAATTGGGCAAAATCCTCTAAATTGTTATTATCATTATCTTCATTTTCCCAATCATCTTCATTTTCCTCATTTTCCCAATCTTCCTTTTTTTTATCTTTTTCTTCATTCACTTCATCATCTTCATTTTCTTCTTTTTCGTGCCATGTATTTTCTGAGTCCATCTTAAACCTCTATAAAAATATAAAAATAAATTTATCTTCCCTTCAAAAAAAGGGATGTTATCATCTTAAAATAGGGAGTTCAAGTCTTTAGCGTTATTTGGGGCACGGTAAGCGCATATAAATAATTTAATATTGCATTTAAATATTTTAGATGCGCTTACCGTGGTTATTTGGGGTTCGAGAAACAGAGAAAACGCATAATTTGACTTAAGTCAAGGTTTACAATCAAATATAGTGTTACACTTAAAAATAGGGGCGAGATATTTTATTGTTCGCTTAGATTTTTTTACTCTTTTGTTTATAACTCATTTGGGAGAAAAAATGTTAAGAAAATTGATAACTATAAATGAAGAATTATGTAATGGTTGTGGAGATTGTGTTACATCATGCGCAGAGGGAGCGCTTCAAATTATAGATGGCAAAGCAAAGTTAGTCCGGGATGATTTTTGTGATGGATTTGGAGATTGTATTGGTCATTGTCCTACCGGAGCTCTAGTCATAAAAGAGGTAGATACAGTACCTTTTGATGAACAAGCTGTAAAAGAAAATTTACTGAAAACGGGGGGAATGGAAGCTGTAAAAAGAATGGAAGAAGCTCAAGCTGAGCATATAACTTCTAATCACAGTCACAATCATGCTCACCATAATCATAATGGTGGTTACACCCATGTTAATGGTTACTATCATAATAATGGTAACACTCATGACCATGACCATGACCATGACCATGACCATGACCATGACCATGATCATGGTCATGGTCATGGTCATGGTGGAGGAGGTTGTCCTGGAAGTCGAATTCAAGCATTGCGAACTTCTGAAGATCAAGACTCAAAACCTGTAGATAATACATCTCAGGGATTTAGCGCTATACCATCCGAGTTAAAAGCCTGGCCAGTGCAGTTGCATTTAGTTTCACCACAGGCACCTTTTTTAAAAAACAAGGAACTGGTTGTATTAAGTACTTGTAGTCCCATTGCCTCAGCAGATGTTCATTGGCGGTTTATTAGGGGGAGAAATGTGGTTGTAGCCTGTCCTAAGCTAGATAATACAGCTCCATATGTAGATAAATTGACCACGATTTTACTAGAATCAAGTATACCTAAAGTAACGGTAGTGATAATGGAAGTTCCTTGTTGTAATGGATTGAGTCAAATGGTTCAGCAAGCTGTTTCAAGAACTAACCGAAATGACCTCAAATTTGAAGAATGTACCTTGAGCTTACAAGGAGTGCTCATTGTATATGGATCCGAGTAATGATAGATGAAATTTTGGCAGAAGAGTTTTTAAATACAGGAGATTTGTATTTAGATAAGGGTGATGAGTCTTCAGGTGCTGTCGCAACTGAAAAACAGCCATCTACTGTAACTACTCAACCGCCGGTTGTGAAGGTAGCGAAAAAAATAGAACCAACTCCAAATAATTTTGAAAGATTTGCTAGTTTAACATCGATTGAGATTCGTTGTGCCTTTTCAACTGACACAGAAAAATGTGATGCTATTGCAAGTACTTTAGTAAGTAATGCCAGTGGCTTTAATTCATTGCAAGTTAAACCTAGTTTAATCTCAATAGAGGAATTATTCTTTGATGATTCCCTTGCAATAAATATATATGGGGTTGTTGCTGATGGCTATGAACTTACAATAGATCCTGATAAACCTATAATAATGAGCAGTATAATTGAACGTTGCCAAGAGCAGTATGAAAATAAATATAAAGATCAGTTTGAAGCTAGGACGGGAATTGCCGTAAATTGTAATGAAATTATAAACTTAGAACTTGGTAGTGATTGTATTTATCAATCAAAATTATTATTGTCCAAGGTTGATCAATTTATTGCTTTGAAGGATAAAATTAATGAAATAAAATTGCGTTATTATCCTCATGATGTTGAAGTTGTGGCAGGAACCGATGGTAAGAAAATAACAGGTTATATTGTTGCTTATGATGGAAGTGATGTGGACGAATTGTTGGGAATTTTAGACAATGCTGATAACTAACATTGAATTGAATAGAATTGAATTGAATATTATATTCATTTGAGATAAACTTTCAAAATTGTATGTGTAATTTAGACGTTAATTGCTCTGAGAACGCATTATTATGAGAGTAAATTATCATGAATTGATTGATGCAGCCGTTGATGTATTAAAAAATTCTTATAGCCCATATTCTAAATTAGCAATTGGCGCCGCTCTTTTGACTGATAAAGGTATTATACGCGGTTGTAATGTCGAAAATGCTTCTTATGGTTTGACGTGTTGCGCTGAACGCGTTGCGTTATTTAATGCGGTTAGTGAAGGAGCCAAACAATTTGTTGCTATGGCAGTAGCGGCCGATGTAACTAATGGCCCGTCTCCTTGTGGAGCTTGTAGACAAGCCTTAAGAGAATTTAATCCCAAAATGGAAATTGTTATTAGTGATCTAAAAGGTAAATATCGAGTTACCGATATTAATGAACTTTTACCAGAAAGTTTTGGCCAGGAGTCTTTAAAGCAACATGAAAAACATAAATAGAATTAGAAAACGTTTAATATCTTACTATGAAGACACTTTTCCTAAGAAGTGTGAAAATTGCAATAAGATATATAATAATAAGGAGGAGATGGATCAAGATTTGGAAGAGGGTCAACATAATCAGTTGATCGAATATGATTCTCCGGATGAAGATCTTGATGATACATTGCAGGAGGATAGTACTAAAAATAAAGAAACAGTAAATGAAGAATCAGTTCCAAATAAAGTTGTAGCTAATTATGCAACTTGTAAATGCGGTTCCACTTTGTTTTTGCTTTTTAAAGATCGACGTGATTCCTCTGGTGTAGGTAAAGAACAGCGACATTTATTTGAATCAGTACAGCAGGATTTAGAAAAATATGGTTTATCAGCTAATGATTCAGCGGAATTTGTTCGGAATTTATTTAGAAACATGATCGAGGCAGATTATTCTTTAGAAGAACTGATGAAACAAGTAGAAATTTTATATACTAGCGCTTCTAATCGTAAAAAAGTATCATAATTAGGGTAATTGTATACGCAAGAGTGTAGTAGTCAATAATTTCTACTGAGTATTATTGAATTTAACCTTATTTACCAGTTTATTTACCACAGT
The DNA here is from genome assembly GCA_964544765.1 of uncultured bacterium. GTDB lineage: Bacteria > Bdellovibrionota_B > Oligoflexia > CAYFLR01 > CAYFLR01 > CAZJDM01. The sequence goes on from CAZJDM010000080.1 coordinate 8,941, forward strand.
TTTCATCGCACAATATAAATAAAAACATGATATAATATTTCTCAAAATCATTAAAAACTTACTTTCAAATTTACCTGGAGAAATAATAATGGGAGAGCCGAATTTAAAAGATAAAGATGAATATTTATCAGATCGTAGAAAATTGGAAGAACCAAAACATGCTTGGATCGGTGTAGGGCATTATGAAAAAGAAATTTTTCCTTTATTGGATAAAGGTAAGAACAAGTTTAACTGGATTGCTGCTTTTTTTGGGATATTTTGGTTTCCATATAAAGGTTTATGGGCTCAATGGTTGTTTTGGTATATGTCGTATTTAACCATTTGTACAGTTGTGCATTATTTAGATATTCCTTATGTTCGATTAGCATTAACGGCTTTCTATATAATAACTGTTGGTTTTACCGCTAATAAGTCTTACTACTACCTATTTCGAAAATTAACTACCAATGATCAACCCATGCTGGAAGATAACCGATTTGCAGGCCTTTTTGGAGCGTTGTTGTTTAGTATATTGTTTCTTTTTACCCAGACTTCTTTACTGGGTTTGATGGTTAAAATACCAGTTAAAGATATTGATTATGTTCAGAGTAGTAAGATCCAATTATATAAGAAATCAACGATTGGTGAGGCTTTCAAGCGATATCAATATTTTTCCGAAGTAGACTGGAAAAATTTTACAAGTGCGGATGGTAAAAGAATAGTACAAGTTACAGGAATTACTGATTTCACTAAACATCCGTTAGCTAATGAATGGTTAAAGAGAAAAATAATAGGTTTTAATGTTATTTTTCAGTTTATGGTGAATAGTGATGGTAACTCGGTTGATATTCATACTTATGGGATAGAAATGAAACTAAACGATGGTCAGGAGGTTGTACAATGGGCAGATGAGCTGGGTTTAACTAAAGGTGATCTAAACACCAATATATTGCAGATTTATCATAATATTCCTTTTAAGTAGATATTGTGTGTTTATTGTGTGTTAGAAATTGTGGTGAAATATGTTGTAATGCTAAATTAACGATGATTTAATTACGAAAAGCTTCTTGCAAAGATGGGTCCATAACACCCTCAAAACCAACGATAGTAGCAAGCACTTTACCCTTATCATCTAGGAAAAAGAAATTTCCCTTTAATATATTAGATTCAACTTTTTGAGCCACAAAATCTATGACTACTTCTGAGTCGGGAAATTTTTTACAATATTGGCGATAAGAAGAGGCATAGATTGGTAAGGACAATAAATCTTTATTTTCAAAACCCCATAGTATTGAAGTTTGAAAAGCACTATCCATAAAAGCTGGATTACAGATCCAATGATCTGTAAATGGCTCAGAGTTCCAATCTTGAGGTTGAGGAGTGCTGTTGTTCTTGATTCTAGCTTTTATACCTTGTTCAGAGTAACCATGTATTTGATCAATATATTGCATATCTTCACCGTGAAACAATATATCCTTATATACCGTTTGGGTGGAATGATTAAATTTTTGTAAATTAGTTCCTTTTAAAGTACCTTTTGAACTGGGTGGTGGTGGTATTTCATTAACTAAAACGATCGTTGCTTTGGCATGAATACGAGTTTGGACAGGACGATCAGCATCACAAATCATTACTTCAACTGAGTTATATATGATATTTTCTGAGTTACTTAAAGTGTTTTGATTATGATCGATACCGATAGTTTTAACATAAACCGTAATGTTGGCAGAATTGTCATCTTTAAGGCGTATCCCATTTAATACTTGAATATTATTTAGTCCATGAAAATGCCACTCACGATTAACTTGTAAACAGGCATGTATCATCCATTCAATCATTAGGGCCAGCGGTACTACTGGATATCCACCTATAATATGTGATTTTAATATGGGATAATTGGCTAGAGAAACTTCTTGATTCATAGTTAATTGCCAATCATCATCAGGCTTATTGTTAAGGGTATTACCTATTATAATTTCAGAATCGAACTGGGGATTACCCATCTCCTGAATAAGATATTTAGCTCCTTCTTGTATATCTATTAATCCAACGCCCTTTTTTTGAAATATCTTTTTTAATGATTCGGTAACCATGCCACCATTCCATGGCCCCCAATTTACCGAAAAAGTTTTACATTCAGGGTTATGTAATCGATACCAACTAGCGGTTTTGTTAAGAATCTCATTGGCCATTGCGTAATCTACTTGACCAGAGTTGCCAAGTCGGGCGCTCACGGATGAAAACAAAACTAAAAATATCAACTCATCAGAATTGATATTATTTAATAAGTTTCTTAAACCTACAACTTTGGTATCAAAAACCTTCTCAAACTGCTCAAAAGATTTGTCAGTTATTAATCGATCTTCAATTACACCAGCAGCATGAATAATTCCCTTGATAGGTCCATATTGCTTTTTGATTTCTTTGAAAAGTTTATTAGTTGCTTTATTATCTCTTATATCAATGGATCGATAGATAACACGAGCTCCTGTGTTTCTTAATTGACTAAGGTTACGATTTATTTCTCGATTGTATTTATACTGATGATAGACTTTTTCCAGTTCTAAAGGAGAAATTAGGATTTTATCTTTAATCTCATCATTAGTTTGGGTTGTATCTTTATTTTCATTTTTAACTTTAACTTTGTTCTTATCATCTCCTTTATCTTTGACAAAGTGATTTTGCATAATAGTTTTTTTCATCAAAGAGGGATCATCATTATCAGGGAGCCAAAGAGGTTCTTCAAATGGTTCTTTAGATCGCCCTAATAAGACTAGAGTTGGTTGAAATTCTTCTCCAATATATTTTGCCACAGTAGCCGTAACACCACGAGCTCCACCTGTTATAATTAATACATCATCCTCTTCCAGGAGATTTGACTTCACCTGGGTATACTTTTCATCAACATCAATATCTGAGGAAAACATTTCTAGTTCGTATCTTTCTCCCTGGTAAAAACTTGTTTCAATTGATGTCCCATTTAAAATTTCATCAACTATTAATTTTGGAGCTGACCAATTGGGCCATGTAGGATCAATGTCAATAGCATGACAATTGATATTGGGAGATTCTTGGGCTATAGTTTTGGATAATGCGGCGATACCACCGTAAACAGGGTTGAAGGTTCTTTGTTCCTCAAGTCCAAATTTTCCATCCAAGCAAGAAATGGTGGTAAAAATTGCTCCTCCTTCTTGGGCGGCTTCATGTAAATCAGGAAGCACTGATTTAGCCACTAAAAAGGTATCCTTAATCATACTTTCATCATCCACTTGCCAAATTGAATCATGAAGATCAGTTCCACCTGAAAAAATTACTAAACCGCCAATTTTGGGACGCTCTTCCTCTGATAATAAGGCAACCTTGGGTTGTAATTGAGCGTTGTACCCTCTAGATTTAAATTCTTCGGTGAGCAAGGCTCCAAGCCCTTCTTCGTCTTGAATGACCCAAATGGATCTTTCAGGAGCCAAACTATTTAAGTTGGTAGGGTTCAAGTTTTGCTCATCTATTGCCCGTCCTTCAGGGCGAGGTTGACGTGAGGCAAAAGAATGCTTTTTAATTGGTTTTAATATACGACGTCTGAGTTTTTTTTTTCTGAATCAGTATTCAAGGACGAGGATAGATTAGTAGTTAAAGAAGATGCTGAATTAGTAGTTAAATTAGGTGGTGAAGTTGAGTTTGACTGGTTGGAAATTTTATCAGATTGAGATTCTAGGTCCGATAAATAATGAGAAATCTCTCCTAAGGTTCTTAGTTTACTGATATCATCAGGGGCAATTTGCGGTAGGTTAGGAACTTTTTGATCTAATTTTGACAGAATCTCTACTCGTTTGATGGAATCTATCCCAAGGTCAGCTTCTATATCCATTTCCATGCCGAGCATCTCATTAGGATATCCAGTCAATTCACTAACAACATTAATAATAATATTATCTAAATTGTCCAAATTATCTGAATTTTTTATAGAATCTGGTGCCTTTTTAGAGGGTGATTGTTGTTGTTCAGCATTTGATACACTTGAATTTAACACATCAGAAATGGTTGGTGAAGACATGTTAGTAGTATTTATATTATTTTGGGACATAAAAAAATCGTTAGTATCTTTATGGGTGTTGATGCCCAACTCTTCGTTAGGTTGTATAATAGGTGATGAATAGGGATGTTGTGAAACAGTTGAAACAGTGGGCTGTTGTTCGTTTGATGAAGGAGAATATTGTTCAATTGGAGAAGCGGTATACTGCTCAACTGGAGAAGGTGTAGTTAAAGATTGTGAAGTTGATTTATAAATATCATTAACTGAATTTCCCATGAAATTATTGGCCAAACGATGAGTTTGCATCATCATTTCCTGCATAGTCTTATTAGCATTTTCTTGTCCTTCAAGAAATCGTTTATGTGCCTCTGCTGTCTGTTGTTGCAATGACTGCATAGATTTTATACCTTCTTGAACTACTTTGAACGCGTCAGTCAAACAAGTAGATTTGGTGTTGGGCATTTCTAGTTTAGATTCATGATTAATTGGTTTGGAATCGTGATTGATTGGTTTGAAATCATGATTAGCTGATTTGGAATCATGACTAGGATATTTGTGGTCAGTATTCTTTGACATAACGAGCGCTTCCTCATTTAAAGAAGATTTAATTTCGGTATTTGGGGTTTTTTCTTTTCTGTAATTAGCTCCAACTAAAGGAATATTTAATAAGGACTTAGGAGTCTCCAAAAAAGGTTTTTCCCATTTACTTAAGTCAACAGGATAACCCAAAACTGATATTTTAGCAATAGCTCTGGCCAGACATAATATATCAGATTGACGTCCACTAGCAGAGTCACAAGGAATAACATTAATCCCCTGATTCTTTAAAGTAGCCTTTATTAAACCCGTCAGAGCAGTTTTGGGTCCAACCTCTAAATATGTAGTAACCCCAAATTTATTCAGTCGTTCGAGCATCCCAACAAAATTAACCGGGCCAGTCAATTGATTTCCAATTATTTCTCTAATTTCATTTGGATCTGAAGGATAAAGTTCAGCAGTACTTCCAGCAAAAACGGGTATGCTAGAGACACTAAAAGAAATATTGTTTAAAAAGTTCTTAAATTGCTTTTCGGCGTTCTTCATTATGGGGCTATGGAAAGCCGCGGCAACAGGAAGCATTTTAGCTTTTAAACCTTTTTCTTTACAAACTTTATGAAAATGATTGATAGCGGTTTTGGTCCCCGATAATACTCCTTGTAGTGGAGAATTCAAATTTGCCAAACATATATCATCAGTGGAAATATCATCATTAGAAATGTCAGTATTAGAAGTATCATTATCAGAAATACTATCAGTGGAATCGATAAGCTGTTTGATTTGATCCAATGGAGCTCTTACAGCTAACATCGTACCGCAGTCACCTTTAATGTCATTCATCACCCGTCCGCGTTCTTGGGAAAGTAGGTGTAATTCATGCTCATTAATACATCCTGCCGCGTGTAAAGCAACTAATTCACCATAGCTATGACCAGCTACTACATCAGGTTTAATATTAAAACGAGATAATACTTTTAAAAGTGATAAACTGACTAAACCAATTGCCGGTTGAGCAATATTAGTTTGGGTAATTTCTTTTTGTTGAATATCTTTTTCAGCTTTGGAAAAGACGCTATTTGGATATAATTTTTTGGATATCTCTTTTTGGTTCCAAACATCATGGGCTAATTGTAGGGTATCGTAAGCTTCTGGAAAGGAACAGACAATATCTCTACCCATGTTTGGATATTGACTTCCTTGGCCAGGAAATAAAAAGGCTATCTTTCCATTGTGATTACCTGTTTTATAATAAATTCCAGGTGATTCAAAACCATTTTGTTGATTTTCATTGTTTTGCAGTAATTGTTGGGCTTGTTTCAAAAGATCTAAGTATTCAGAGTCGGTTTCTACAACTATAGCAAGGCGACAGGAATCAGAGGATAAAAAAGCTTTACGGCAAGCAAGGGCCTGAGTTAGAAAAGTTGAATTATTATCCTTATCCCTATCCTTTTCACATTTATTAATTAGAGCACTCAGTTTTTGATAAACCTGTTGTGGTGTGCTTGCTGATATAGCCAAGATTTCTATTGATTGATCCCAGGTTACATCGGTTTTAGAGGATTGATATTCCTCTAATAGTATATGGTAATTACTACCGCCAAAACCAAAGGAACTAACTCCCGCTCTACGGGGATGATTATTGTTAGGTAACCATGGCTTAGGTTCGGTATTTAAAGAAAAAGCACTGTCCTTTTCTAATAATTTAGGATGAGGTTGATCTATTTTTATCGTGGGAGGTAATACTTTGTTGTGTAAAGATAAAGCGCTTTTAATGATTCCGGCAACTCCTGCAGCAGCTTTAGTATGACCAATTTGTGATTTCACTGAACCTAAATGGCACCACTTTTCTTTTTGCTCATTTGTTTTAAACACTTTTTTTAATGATTCAATCTCGGTACTATCACCAACTTTGGTGCCTGTACCATGCCCTTCAATTAACTCGATAGAATTAGGATCAACACCAGCATCATCATATGCTCTTAATATTGATTTAACTTGCCCATCTGACCTAGGAGCATAAATACTTTGTGATCTGCCGTCACTAGAGGTTCCAATACCCTTAATTATCGCATATATACGGTCTTTATCCCGTTCAGCGTCAGATAGTCGTTTTAAAATCAATAGCCCAATACCTTCACCCAATACTGTGCCATCAGCTTTGTCTGAGAAAGGACGAGCATCTCCACTTGGTGATAAAGCCGGTGTTTTACAAAAGCACATATGCATAAAGATATCATTCAAGGTGTCAACACCACCAGTAATGACCATATCAGATTTGTGACTGTGTAGTTCCAATAAAGCTAAATTGATAGCGCTAATAGAGCTAGCGCATGCGGCATCAACCACACAATTGGTTCCACCGAAGTCAAATCTATTGGCTATTCTTCCAGCGACTACATTACCTAATAATCCAGGAAAGGAGTTCTCTTGCCAAGGAACATAACTATCAGCAATTCTTTGAACTACTTCGTTTGCTTTTGAGTCAGGTATTCCAGAATCAAGTAATGCTTTTTTCCATTTGGGATGACCTAGTCTAGCGCCAAGAGGTATAACAAGTTCTTGAGTTCCTGTTACGCCAAGAATTACGCTTACTTTTTCATGATCAAATTGTTGTTCAGAGCCATATCCTGCATCTTCTAATGCTTTCTTAGCTACTAATAACCCCAACAATTGAGATGTGTCAGTAGCTTCTAGATTAGTGGGGGGTATACCAAAATCAATTGGATTAAAGGACGTAGTGGGAATATAACCTCCCCGGTCACAATAAATATGATCCGGTTGCTTTGGGTCACTATCGAAGAAGTCTTTTGAATTCCAATGTGTTGGGGGAACTTGAGTAATAGCATCTTGGCCCGAATAAATAAGCTTCCAGAATTCCTGGAGGTTATTAGCTTGAGGAAACAAACATCCCATTCCTATAATGGCGATAGATTTATTAGTAGATTCAGATTCCATTATTTAATTAACTCCATGATTTCTTCAACTCTTTTTGGGTGCAATTTAAAGTCTAACAGAAATCCTTGATTGGTTAATTGCTTTATTCTGTTTAAGACCGATGCTCCGTACAATAAATTCATAGCCACCGTGACAACATCTCTATTTTCAGGAGGGTCTAAAAAGGAGTCTTTTACCCATTCATTAAAAGCTCCCATGGATGAACCGCACCATATTTGAAAATCAACTTTACGTGATAAATCTCCCGCAATAGCCCAGTGTGATGCCTTGCCTAGGTATGCTCTGAATAATAGGGCCATTTTGTGCTTAGGATCGGTTTGAGCTCGTTGAATTTGCTTAGGATTATTTTGCATGAAATATTTCGCTGTTTGTTCCCATTCTTCTTCAACACTACAATGAAATAAATTATTTTCGATAAACTCACGTTGTTTAGAGGGTATTTCTTCATAGCAATTGTATTGTTTGTACAAACGATATAATTTGCCAGCATTAATAGGAAACATGGTTCCTCTTTTTAATACTTGGACATTAACTCCCATTTCAAACATATCGGCGGAGGGAGCCATAGTAACATCTGCTTGACTTGCATCTGACAGCATTTGTTTTACTAAGCCAGATGTGCCAGCTTCTACACACGATTGGTTTACCGAGCCAGTGACTACATAGCTTGCTCCCATTGCAAAAGCTGCCAATGTAGATGCTGGAGAGGAAATTCCTCCTCCTAGTCCTATATGTAGAGGTCTTTTATTATTAAAAGATTTTTGAATCTCATCCCGCATAGCTATAAAGGTGGGAAACATGGTTAAAGCAGGTCGGTTATCAGTATGGCCGCCTGAATCGGCTTCAGCCGTGATATCATCAGCCATCGTTATATGTTGCGCTAAAGTGGCTTCCTTGGCATTGATCTTTTGGGATTTCAAAAGTAGATCTATTAATTTTTGCGAAGGAGGTGAGAAAAATTTTCTCGCTACTTCAACCCGAGAAACTTTAGCAATAATGCGGTTAGGACAAACTATGTTGCCAGTTTCGTCTTCATAAATTCCTTTAATACGAAAATATGCTAATGGTAAAGTTATATCAAGATAAGCGGAAGCGCTGATAAGATTGATATTATGTTGCAGGTATAAATCAACTAAAGCTGATTCTAATTGAGGATCTCCCGGAGAGTAAATTAGATTTAAACCAAAAGGATTGTTATCAAGTTTACGCTTTAATGTAATAATTGATTCTTCAACTTGAGAAATTGATAAACCGGCAGATCCAAAAAATCCCAACATACCAGCCAGGGATATTTTTTCGACCATATCAATAGAGGTAATTCCCCTAGCCATAGCTCCCGCCACATAAGGAAATTTTAAACCATATGATGATAAAAAGGACCTGCTGCCTAAAGATTCAGGAGGGCATGGTAGGCATTGAGCCAATAATGGATATGATTCAGGTTTATCTTTTTGAAAATTGATATTAATATCATTCTGACAACTATTATTAATACCATTAATATCATTCTGATAACTATTATTAATACCATTGACTGAAGAATTAAAATGACAAGCACCGTCATGACTTATAGCGTAATTATCTTCGTATTTAAATATGCTTAAATAATTTGATGTACGCAATATAGCTTGCTTTAAAGCTTCAAGTCCTTTTTGGGGAGAGGCTTTACCTTTGGTCCACCAGCCGATGGTTTTTTTATTTTCAACTTCCAATTGAAACATCTAAATGCACCAAAATTCAATAATAGAAAGTAGCCTTAATTTATTTATATTCAAATAATATAATTGTCAATAAACGAACAGTATGCTTTCTTGCACCACTACTTACACTGTGTTATAATCACCTATATCATGCCATAAAATGGGGGCTATATGGAAGAAAATACTGTTCCAGTTACAATTCGTTTTTCGGAAGATTTTTTTTCTAGATTAAAAAGTGAAGCTTTTGAAAAAAAAGAGAGTGTGGCGACCATTGTTTACAATCGTCTTCTTTATAGCTATAAGCAAAATAGTATTCAGGATAAGTTAGATAATATTGAGCGAAAAATGGAGGAATTGATATTAAAACAAGATGGGACCAGAGATTATTTCGCTGAGTTGGTACGTTTGAGTCAAGGAGACTTGTCTAAGGTCAAAAAAAATATCTTACTTGAATTTCTCGAATAAACATTGCCCGGAAGCTTTTTAGAGCAATGAATTTATCAAGACAAAATATCAAATGTAAACTTAATAATAAAGGATTGGTGTTTGAACATCCTTCTAATAAAACGATTCGGTTTGATTCTGAAGGTAGATGGGGATTGTATTTTGATGGAGGAGTATATTTTCGTCGAACTGTAGATAGCCTGATTACCAGAAGTAATAAAGATGGAATTTTTTTTCTTGATAAGGATTTGTACCCCTCTTTTCATGACATCGTTAATTATCAAACTAGGTTTTTTTTGGAGGAACTAAAGAGAGATAAACATCAACTTGAAGTGTACGGATCGATAGCTACTTTAAAAGAAATTATTAAATTTCTAGAAAAAGCTGTTCTTTGGAATAAAGACAAATTTATTAAGATGCATCATCTTTTTAAAGAAACCTATATTGAAGGTATTCCCATTCTTCCACCCGATCGGTATCATGATATTGTTCTTTTACCAGCTACTGGCTGTCCGAATAATCAATGTCAATTTTGTACCTTTTATAAGGAGAGTAAATTTCGCATTTTTTCTGTTGCAGAATTTAAAAAACATATTCAAAATGTATTAAAACTGTTTGGTCGTGCCATTAATGATAGGAGTGGTATATTTTTGGGTTCCGCTAGTGCCTTGTCAATTGGTCAGGGAAGATTAGTTGAATTTTTGGAAATTATCAATTATACGATAGAATCTCAAAAAAGAAAAATTGCCGCTTTTCATGATCCTGATCATGCTCCTTCTCGTACTGTAAAGGAATATATAGATTTGGTCCAAAGGGAATTGAACCATATTACTATTGGTTTTGAAACTGGATATACTACCTTAAGAAAACAACTTGGTAAAAGCGACAATCTTGAAAGGATAAAGAAAGTAATTTTTATGCAGAAGGAGGCTGGAATTCGCAATGGGATAACCATTTTGGTAGGAGCAGGTGGAATAAAAGATAGAAAGTGTCATATAAAAGATACAATTGGGTTTATTGATAGTTTACCGTTAGATAAGGATGATATTATTTATCTATCTCCTTTTGAAGGGACCTTGACTAGAGGTCAACAACCTTTGACTAGTGAACAATTACAGGAGGAACAAAAAACATTTTCAGAGAGATTGGTTACTGTTACTAATGCTAAAATAGCTCCATATAGGATGGAAATATTTCATTATTATAGTTAAACTATATTTCAGGAGACATTTTGATGATTTTAAATACAATAAGAACTTTTCAATTCTGTAATAGAACGCTTTCGTTATCAATGTTTATGTTTATGTTTATGTGTCAGGGATTATTTCATAGTGAATGTCTTGTTGCTGACTCAAATCGGATATCTAATATAAACAATCAAAATATTTTATTAGCCAAGAAAAAAAAGAAAAGGAAAAAAAAGAAGAAGAAGAAGAAAAGGGAAATAGAATCGATACCTGGGAATACTAATTTGCTATTGGAAACTGACTTGGTAAGAACGTTTGATTTCATTGCTTTTGGTGGAGCTTTTGCGAATATCTCGATGGATTTTTCTAATTTGATTGATGATTGGGAGACTTTTACGATGGGGGGAACTCTAGCTTTCGCTTTAGATGAAGGTGATAAGGGTTATGGTGGAAGTATTCAAGTCAATTATTACTTTTTTGAACTTTTTAATGGTTTATATACATCTAGTTCTGTAGGAGTGATGTCTTTTCAGGATCATACTTCTGTAGGACTCAATATTTCCACTGGATGGCGCCTTACCTGGGATAGTGGAGTTACATTATCTCCCGGAATTGGTGTGTTGGCTAATTTATCCGACCTTCACGAGACTCAGGAAGCCTCGTTCTGTGAACGGGGGTAAAATAAGCTGTGCAT
>CAZJDM010000081.1:0-20157 GCA_964544765.1 uncultured bacterium
GGGAGTCTTCGCTGCGGGAGATATTATTAGAAAAAGTTCTATAGTTGTTGAGGCAATTCGAGATGGTCGAAAAGCAGCGATCGGAATTCATCAATATATTAGTTTGTCTAGTTAATACTAATAGTTTAAATAATTTTAGTAATTTTAATAATTTTTCTGATTAATACTAAACTTGGATAAATATGTTTCCTAACAATTGGATCAAACAGGCTGAAAAACTTGCTTCTGAGGGTCTATATTCTCCTAGTGAAGAGCATGATAGTTGCGGTGTCGGTATGATTGCTGATATCAGTGGAGAATCAAGTAAGAGAGTTGTGGATTCAGCAGTTACGGCACTAAAAGCTTTATGGCATCGAGGAGCAGTTGATGTTGATGGTAAAACAGGAGATGGCGCCGGAATTCTTTTACAAATTCCTCAGCAATTTTTTATTAAACAAATAGAGAATTTGGGCCATAGCTTGAAAAGCAGTAATATGGCCGTTGGTGTGGTTTTTCTACCTAGAGTTGATTTTTCAGCTCAAGAAACCTGCAGGACCATTGTGGAGTCTGAGATTCTTAAATATGGCTTTCAATTATATGGATGGCGACAGGTTCCAGTAAATATTTCGGTGATTGGTGAAAAAGCTAAAGCTACCAGACCCGAGATTGAGCATATTATAGTTGCCTGTCCCGATGATTTAACCGAAAGTGAAATAGAAAGGGCCCTTTATTTAATTCGTCGAAGAATTGAAAAGCGAGTAATGAAAGAGAACATTAATGATTTTTACATTTGTTCTTTTTCCTGCCACAATATGGTCTATAAAGGTTTGTTTTTAGCTGAGCAGCTTTCTAGTTTTTATCCTGACTTGCTGGATGAGCATTTTATTTCTAACTTTGCCATTTATCATCAGCGATATTCCACCAATACTTTTCCTAAATGGTCCTTGGCTCAGCCTTTAAGAATGCTGGCTCATAATGGTGAGATTAATACCATCAAAGGTAATATCAACTGGATGAAAAGTCTAGAAAGTAGAATGATATCTAAGTCTTTTGGTCAAAATAGTAATGATATTAAACCGATTATTCAACCAGGTGCCTCAGATTCAGCAGCTCTTGACGCTGTATTCGAAGCGATTGTTAGAGGTGGTGGTCGTAATGCTCCCTTAACCAAAGCTATGTTAATACCAGAAGCCTATTCAGATGATAATAATCACAGTCATAATCAATACTATCATTTTAATGCCTACTTCGGATCGATCATGAATCCGTGGGACGGCCCAGCAGCCATTGCTGCCTCTGACGGTAGATGGCTGGTTGCGGGTTTGGATCGAAATGGCTTAAGACCGTTACGATACACCTTGACAGAAGATAATTTGTTGATCGTTGGCTCTGAAACAGGAATGGTTAGTGTTGATGAGAGAATAATTAAAGAGAAGGGTAAAATTGCTCCTGGGAAGATGATCGCGATAGATCTTGAGCGGGGAAAATTTTACCATTCAAAAGAAATTATTGAAAAATTAACCAGTGAAAAATCCTATAAAGATTTTAAAATTAAATCATTTCCAACTTTAGGTGTTGACTTTGAAGCTACTAACACACCTCAATATTCAAGTTCCGAACTTTTAAAAAGACAAATAATATTTGGATATACTAATGAAACAGTTGAAAGTCTTCTGATAAGTATGGCCAAAGAAGGAAAGGAACCTCAGGTATCAATGGGAGACGATTCTCCTTTAGCAGTACTATCAAAGCAATATAGAGGATTACATCACTTTTTTAGACAGAACTTTTCTCAAGTAACCAATCCGCCGATTGATTATTTGCGAGAGTATCAAGTGATGAATCTGACTACTCATGTTGGCAACTTATCTAATGTTCTTGGCGATGAGAATTTGCAAAATGAGGTGATGGAACTAAAATCACCCGTCCTTCTTAATAATGAATTTATTGAACTTAATAAAAATTATCAACAGCGAAATCACGTTATCGATTGTATTTTTGATCCGCAAGCAGGTCCTGGCGCTTTAAAAGACGCCTTAAACAATATCAAGTTAGAAGCTGAAGCAGCTGTTAGAGAAGGTAAAACTTTACTAGTTTTAACTGATCAAAATATTGGAAACAATGCGGTTCCTATGCCCATGATTCTTGCTGCTGGCGGGATACATACTCATTTAATCAAACAGAATCTTAGATGGAAGTGTGGTATATGTGTAAGATCAGGAGAATGTCTTGATGTCCATTATTTCAGTGTTTTAATTGGAGTTGGTGCCACGGTTATCAATCCCTATCTGGCCGAAGAAACAATTATTGATCTATATAACAAGGAAGTTTTCAGATCATTGGATCTGACCAAAGCTCTGACCAATTATAAAGTAGCTATCAATCAGGGTTTGTTGAAAATTATGGCTAAATCGGGAATTTCAGTGTTGAGTTCCTATTGGGGTGGATGTAATTTTGAGGCCCTGGGTTTGTCCAGAACTCTGGTTGACGAGTTTTTTCCAGGTATGCCGACAAAAATTTCGGGAATAGGATTAAATGGAATTCAAAGAAAAATAGTTGATTTGGTTCGGCTCGCTGACGATTATCAAAAACCTCATCTTCCAGTAAGAGGGTTATTTAATTTTCGTGTTGGCGGAGAAGCACATAGCTATGATGGGGGTTCAATTAAATCCCTACAAGATGCAGTTGCCAGAAACTCATATGGTATGTATCAAGATTATGTGAAAAAATTAGAAGATCTGCCACCAATCAATCTAAGAGATCTGTTAGATTTTCATACTGCTGATTGTAATCCGACTCCCCTTAATGATGTAGAATCTATTACCTCCTTAAGAAAGTATTTATTGACTCCTTCTATGTCTTTAGGCGCCTTGAGTCCCGAAGCTCATGGAACATTGAATATTGCCATGAATCGTATCGGATCAAAATCAGCATCCGGTGAGGGAGGTGAAAATTCGGCAAGATATAAACCTAAACCCAATGGTGATAACGCCAATTCAGCTATTAAACAAGTGGCTTCAGGACGATTTGGTGTAGATACTGAATATCTTAATCATTGTGAAGAGATTGAAATTAAGATGGCACAGGGGGCTAAACCTGGTGAGGGTGGTCATTTACCCGGATTTAAAGTAACTACGGAAATTGCTAAACTTAGACATTCTACCGCTGGAGTCAGTTTGATTTCACCTCCGCCACATCATGATATTTATTCTATCGAAGATTTAGCTCAACTGATTTATGATCTTAAACAAGTAAATTCTAGAGCCAGAATCTGCGTTAAGCTGGTAGCTCGATCAGGAATTGGAACCATTGCGGCTGGTGTAGCCAAAGCTAAGGCCGATGTAATTTTAATATCCGGACATAATGGCGGAACAGGATCCAGCGCTCATAGTAGTATTGCCTATGCGGGAATTCCTTGGGAAATGGGTTTGTCTGAAGTACATCAGGTGCTTACTTTAAATGGCTTACGTCATACGGTTAAATTAAGGGTAGATGGTGGCGTCAAATCGGGGAAAGATATCGTGATTGGCGCCTTACTTGGAGGAGAAGAATTTAATATAGGAACGGCCGCGTTAATTGCTTTGGGTTGCTTATTGGTAGGGCAATGTCATACAAATGTCTGTCCTGTGGGGATTTGCACCCAAGATATAAGTTTGCGAGAAAAATATTCCGGCACACCTGAGAAGGTTATTAACTTGTTTAGTTTCATTGCAGAGGAAGTTAGAGAAATAATTTCACAATTGGGCTTTAAGTCTTTAAAAAATATTGTTGGCCGAACTGATTTATTAAAACAAATAAGTAGGGGCGATCAATGGCTCGATGATTTAGATTTAAATCCATTACTAGTACGAGTTAAGTCCGATCAATTTCCTACTAGATATATGATGACCGAACCTCACACCGTACCCGATACTCTTGACGCGCAAATGATTTCAGACGCTAAACCATTATTTGAAGATAAAGAAAAGGTGCAATTAGCTTATAGTGTTGTAAATACACATCGTGCTGTGGGAACTAAGTTATCTTCTGAAATTACCAAACAATTTGGTATGCATGAACTGAGTGAAGGTCATGTTATTATTAACTTGAGGGGGTCCGCAGGACAATCCCTTGGGGCTTTTGCCGTAAATGGTGTAAAGATTATTTTGGCCGGTGACGCGAATGATTATGTGGGAAAAGGTTTGTCGGGAGGAGTAATTGTTGCCCATCCCTTTCCTTTAAGTAATTTGATTAGCGAAAAAAATGTCATAATTGGTAACACCGTTTTATACGGAGCTACAGCTGGTAAGTTATATGCCGCGGGTATAGCTGGAGAACGGTTTGCGGTCAGAAACTCAGGGGCCGTGGCGGTAATCGAAGGATGTGGCTCAAATGGATGCGAGTACATGTCTGGTGGAATAGTTGTGGTTTTGGGCAAGGTAGGGAATAATTTTGGTGCTGGTATGACCGGTGGGATGGCCTATATTTATGATTTGGAGGGTGTTGGTTTAAATCAAATTAATCATGATACCGTAATATGCCAACGCATAGGTAATAATCATTGGGAACGACAAGCACAATCCTTGATTGAAGATCACTATAAAGAAACCAATTCAGAACATGCTAAACGAATTTTATGTGATTGGGAATTGAATAAGCAATATTTTTGGCAAGTTTGTCCGAAAGAAATGTTACCTCATCTTAAATATCCACTAAATTAGTTCACAATTTTTTTTATTTTTAAAATTAATGGATTATTTGTTTGACTAATAATCTATTGAGGAGATATAAAATCCTAGTGAAAAGAAATATGAATATATTAATATTGTGAAATAAATAAGTAATCATTGTAGATTTGTGATAAATTTAAAAAAATATTAATGAGAGTGAGGGGTGGATATGAAAAATTGTAAAAAATTGCGTGTGGTTATTTCAGTAATTTGTTTTTTACTTATTTTAAATACGGCTAAAGCAGCATCGAAGATTAAAATACTTGTTGTAGACAGTTATCATCCTGAATATCTATGGTCCCAAGAGACAAATAGAGGATTTTTATACTACCAAAGAAACCGGTAAAGGAACTGGATTGGGAATGTCAGTAGTACATAATATTGTAAAAGAACATAATGGAACGATTGCTGTTGAAAGTGAGTATAATAAAGGGTCAACTTTTACTTTAATTTTTCCGTTAGAAGATGAGTCTTGAAAATTTAACCTTATTTGAAATAATTAAAAAAGAATTGAAAGAAGGGATGATCTAGAGCAGCCATCTTTTTAAGAAAAGTAACTACATCAGGATGTTTAGCCGGTGTAAGATCAAATTTAACATAAACGATTATTCCCGCAATTATCCATATCCAGGTGAAAAATTTTCTTAGCCCCACTACCCAACAAGTTGTAGCTAAACTGGCCGGAGATAGAATTTTTCTTACTTCGATATAGGGTATTGTTTGTCTGCGGTACCACCCTTCTATTTCAATTTGTTTTCCCTGGTATTTGGAACCACGAAATAATCCAAATAGGAATTCCCATATAGCTAATGGCTGACGATAATCTAGAAAGATAATTCCTGTTTCATCCTTCAAAATCATATCTTCGCTCCATATTAATCCAGATTCACCCTTTCCAATTACTTTTCCTTTTAGACGTACACCAATAGGTCTAATTTTTGAAACCTTTACTCGTTTTAATAATGAGGAAATTGACATGAGTGGAAAAAATGTACTCTTATGAGAGAATCTTAATTTAATTAAATTAGCTGTTCCCGTTAGTGCAATACTTAATAGAATTAGATGTAAATTTTGTAGATAAAAGGCAGCAACTATTGTTGTTATAAACGTTATAGTTGGTAAGTAACTAATAAATAAATCAACTAAAAACTCGTCCCAATATGATTCTGGTTGTTGAAGGTTAAACTTTACGTAAGGAGCTTGATTGGTTGACTCAGCTTGCTCACCTAGCATCTGGAGTCTTTTAGCAATTAAGGGATGAGTCGAATGTAGTTCATAATACATGGCCCAAGGATTCCACAAATCCCATTTCATAGCTTCGATGGCGGTGCTTGACGCTTTATGAGTATCATCCTGGGCTAAAGATTGGGACAGAAGCATGCCTCCTTTGGCTGCTTCAGCGTCAAAAATTCCCAGGGCCTTAATACTGTCCATGGGTTTTGGTTGATTTTGCCCTTTTTTATTATCAGCGATGATACCATACCCGATTTTTACTAAAGCGCTAGCTAAACTATTAGGTTTTCCAGTAGCTTCACCAGCAAAACGGTCGGCCCAATATTCTCGTGTTCTTGAAAGCCATAAAATTATATAATTTGAGATGATATATAAGACATAAATTATGATAGCTATAACTATCAAATTTCCTTTTCCCTTGCTAGAGCTAGAAGAGGATTCTTTAGAACTATCGGTTAGGAATCTATAGGATTGATATAAAATAACTGGAACCACTTGTGCAATTGTCATTACCAACATATCCCAATGAACCATGTGTCCTATCTCGTGAGCGGCAACTGCATTTAATTCATCCTCATCCAGTAGGTCAAAAAGCCCACTGGTAATTACTAAGCGGGCATTACTAGGGGTATGCCCATAAGTAAAGGCATTTGCTCCCCCATCATTAATTATCCCGACTTTGGGACATTTTATCTTTTTCATTTTACATGTCTGTTTAATAAAATTTCGCAAGGATTTAGGCAGCTCTTGGTAATTAACCCATTCAAGTCTATTAAACCATCTTAAGGACAAATCCAGCAAAATAGGACTTAATAGGAATTGTATAAAGATAACGGCTAATATAGAAGGCAAAACAGCCGCTTGCTCTATGATTCCCAATATCCCTAATACAATAAATACTATAGCAATGAGAGTATATAAAAACAGTAAAGTTAACCATGAACGTAAAAATAAACTCGGAAGAGAAGTTAGACCACTAACACTTTTTCTGGGGATCAATCCTCTAGCTTTAGAGGGTGGTGATGAAGGTTCACTTTTAAATTCGTCTAGTTCAATTGAAAGAGATTTTCTTATCTGATGTTTACGAATAGGATCCACTGAATAACTGCTCTTACTACTTTTACCACCCTTATTACTGATACTACCCTCACTAATCGTGCTGATTTGTTGTGCTGAATGGTAGTTAAAAAGGTAGGCCGATTCACCTCCATCCAACCAAATTCCTTTACTATGAGGGCAAAAATCAATTTCTAATTTATTATCTAGAATTTTTAGCTTAACCATAGCTTTTTTACTTATGGGACTGAGTTTTTTTCCTGGGATTCTTTTTTGATAGGCCGATTTAAGTTCCTCCAGGATGAATTTGGGCTTTTTAGTAAAACTATATATTTCACCTTTATCCAGCCATATCCCTAAACAATTGGGACATATATCTATTTGAACACCTTTGTTGGTACAGCTTTTTTCTAAAAATGTATTGATACATACAGGGCAAAGTAATTTCATAATATATCCTATATTTTTTTGGGAGTAGATGGTTTATCGTCAATGATTCTTAAATCTTTAATGGTGCGATCATAACTGTGGGAAAAGCTAGTAGATGTGTATATATAATAAAGAATGATGAGTAGAACATACTACTCATCATATTTATAAATACCGCGTGCAGTTTACAGTGTACAGTATGCAGAAAACTGCACACGGCGTTTTAATATCTTAGACTACTTCAATAAAAAGATGGCTACTCACTTTTCTCAGCTAGGGAATTTTTTGTTAACTCTATCTTTCTTTTACCAATTTCTTTTGTAGCCAAGGCATCATAGATCGGAGTTTTTGACCAACTTGTTCAATTTGGTGCTCAGAGGTTTGATTTCGGTATTGTTTTAGTTTTTGTTGATTATTAGCGCAGTCAGCCAGATATTCTTTAGCAAAACTTCCATCTTGTACCTTTTTTAGGATCTCTTTCATTCTTTCTTTGGTTGCTGAAGCTGGTAAAACTTCAGGACCACGTACATAACCACCGTATTCTGCTGTATCTGACACTGAATAATTCATTAGGGAAAGACCGCCCTCATAAAATAGGTCCACGATAAGTTTTATTTCATGAAGACATTCAAAATAAGCTAGTTCGGGTGGATAACCTCCTTCAACTAGTGTTTCGAAAGCATTTTTTACTAATTCAGATACTCCACCGCACAGAACTACCTGTTCTCCAAATAAATCGGTTTCAGTTTCGTTTTTAAAATTAGTTTCGATGGTGCCTGCCCTGGTTCCTCCTATTCCTTTCGAGTAGCTAAGGGCTAAATCTAAACCTTGGCTGGAATGGTTTTGGGATACGGCCACTAAACAAGGAGTTCCTTGTCCATCTTGGTAGGTTTTACGAACAAGATGTCCAGGAGATTTAGGAGCGATCATAATTACATCGACAAAATCGGGGGGGTCTATTTCATTAAAATGGATATTAAAACCGTGAGCAAAAGCAAGTACATCTGATGGTTGTAGATGTTGTTGAATATAACTATCATATACACTTTTTTGGACCTGATCAGGTAAAAGGACCATAATAAAATCGGCCCATTTAGCGGCTTTTTCAAAACTTTTTACTTCTATTTCATCCGCGACCACTCGTTCTTTGGTTTTGGAACCATCACGTAAAGCAACAACTACATTGGCTCCGGAATCGCGTAAATTTAAGGCATGAGCATGGCCTTGACTTCCATAACCGAAAACAGCGATTTTGCGTTTCTTAATTAGTTCCAGGTCAGTATCTTGATCGTAATATAGTCGCATAACTCTCTCCTAATAGAATTAAATAGAATTAAACTCAAAAATTTTGTTATGGTTTTTCCATCAATAATTTATAATTAATACCGTCTATTAAAGCTTTCCATGATGCTTCAATAATATTCTCAGATACTCCAACACATCCCCAAATACTATTACCATCTGAATTGCGAATAAGAACTCTTACCTTAGCTTCTGTGCCAGCATCAGCGTTTATCACTAATACTTTATAATCCAGAAGTTTTACATCAGCCAATTCGGGATAAAACTTAGTTAATGCTTTATGAATGGCATTATTAATCGCGTTAACAGGGCCATTACCGTCAGCGGCTACATGCTCAATAATTCCTTCCGATTCGACTTTAATAGTGGCTTCCGATCTGATAGTACCGTCTCCGACTAATTCTTCGATAACTCTGAAACCAATGAAATTAAAGGGTTCAGTATATAAATTGAGCATTCGATAAGCTAATAGTCGAAATGAAGCTTCGGCCGCTTCGAATTGATAACCTTCCGTTTCCATCTCTTTGATCTTCTTGAGTAAGGTCAGTACAATAGGATCTTTTCGATCGATATGAGGGATGAATTTTTTCAACTTTTCAACTACGGTTGAGCTGCCGGCTTGATCAGATAAAATCAAGGTTCTTTCATTTCCTACTTCACTTGGTGCAATGTGCTCAAAAGATTCTTTTACTTTAATTACCGCGTTTATGTGAGTGCCACCTTTATGAGAAAAAGCAGCTTCTCCTACGAATGGTTGTCTGTAATTATGATGAATATTAGCTGTGGCGCTGATAAATTTGGCGACGGAGGTTATTTTTTTTAAGCTTTCTTTACCAATAGTATCAAACCCTAATTTTAGTTCCAGGTTGGGAATAATGGTGCAAAGGTTCGCGTTTCCACACCTTTCACCAATTCCGTTAAAGGTACCTTGAACATGATTGGCTCCTAATTTAACACCAATGATAGAGTTAGCGTCACCACATCCTGCGTCGTTATGAAGGTGTAGACCTAATTTGATGTCGGGCCACTGTTTTCTTACTGTGGTGAATATTTCCTCAAAATCAAAAGGAAGGCAACCACCGTTGGTATCACAAAGTACGATTGTATCAGCACCGCCGGAGATAGCGGCTTCGATAGTTTTGATCGCGTATTCAGGGTTGTTTTTATATCCGTCAAAAAAATGTTCAGCGTCATATATTACTTCATTAGCGTGTTTTTTAAGAAATCGAATCGAACTTTCAATCATATTTAGGTTTTCTTCTAATGTAGTTTTAAGTACATGAGTCACATGAAGGTCCCATGATTTCCCAAATATGGTTATCACTTCAGCACCAGTTTGAATTAACATTGTTAATCCAGCGTCAGATTCACAATCGGTGCTGTGCATTCGAGTTGAGCCAAAAGCGGCTATTTTAGTGTTTTTTAGATTTAATTTTTTTACTTCTTTATAGAATTCAATATCAGTTGTATTAGTAGCGTTGGGCCATCCACCTTCAATATAGTGGACACCAATTTTATCCAATTTTTGGGCGATTAATAATTTATCTTTGAGAGAATAAGTAACACCAATTCCTTGATTACCATCTCTAAGTGTTGAGTCATAAATTTCGATCTTATTATTTGTATTACTTGTTGGCGTAATCATAGATTTTTATCCGTAACAGCTCCTTCTGAAGCAGAGGTAACATTCTTGGCATATTTAGCCAAAACTCCTCTGGTATAATTAATTGGAGGAGGTTGCCATTTCCTTAAACGATCATTAATTTCCTCTTCAGATAGTTCGAGAGTGATTTCTTGTGTTTTTGCGTCAATAGTTATAGGATCGTCGTTTTGGATAATAGCGATTGGACCGCCTACAAAGGCTTCTGGCGAAACGTGTCCGACAACAAAACCATGACTTCCACCGGAGAACCGACCGTCTGTAATTAAGGCAACATCTTGTCCAAGTCCTTTACCCATTACAGCAGAGGTAGGTGACAGCATTTCTCTCATTCCAGGCCCGCCTTTAGGGCCTTCATAACGAATAACAATTACATGGTTTTTTTGGACGGTACCGTCCAAAATGGCTTTGAGCGCTTTTTCTTCGGAAGAAAAGACAATTGCTTTTCCAGAAAATTTAAGACCTTCTTTGCCGGATATTTTAGCAACTGCGCCTTCTGGAGCAAGGTTTCCTTTTAAAATAACTAGATGTCCCTCCTCTTTAATAGGTTGGTTTAGCGGTCTGATTATATTTTGCGTTTCTGAGTAAGGAGTTACATCTTTTAAATTTTCTTGTAAGGTTTTTCCAGTGACGGTAAGACAATCACCATGGAGCAAGTCAGCGTCTAATAGGATTTTCATAAGTTTAGTGATGCCACCTGCATTAACCAAATCGGCCATCAAATAGTTACCGCTGGGTTTTAAATCTGCTAAGACAGGAACTCGTTTGCCAATTCTGGTAAAATCTTCAAGGGAGAAGGGGATGCCTGCGCAGTGAGCTATAGCTAATAAATGTAAAATAGCGTTAGTTGAACCACCTAATGCGGTTACCACGGTAACGGCATTTTCAAAAGCTTTAAAGGTTAATATATCACTGGGACAAATACCTTTTTCAATTAAGCTTAAGACGGCTTTTCCCGCGTTTTGACAATCCAGTTTTTTATCGTCGGAGGTAGCTATTTGAGCTGAACTGTTTGGGAGACTCATACCTAATGCTTCTATAGCACTAGCCATGGTATTAGCGGTGTACATACCTCCACATGAACCGGATCCCGGAATGGCGACTGATTCAATTTTTTCCAATTCTTCGGTAGATATTTTTCCTTGGGCGTGGGCTCCAACTGCTTCAAATACTGATACGATATCAACATCTTTTTTATTTTGACATCCATCTTCATGTTCACCGGGTAAGATAGTACCACCGTAAACAAAAACAGCGGGTCTGTTTAGTCTGGCCATGGCCATTAAACATCCGGGCATGTTTTTATCACATCCTCCAATGGCTACTAGACCATCGAATCCTTGACAACCAACAACTGTTTCAATTGAGTCAGCAATGACTTCTCTGGAAACAAGGGAGTATTTCATACCTTCTGTTCCCATCGATATTCCGTCAGAAACAGTAATAGTATTAAAAATGACAGCTTTACCTTCTGCTTGATCAGCCCCTTTGGCGGCTTCATCCGCTAAAATATTGATATGAGAATTACAAGGTGTAACCATGCTCCAGGTAGAGGCTATTCCTATTTGTGATTTTTTAAAGTCGCCTTTTTTAAAGCCAACCGGATATAACATTGCTCTGCTGGGAGCCCGCTCTAGACCATCAACTACAAGGCTGGAGTGTTTTCGGTGTAGGGATTTTTTTTCCATTCGATAATCTTTGTTTTTGGCTTTATAGCTGTTTTAACTATTAATAGCTTGCGGGCTTTGAGGCACTTCATCTGCATTGATAAAATTAAGCGCTTCAGATTTTTCCATAGTATTTTTGGGATTCTTAATAACTTGTATTATGTCAATTAATTTACCGAGTTGTTTTAGGATTTGTTTTAATCCTTGTTGATTGCCTTCAGTAGTGAGAGTTAGCCATGAAAAGTCACCATCACGGGTAGGAAAACAGACTACCGAATTAATATTATATCCTCGTCTGGAGAAAATCATAGAGATTCTGCTCAATACCCCGGGTTTATTGGACGTTAAAATACTGATTGTGTGTAGGTTGGGGTTTTGAGTTGAGTATTCCTGTTCTAGTTTTTTTAGGATGTGATTCATTAAGTACTCCCTGTTGGTTTTTCTAATTTAATTTTAGGTTTTTCTACAATCAGTGCTTTGCTTGATTTGCCAGCCGGGACCATTGGGAAAACGTTTTCAGTTTTGGCAACTTCGGCATGAACCAGGCACGGGCCTTCATTATACTCTAAGGCTGCTTGTAAAGTTTGGCTTATATTAGATTGATGATCAATATGAAAAGCCTTGATCCCAAAAGCTTCAGCTAGTTTTACGAAGTTAGGATTTCCTTCCATGTTTACACCTGACAGACGGTTATCATAAAAAAGCTCCTGCCATTGGCGGACCATTCCTAAATATTTATTATCCATAATGATGATTTTAATAGGTAATTTATAGAGTGCGGCAGTGGCAAGTTCAGGCATAGTCATTTGGAAACCTCCATCACCAACTATAGTGATGACTAGATCATTAGGATTACCAAATTGCGCTCCTATAGCGGAAGGTAAACCAAATCCCATAGTTCCAGCTCCTCCAGAGGAAATCCAGCCACCGCTCTTATCCATCTTGTAAAATTGAGCGGCCCACATTTGATGTTGTCCTACATCGGTAGTGACAATGGCCTTACCCTCAGTGAGGTTGTACAATTCACTTATTACCTGTTGAGCCTTCAATTCTTCTTGGTCAGAATCATATTTAAGGGGAAATTGGGTTTTAAATTCATTAACTCTAGCTAACCAATTCTCAGTTTCAAGTGGTTTAACGTAATTTAATAATTCTTGGACCACTAAGCGGGCATCTCCGGTAACAGAAACATCTGGTGATACGATTTTACCAATTTCAGCGGGATCGATATCGATATGAAGCTTCTTAGCTCCAGGACAAAAATTGTCATTGTCTCCGTTTATTCTGTCATCCCACCTTGAACCGATGGAAAGAATCATATCACATTCATCCAAAGCTTTATTGGAATAAGCGGTTCCATGCATCCCAAGCATTCCTAGGGATAACTCGTGGGTATCAGGAAATGCTCCTTTACCTAAAAGAGTATGAGTTACAGGGGAATTTAGTTTTTCGGCCAAATTTCTAACCGCTCTACTAGCTTTGGATATAACAACACCATGACCAACTAGAATAAGTGGTTTGGATGATTCATTGATTACTTTAGCCATTTTTTGGATATTGGGAATATCAACAGTATTATCAAGTAAGTAACCTGGTAGATCCATTTCACCAAATAATGGCGCTGTGCATTCACCAGAAGTAACATTTTTTGGAAGATCAATTAGAACAGGACCGGGTCTGCCGGTACTGGCAATATGGGCAGCTTCTCTGATTATTCGTGGAACATCATTGGCTTTTTTTACTAGATAGTTATGTTTTACAATAGGCATGGTGATATCGAAGATATCGGCTTCTTGAAAAGCGTCTTTTCCAAGCATAGATGTAATTGTCTGTCCTGAAATTACAATTATAGGAACTGAATCCATGTATGCTGTTAGCAGTCCTGTTACTGTGTTGGTTGCGCCAGGACCGCTTGTAACAAGAGCAACGCCAATTTTGCCAGTTGCTCTGGCGTAACCATCAGCCATGTGAGCGGCACCTTGTTCATGTCTAACTTGAATTAGGCTTATATTGGAGTTAACTAGTGCGTCAAAAATGGGAATCGCCGCACCGCCGGAATAGCCCCAAATATATTCAACTCCTAGATTTTCAAGACATTTTACAAGGGCCTGGGCTCCGGTAAGTTTATTATTTGCCATATAACCAACTCTTAGTGAAAAAATTTATAAATGCTAAGTAGGTGTTTTTTAAGTAGTTTAAATATATAATTAAACTTGAGCATATTTATCATAACAAAAGTATCAATACATAATAATACAAAAAGATGCAAGATTATAATGTAGGAAGAGATTGTTAAAAAAGAAAAACATTGAAATCACATCAATAATGTTCTACTATAGCCAGTCCAAGTTGGTAAGGGCTCGCTTTATGACATTAACCGTAAGATGTAACCACGCTTTTGATCAAATTATAAAATTAAGAGGAAATATATATTATGATCAAAAGAAAGTCTTAATCTTAAAAGATAGAACAGACTATTTAAGTGCTAGGATCAATGGAACTGCCAAGTATGAGGTTGAATTATCTAATAAAGGTAATCAAATACTTCTGTCTTTTTGCTCATGTCCTTATTATGTAGTCTCAAAAGAGTTTTGTAAGCATATTTGGGCCACTTTAATAGCCGTTGATAAGGGGTATTATAAGTTTTCAATACCGGGTACCAATGATATTCGTCTCGATCATACCTATAATTCTTTAGAGGAAGCCGGTGAAAGTGCCAATAATCCAGATGAAAATAGCCTAAGTAAATCAATAAATAATACTATAAGTAGTACAATAAGTAAGACTGGGAAATATCATGAATTAGATTTTGATAAAGATAATAATAATAGTAGTAATAGTAATAATGGTAATATAATGATCAAGAAGAAAAAGAAAAGTGAGAATAATATTAATGATATAGACGTTTTAAATGATAATCTTGCTTTCCCTTCTCAAAAAGGAAAAAAAGAAATAACAAGAAAATGGGAAGCTCAACTAAATAAAATTCAAAAAGAAGTTACCTTTGTTAACGATCAACTGGGTCGGTCTAATTCTTCTTCATTAATTACAAATGAAAACCGAGAAATCCGTTATTACCTGAATCTATACAAAAGTACTTATAGTCTGGATATAACCATTGATATATACCAAAAAGAGAGGCTCAAAAGCGGTAAGTGGGGAAAGTTAAAAACATTTCATTTAAACATGAGGGCCTTAAAAAATCTGTTGCAACATTCGGATTATGATTTGTTATCTTTATTGATAACTAATCATTTAGGAGAAAGATCGTACTACGCTGGTAGTGGTAACAGATACAATAATTTCGATTATTATAGTTTTAATCAGAAAAATAATAGTTTTACCATTTCACCTGATTTATATACTTTTATTTTACCCAAGCTTTGTGCGACTGGAAGGTTTGGTTTAATTCAAGAGAATGATCCAAAAGAACAGGCGCCAAGCTTACTTTGGGACGGAGAGAATCCTTATCAGTTTAAATTAAAGATAAATAAAAATGAAACAAACAATGTCTGGCAAATCGATGGAATTCTTTATCGTTATTGTCATAATAAAAATAATGAAATTGAAGAAGTTAACATTACGGATCCATTTGATATATTAAATGATGGATTAATTGTTTTTAATGATAGATTATCTTTGTTGAATGAGGGGTATAGAGCCTCTACCTGGATAACTGAATTTAAACATGAGGGTTCTCTAGAAATCCCCTTTTCAGATCAAGAAATGATGGTCTCCAAGTTACTTTCTCTACCTAATTTACCAAGTATTGAGTTACCTGCGGAACTAAACTGGGAACAATTGATGATTGATCCTATTCCTCATTTATTTATTAATAATTTTTCATCCGGTCGTACTATTAGTTCTCAATTGGTGGGTAATATTTCCTTTGAATATCGAGGACAGTTAATCAAGTACTCTGATTCTAAGCGATTTTTGTTAGAAAAAGAAGAAAGAAGAATCCTTGATAGAAATCAGGATTTTGAGCAAAAAGCCTTTAAGAAATTAATCGATAGTTTAAATAATTGCGCCAATTTAGCCAATAGATCTTTGATTGATGTGAATTCTTTAGAATTGGATAAAAAATCCCCTGAAAAAGTTTCCGACGTAATTGACGTAATTATTGATAAGAGACAACTTTCCCATGTGGTCTCAGCGTTAAGTACCCAAGGTTGGATTATTAAGGCTAACGGTAAGATAGTAAGATCGGCTGGTAATTTTAAACTGTCAGTTAAGTCAGGAATCGACTGGTTTGATCTTTCCATTCAGGCTTCTTACAATAATTTATTAGTTGATCATTCGGGATTACTATCAGCTATGCAAGCAAATCAACAGTTCATTACTCTTGATGATGGTACATTGGGTGTTTTACCGGAAGAGTGGTTAAAGAAATTTGCTCCTGTTATGAAGATAGGTGTGGATAACGGAACTGATATTCGTTATTCTCGTTCCCAGGCTGTTTTACTTGACGCTTTACTTGAAACTCAACCTGAGGTGGAAACTGATAAGGTCTTTTCTCAATTTCAGTCTCAATTGAAATCTTTTGAGGGAATTAGACCCCAACAAGAACCACCTAGTTTTCAGGGAACTTTAAGGCCTTATCAACGAGAAGGATTGGGTTGGTTAAACTTCCTCAAGGATTTTGGTATTGGAGGATGTTTGGCTGATGATATGGGACTAGGAAAGACCATTCAGGTTCTAGCTCTACTTAGTGAAAAATACATCGATAACCCTGATAATAAATACATAAATAATCTTGACTGCCAGTGTGTTGAGCAGGGTGTGCATAGTGAGGAAAATACAGTTCCTCCTTCTTTGATTGTAGTTCCAAAAAGTCTGGTTCAAAATTGGATTCAGGAAACTACACGGTTTGCCAAAAGTTTAAAATGTCTTGAATACGCTGGTAACAGGCGCAGAAAGTTAATAAAAGACATTAAGAAATATAACATAGTTATTACAACTTATAATATACTTCGTCGTGATATTGATCAATTACGAGAGGTCTCGTTTTACTATGCTATCTTAGATGAAGCTCAAGCCATCAAAAATGCTAATTCTCAAGTGGCCAAGGCATCTAGATTAATTACGGCTAATCATAGGTTAGCTCTAACTGGAACTCCTATTGAAAATAATTTAAATGAATTATGGTCCTTGTTTGAATTTCTAAATCCAGGGTTTCTAAGCGGTTCGCCGATATCTAAATATGCAAATTTGGTTGATTATGATCTTGAGAAAAATTCTTTAGATTTTTTAACCAGGGCCCTTAAACCCTTTATTTTACGTAGGACTAAAGAGAAGGTGCTGTCTGATCTTCCTCCTAAAACTACCTTGACTTTATATTGTGACTTAGATGAAAAACAAAGAAAGTATTATACGGAATTAAAAAATTATTACCAAAGCGTCTTAGCAACCAAGATTGATAATATTGGATTGAATAAATCAAAGATTGTGATCTTAGAAGCTTTATTGCGTTTGCGGCAAGCCGCTTGTCATCCTGGTTTGGTAGATAGATCCAAAATAGAGATGAATAGTGGCAAAATGGAAGTTTTGTTGGGACAAATATTGGAAATTATTAATTCTGGTCATAAGGCTCTTATCTTTTCTCAATTTACGAGTATGTTAAGTATTGTACGGAATATTCTGGATGAGAAAGAAATCCTTTATGAATACTTGGACGGTAAAACCTCCGATCGTCAGGCCAGAGTGGATCGCTTTCAATCGGACCCAGCATGTCCCTTATTTTTAATTAGCATTAAAGCTGGGGGATTGGGACTCAATTTAACTGCGGCGGATTATTGTTTTATTTTAGATCCCTGGTGGAATCCAGCGGTTGAGTCTCAAGCTATTGATCGAGCTCATCGTATTGGGCAAACAAAAAAAGTTTTTGCCTATAGACTTATTGCTAAAGATACCGTTGAGGAAAAAATTCTAAAATTACAGGAAAAAAAGCAAAAGCTAGCCGATTCTATAATCTCATCAAATTCAGGCAATATAATGAAAGAAATGTCTAAGGAAGATTTACAACTCTTATTATCGTGATAAAAGTTTTACCGATAGTGTGTTATTGTATCCGGAAAATAATTGATAACTTAATTGTTTCTGTTCTTAGCTAACTGTCGTAATTTTATTTCACTTGTTAGGTAGGTTATCCATTCTTCAGTCATGTACATGATGTTATATCCAAAATTCGTGGTGGGCGTCTGTTTAGTTTTATTGGAACTATTGGCATTGATTATTTGCATATGTATTTTATGAGAACCGATTACAACTGTAACAGACGCCTTTTGACGAAGAGTATAGCTGTCGTTTATTTTTTTTAAGATTAGGGACTCATCTTTTATTTCACCACTGTCCTTTATACTGGTACGTTTAAGCGGCAATCCGAAATTGTTATTCATGAAGCGAGTTAGTTTTTTACCATTGCTTTCATCGCGAAAAGAAAAAAAATGAATTTTATTTTGAAGACAAGCTATAGTCTGCGTTAACTGTCCCTCAATGATAAAATAACGAAAACAGATTTTGCTTTTTAAACAAATTTGATCTTCTTGATAATTATGAAAAGTAGAAATTTTAATTTTGCTGGGTCTGAATCCTGCAGGAGATATAAAATCTTCTTCGGCCAAGGCAAGAGGATCTTTTGCTTTGGTAAAAAATTCAATTATTTTAGAAGCCATCATTAATTTAGCATTTTTAACTTCCCTAATTTTATCGGTTTTAAATAAAAATTTTAGATCCTTTAAATTACAAGAATGGTTTAAAACTTTAGAGGCCCAATATATAGCATAACTATGGGAAGAATGCGATAGTGTGATGATTATAATTAGTGCTTTTATGAGGATGTTTATTGATCGAAAATACATTAGTATATTAATTCATTATCTTAATCTTAGTCATGAAAGATCAATTTCAAATTGTTATTCATTATATCATAATAAAAACCAATTATAATCAATATTAATTTTTGAATATGTTATTAATCTTTATAAAAATTTATTGACATAACTAATGGTGGATGCTAGGAAAGCTGTGACAAGAATCATAAAGTTGGTAAATAATTATTTTTAAAAAAGAGTTTTAAAAAGTTATTTAAATTAACGAATTTGGAGGTTACTATGAGAAAGCTAGCTGTATTAGCATTACTTGCTATCGTCGGTATGGGTTTGTTGGGAACCTTATGGGCGGATGAAAGTGAACCCAATGACAGTTGGAGCACAGCAAACGAAATTAATCCCGGTACCCATCTGGGTAATGTTTCCAATTCAGATGATTGGTTTAGAGTAGAAGTTCCTAGCCGAGGATCTATTAGAGTCAATTTGTATTTTGATGACTCTAATGGTGGGGATCTGGACCTTTATTTAATTGATATCGATGGTAGCAGACAGCTTGATGATTCAGATTCTTCTTCTGATAATGAAAGGGTTGCTAGAAATAATTTAAGGGGGGGGGGTTACTACATTAAGGTAGAAAAGTATTCAAATGGAACCAGAAGAGTTCCTTATAGAATGGTAGTTGAAGTTAGTGATAGACCTCTTCCTGCCGGTAATTCAGATCCATATGAACCTAATGATTCAAGTGGAGCGGCAAGGGCTGTTAATCCTGGGGATCATAATGCTAATATTAGAGCTTCTGATGATTGGTATCGAGTGAATGGTCCTGCTGGTGGTACTATACGGGTTGATATTCAATTCTCACATGATGCAGGAAACATAGATGCCTTTCTTTATAATGCGACTACAGGCAGAATAATAAGACGTTCAGAAAGTATTAATGATAATGAAGAATTGAGAGTGAGAGAATTAAGGGGTGGAGATTATTTAATTCGAGTTGCTAAAGTCGGTGATGGTGGTTCCAGAACTCCTTATACTATGACAATAGTCCTATTAGATTCTGATGGTAATTCTATTAGTGGTAATACTGGTGGTAACACCGGCGGAAATACTGGTGGAAATACTGGTGGTGGTAACTCTGGTTCTTTGGAAGATGCTTACGAACCTAACGATTCCCGCGCAGCCGCACGAACTGTTGAACCTGGAAATGTTCCTGACTTAAACATTAGACGTTCGGACGATTGGTACAAAGTATCTGTAGATCAAGGTCAAACTCTACAAGTTACTTTGAATGC
>CAZJDM010000082.1:0-20110 GCA_964544765.1 uncultured bacterium
GCTCTAATGGAGGTTTGTTGATAATAGATATTACCGATCCTGCAAACCCCACTCTTGCTAGTAGTTATAATTCAGGAGGGAGTGCAAGTAGAGTATCAATAATTGGTAATTACGCCTTTATAGCTGATGGTTCAAATGGCTTAGACATTCTTAACATCTCTGATCCTACTAATCCCAATAAAACATTACCTGAAGAATAACGGCTATTTTAATTAGGAAAAATTTTGGTAATTGTGGGTATACGGATTAGGATGAACAAAAAATATGTAATGTAGTACCTAATTAAGGTTAAGGACGATAACGGTCATTACGAAATACGGTACTGTTTATATTTCTACTTCTACTAACATATGTCAAGGTAGTTGGTAATCTTGATTGATCAAAATTATCAGAGAAAGATCTTCCTTGAAAAGCCCGGATTGTAAATCCAGTAGATGAAAAATCTATTGAGGTGATGGCCCGTTTAAATCGTCTATTTGCTCCCAATAATCTTCTGTTGGTAGATGAAATTTAAACTCTCTTACAATGAGGTGTTTCTACCTAAAAATAGTATAGAAACTTATTAACAACTTACCTTAATTTTATATATTTTTAAAAATTAGTTGAATTTTATCATAAATTGTTGTAATAATCTATCATCCGGTTGGAATTTTATTTCGAGTAAGCTTAAAAATGAAGATTATTATCAATAGTTTACAATACAGTTTGTTTTTAATAGTCATTCTGTTGCTGATTGGTCAATCTACTTCTTGGTCAATGCCTAATACAGGTGCCCCTGGTAATAAGAGCTATTCTGGTTGTCGGCGTACTCGGTCCAGAGCTAAACCTCATCTACACCCTATCGAAGAGATAATCTTACGTACACAAACTCCTAGAGAAAGAACCTTAGCTGGTATTAGATTTAGTAGCTCATCCTTTAAAGCAGTTGATTCAATTATTCCTGGTCTTATTCATCGCGTTGCCCATGATAAATCGCCTTTATCGGGTCAAAAAATAAGAAGGGTCAGAAGATCCTTTTTCTTAGCTCAAATAGCTTCAACTTTGGTTGTGGTTAATGCTCCCAAAAAAGCTAACATTATGGCAGATAGCTTGGGGGTTCCATTATTTGGCAAAGAAAAATCTGCTCCAGTTATATCAGATGCCCACCAACAACGTCTCAAAAAAGTTATGATGGAAACACTGGATGATCCGGTTATTGGTGTATATGCGGCTATGACTTTGGTATTTTTGCATGCGGGTAATAAATTACCGGGATTTTTTAGGGAAGTTTCTAAAAGTAGGATTAATTCAATATTACAGCAGGGTTGTTCCTTAAATGAGAATCCTTGGGTCAGTCTGTATGTCGTCTTTACCCGCTTGTTATATGAAAGAGATGAC
Source organism: uncultured bacterium (assembly GCA_964544765.1). Lineage (GTDB taxonomy): Bacteria > Bdellovibrionota_B > Oligoflexia > CAYFLR01 > CAYFLR01 > CAZJDM01. The sequence goes on from CAZJDM010000082.1 coordinate 1,378, forward strand.
AAGGTCCTTCCTAAGTTGGTTGAACAATTTTTGAATAATGCTGATGAAGGGCTGGGTTTTTCCTTTTTAGTGCTGACCGACCGCCTTTATAAGGGAGGTGCTTATGATTATATTGCACGGCTTTTGAGTGTAGTGGCGGAGCTTCCATTACTACCTCCTGATTATCTTTACCCGCACTCTCTTTTTCATGAAAACGCTCCTTCTTCTGATAGAATTCCTCATTCTTCTATTGAAGTTAATGCCCTTATTTCATCAATTCAAACTAAATACGAAAGATCAATGGCTTCTATAGCTACCAGGACAGTACGTCAGCAAAGTAAGACTGCCTATCAAGAATCTAGAGGTTTAGACAGATCGACAAATGGAATTAATAAACGTAGGCAGTGGGGGAGTGCATCGGTTGAAACTGAAGATTTAGCTCAGACAGTGAGAAGATCTGATCCAACAACACCAACTTCACCATTCAGATTATATAGAAGAGCTTATATTACTGATGCCTCCCAGAAGGAGCTTGAAAGAAAAACAACTCCTCAGATTCGAAAAAGGTTTTTTCGAGCATTAGACAAAGGTTTAGCAACAAAGGATCGACAGGGGATAGCTTGGCTCAAACATACTGATGGTAATGGTGGTTTTACTCATGAGTTAAGAATACATTCCTCACCTCATCGTGTATATGGTCGTGTTGATGAACATGGTGATTTGGTTTTTAGTAAGTTTATAAATGGTAAGTCTCATTAATCATTTATTTATATGTGGTTTTTACTAACCTTTTTAATCTTATCGTGGTAGGATGTTTTTTTGTAAATGGTGATGTTTTCCAAGAGGTGTTAGGATGAAAATCGGTATTAGGCGCGAAGATAAGAATAAATGGGAGAGACGTACTCCTGTTGTTCCAATTGATGTAGGTAAACTAATCAAAAAAAATATATCATTTGTTATCCAATCAAATCTACAACGTATCTTTAGTGATGATGAATATCGTGAAGTTAATGCACCAATTGATGGATACCTCGACGACTGTGATGTGATTCTGGGGGTTAAAGAGATGCCTAGTTCGGTATTTGCCCCAGGGAAGACCTATATGTTTTTTTCCCATACCATTAAGGGGCAACCGGATAATATGCCCATGTTGAAAACCTTGATGGAAAGAAAGTGTAGCCTAATTGATTATGAAAAAATAGTTGATGGAAAGGGTCGAAGAAAGGTATTTTTTGGACCTTTTGCTGGACAAGCTGGAATGATCGATAGTTTGTGGACATTGGGCAGGCGCTTAGAGTGGGAAGGAATCAGTTCTCCCTTTCAAAAAGTCAAACAGACTATTAATTATACTAATTTGGAAAAAGCACTAACCAAAATGGAAAGTGTTGGAATGGTAATCTCTAACCAAGGTCTTCCCGAAAACAGTGTTCCAATGGTGGTAGGAGTTCTGGGATATGGAAATGTTGCTAAAGGAGCTTTGCAGGTTTTAGATCAATTGCCTTGTATTCAAATTGAACCCAAAGATCTGAAGAATTTTATAAATCAAGGCTCTTTTTCATCCAGACATATATATAAGGTAGTGTTTACCGAAAAGGATTTGGTGCAGCCTATAAAAACTGAAAAGCCTTTTCAGTTACAAGAGTACTATGATCAACCGGATAAGTATCGCTCTATTTTTGAACCAAACTTGCAATATTTAACCGTCTTGGTAAACTGTATTTACTGGACCAGAGATTATCCAACTTTTGTACCGGTAAAGGCGATTGAAAAATTATTTTCCCAACCAAATAGATCAGACAAGCAACAAACAAAGCAACAAACAAAGCTACAAACCAAAGCAGATTTGAAGGATAAACAGAAATTTTCCCTACCTTCCTTAAGAGTAATAGGTGATATAACTTGTGATGTTAAGGGGTCAATTGAGATTAATGTTAAGTCTACTCATCCAGGAAATCCTGTTTATGTTTATGATCCAGCAACTAAAAAAATCTGGGATGGCGTTGCTGGGAATGGACCGGTAATTTTGGCAGTGGATAATCTACCTTGTGAATTACCTAAGGATTCATCGGTTTTCTTCTCTGATGCACTACTACCCTATTTAGAAGAAATTTCTCAAACTGATTTAAACGTACCTTTTGATAGTTTATCGCTATCGGAGGATCTAAAAAATGCTTTCATCGTATTTCAAGGTGAACTAACTCCCAATTTTAAATATTTGGAAAAACATTTAGAACCCTGAGGCCTTAACCTAAAACCTGTAAATTGCTATCATGTAAGTATCATTTAGTCGTTAACCTTGGTAAATAAAAATTTTGAGTATCTGGAACATGAGGGTAGTTGCCAGTACGCGATGTCCTAATGGCTATACAATTAATAGTTCTTCTTGTACGGCTGTTCGTAATGCAACTTCTACTTTAGTTTGGGGATGGCACTGGCCCTATTATCAGTTTTTAGGATTAAAATAAGGGAGTCCTTTATAAAAGACCACCCTAAAAGACCGATTGGCTTTTTTAACAAAATCCTTCATAATTGGTACGGAAATATTTGATAGAGAGTCAGATGATTTTCAATATATTTTACAAAAATTATTGTACTTTCTCAGGATATTTCACTTATGTTCTGATATGACCCTTACCTTCTACAATAAAGCGCATGGTGGTCATTTGTTCTACTCCCATTGGTCCATAGGCATGAATTTTCGAGGTAGAGATACCTAATTCAGCTCCTAATCCTAATTGTCCACCATCATTAAAGCGAGTTGAAGCGTTGACCATTACGCAAGATGCGTCAATAGCATTTTTAAAGGTCTCGATTGCTTCTGAACTTGAGGAGCAAATACCTTCGGTATGGTTAGAACCATGGTTCTTAATATGTTCAATGGCCTGATCCAGATTTTGCACAATCTTAATGGACAAAATAAGGTCCAAATATTCTGTATCCCAGTCTAATGATGAAGTACTATTTATGTCAGGGAAAAGATTTTTGGTTTGATCACATCCTCTAATTTCAACACCAGCTTGCTGATAGCCGGGAATTAAATCATTTAATAAAGAAGAAGCAATATTTTGGTGAACCAAAAGTGTTTCTAATGCGTTGCAAACTCCGGGTCGCTGAACTTTAGCATTTAGGCAAATTGAATGTGCCCACTCTAACGTAGCGTCTTCATGGACATACATATGACATAATCCTTTATAGTGAGCAATGACCGGCATAGTAGCGTTTTGGTGAACATATTTGATTAATGATTCGCCTCCTCGGGGAATCATTAGATCTATATATTCGTGCATCTTGAGGAGTAATTCTACAGCGGTTCTATCATATGAAGCTAAAACTTGGACAGTGTTAGATGGTAGCAAATCTTCAAAACTTTTTTCTATAATTTGAGCCAATTGAGTATTAGAGTAATGAGCTTCTTTTCCTCCCTTTAGTATCATTGCGTTTGCTGATTTTATAGCTAGGGCTGAACAATCTATTACTACATTGGGTCGACTTTCAAAGACCATAGCTATTACACCCAAGGGTACTCGTTGTTTTTTTACTACTATGCCATTTGGCCTAGTGATTTCTTGTACTGTTTGCCAGACAACTTCATCTTGATTGGCTACGTCTTTCACTGATTGAGCCATTTGAACAATGCCATTGGGTGTAAGGGTTAAACGGTCGATCATGGCTGATGACAAACCCTGTTCTTTGGCTTTTTGTACATCTTGGTTATTGACGCTGATAATTTCATTTTGGAATTTAATTAGGTTGTCAGCTAACTTATATAGAGCTTCTTTTCGTTTGTTAGCAGATATGAGACGTAAATTTTGGGCAGCTTGCTGGGCGTTGATGCAAATCTGAGTAACAGGTGCAATATTTGGTTGGTCATTAAACTGGTCATTAGATTGGTTACTAGATTGGTTTGAATTATTAATTTGGTTCAATTTTTTCTCCATGATTTTCCTTGTCCTTAAGTATTATATTGCAGCTTCTCATAACGTTTTTGGAATTACAAAATCCCAGAATGTTTTTGATGTCGCTACTTTGATTACCAGCTATTTTGATAATATCTGCTGAACTGTATTCACTTAATCCAAAAGCAAAAACGTTTTTACGAAATCTAATACTAACGCAATCACCTCTGACAAAATTTCCGTCTACTTTTAAAATACCAGAAGGTAGTAATGAAGCTCTACGTTGAAGTGCTAGGTAGGCTCCCTCATCGACTTTAATGAAGACGCCATTTTTGGTGCGAGTGAGTAATCTGGCTTTACGCGACTCTTCAATACCCTGGTTTCGGGGTAGAAAAAAGGTGCCGATTGAAGATGAAATTGCTCGTTCGATGGGTTTTTTTTCACGATATGTTGCTAGAATTACAGGAATACCAAGTAAGCTCAACTTTTTGATTGATTCGAGTTTGGTACTCATACCGCCACGACCGGCCAGACTTTTACCTTTTATTACCAGTTGATCGGTTGAATCGTCCCATGAGACATGAGAGATTACTTTAGATGGATGATTGTCGGAAGAAGAAAAATGATCAGTGGGGGGTGAGTCAAATAATCCATCAGGTTCGGTAAGTAGGATCAAAAGATCAGCTTCTAATAATTGAGTCGTCAAGGCAGCTAATTGATCGTTATCACCAACGGTGATTTCTTCAAAACTGACGCTGTCGTTTTCATTTAAAATAGGGATCACTTTATTTTCTAGTAATGTTTCTAATGTGTTATGGATATTGAGATAACGAGTGCCGTTTTTAAAATCCTCATGAGTTAATAAAACTTGGGCACAGTTAATTCCGAAGGAGTTAAAACATTCGGCGTATGCCTTCATTAACAAGGGCTGACCTAAGGCACTACATGCCTGAAGGGTAGAAATAACTCTGTGATCTATTGAGTTAATACCCAAAGAGGGTTTTCCCACATGAATGGCTCCTGAGCTTACCAGAACAATTTCAAATCCTTGGCGGTGAAGTGCTACTAGATCCAAGCATAGATTATTTATTTTGTTAGTATCAACACCACCCGAAAGCTGAGTAATGCCTGATGACCCAATTTTTACAACAATTCGTTTGATAGGGTGCTTTAGTTCTTTACGAAAGTTTAAAATCTTGTTAGATATCGGTTGCTGATTAAGAGCGTTCTCGCATTGCAAGTCATTAATTTTTTTAGATTTTGAGGAAATTTTAGGGGGAGTTTTGTTATTCACTACTAAACCTTACGAAGATATATACTACCAATATGCTTTTTTACCTTGTTATAAGGAATTTGTAAATATTTAAGCGTGTAATATGTTGATAAAAAAGGCTAATAATTGATGATCAATAGTGTTTATTGTTACAATTCAACAAATTTCTAGCTAATCTATTAATTAATATGGTTAAATAAGTTTATGAAAGTAAATTATCTTCATTTTAATAAAATTATTCTTATTTTTCTCACTTTAGTTGTCATCCCAAATATATATTCGTGTAGACCGAGAGGATATAACTTTGCTGAAGTTAAGGGCTATCCATTAACTCTTCGAATGCTTAAGAATGATTATGTGGCCCATAACTCACCTCCAAGTGAAGATGAGTTAGCCAAATACATTATGCAGAGAATTAGCAAAAATAAATATAAGTCAAAAAGAAATAAAATTTATCGAAATTTAGCTACATTTTATAATGGGTTTAGTGCTGGTGAGCAGTTGGATCAACCCACTAAATATAAAGCGGCCCAGTCTTTAGCCAAAGATATTCTTTTTAATGCTAAGTGTTTTCATCTTGATCCATATTATTTTACAGGGTTGATTCAAACTGAATCTATCTATTTTGATCCTTTTGCGCAAAGTCCAACAAATGCTGTGGGAATAACCCAGTTTACGTCTCTTGCTTTATTAGAAGCTAATCATCAGCTTGGGCAATTCGGTATTAAAAAAGCTAAACAAGAAGCTATTTTCTTTTATAACAAGATCTTCACCAATTGTATAAGACCCAATTGGCATCCTTTATGGAACAGAGGATCAGTATACAGGCAATTACGGGTGTTGAAAACCAACCCAAGTATTGCTCTTACCTATGGAGCATTGATCTTTCATGAAAATTTAAGTTTAAGCGGGAGAGGTAGAACTCGGAAACCTGTTGACTTATATAGAAAGGCCTTTAATCGATACAATGCTTCAGCTGAGTATACGGGAAATACCGATGAATTGCTTGCTCATGCTAGAGAATCTTTTTATGCCGCAGATAAATTAAGAAAATTGGTTAACAAAATTAGAAAAGAAAATGGTGGTACTCAGGTAAAATTATTACCTTTAACTGGTAAGGTAATAGCACCTTCTAAATCATGGTTCTCTTTTTGATAATTGTCTCTTTTTGATAATAAAATGAGTGTAGTTACAGACAATGATCCGATACAAAATTTAATTTTCGCAATTTCTAAATTCTAGGTTATTATTTTGAGTAATTGTTCTTAATGATGCTTTTTCAGGTTCAGATATACTTTCTGTGTCGCAATTTATAACAGTTATTTGTTTGATCGTTTGATTTAAATCGTTATCCGCATTTTTGAATGCTAGAACGGATCTTCTTAAGAAAGATTTAAGTTTGTCATTAATATCATAATCCCAAAACCACGAAGCTAACCATTTACCAACTATTGTATGGTGTTTGGCTAAGCTAAAGACTCTCTCACTTAAGTGTTCATCTAATAGTTTGTTAACTTTTTCGCCAGCTTGATGTATGGTATCCATCTTGCGTTGGATAATGCTCATGTCAGTTCTAATTTGCCAATTATCATCCAATAGATTTTGTTTGAGTGAATTAGCCGCCCTTTGGAGTTCTTGTAGAGCTAATAAAACAGGTTCAGTTTCATCACCTAGGAATCTGTCTTTTCTTACCCATACTATGATCATCGAGGTATGACTTATAATATGTTCAAGAACAGGAGCTAGATCAGCATATGCTTGATGAGTTTTTTCTTCTAACTTTAGATCTCTGTAATCTATATAAGGAACTCTAATATGGGAACGAAATTGATTGTAGAATTCCTCATTGCTCGCAAGATGTCGGATGTTCTGACAATAGGTTTTTCTTTGTTTTCGGTCCATGTTAGCAGCAGTCTTGACATTTATGTCCTGATTGACTTGACATCCCATGACAGAGCCTTTGACAGGAGGGTCATAATTAGTAGCGTCCTTATCAGGCAATAGCCATACGAAGTATTTCACCGTAAGATTACCATTTGTTATACTTGTATCTGCTGTTAAATTACCTGTCGTAATGGCAATATCTTTAACATCAAAAGTATGATGTCTATATTTACATGAATTGGCTATAAAAGAGGTAACTAAAAATAAAGTCATAATAGTGGTTGGTGCGAGCCATATAAACCCCAATCTATATAATGGTGAGAACCACTTAATAGCTTTTTTCAAGGTATAAGTAAAAATGCTCATTTTGTCCCCATCTTTTTGTGTATAAATTTTATGTATAAATTCTGAGACTAAAATACGATGAACTTCGTATTGATTGTGATTTAAACAAAGTGACAAAAAATTGTCAATACTCCTTCACTCTTTCTCCACAGGTAGCGTTATTCTTCCTCTATAACTAGTTAGTATTAAAAATCACAGTTTTTCGACTTAGTTAGGTTTTTATCAATAATATCAATCCAAAAGTTGGGTTCTGCACCGATAATAAGTTTATCTTTTCGGGAAACAATTGCCTCATATTGGTAGTCTTGGTTAAGCTTAATCAACCTGGTAATTTGTTTGGTTTTGTTGTTGAGATAAAAAACTGTTTGACTCTCATCACTTAGAAGTATTATCCGGTCATAGTCAGGGTCATAGGCAACTGCGGATAGATCGGTTGCATAGTTTTTTATCAACTGGATGGTTTTTTCTGCAAGAAAACTTTTGATGATAGCAACGTTCCCAGTTTTGGGTAGAGTGAAGCTATAAATTTGGATGGGATTTTTTTCTTTGACTATAATAAATTTATTTTCTTGAGGAATGTGGGCTATGCCTTCCAATCCATCAGAACCATAAACAATTTCAGGACTACCTAAAGGAAGGTCATCATCAGTGTAATAAGTGTTGTTACCAAATATGGTTTTTAACTTTATGGATTTAAAATTATTAATATTGAGCTGACCTTCTTTAGCCAGTTTTCCAGATTTATCTTTTGTTAATAAAACTCCTATATAAATGATTCCGATTTCATCAACAATAGCAACATGAGGCCCCTGTTTAGTCATTTCGAGGAAGACAATATCCTCTGGATCTATAACACCAGGGATAGTGATTGATCCAATTTGATGAAAATTTTCATCAAATTCAACAACTAAAGCGCTTACAACCTCTTTATATATACTACGGGCAATACCATAGTAAGTATTTCTCTCGGAATTATAAGTCAGGCCGGAAAACTCCCCTGTTTTTTCGATGCTATCTTTTAATTTATTGATGGTAAAACTTGAATATAGGTAACAATCTGCATAATCTACATTAGGTAAGGGTGATTTACCAGTAGTACCAACGCAACCAATTAAAAACATGCTAACAATTAATGGTAAATAAAGTTTGATTAAATTCATATATTTTACAGTCAATTTAAAGATTAATTTTACGGCAAAATCACTTTCTTTTAAATCCATATTTTACTTTATGTAGCTTTATTTAATATTTATAGCAAGAAGGAACTTTCTTTTGTTCTTACTGCTTACAACTCAGTACACAACAATTGGTATCATTTATTTATACTTTTATTCGTGGTGTTGTTTGATTGCCTGTAGCGGGTTATAATATAAGTAAGAAGCCAAAAAAGGAGCAAGTATGAATAATTATTTTTATAAAATAATGCAAGTATGGGTTTTTGCTTTATTGTTCATAATAACAGTAGGGCAATTAAGAGCCAGTGATAAAAAATTACCCGAGCAAGATAATACTAATAGATTACATGATAGTAAATATTTGAAGAATAATTTGGGGTTGCAGGGATCATCTATTAGTGGATCAGGTATAACCTATCAAAGAATTATGGGAAATTATGCTGTCCAAATTACCGCTATGGCACAATTGGGTATTTATGAACTAGGTGAGGATCCTGTTTTAGAAGAAGAGCGAGAATTGCAATATAATATTGGACTTGCTTTGAGAAGAAGGTTGCATCAATTTGAATTAAGTGTAATCGGAGTTAAAGGATTAGGAGGAGTTAATTGTTTTGTGGGTGGCCAATATGGCTACGAGGAGAATAAAGATAATGATCGGGAAGAAGATTTATTATCTTATAATTATGCTGGTGGATTAGGAATGGGGTTTGAATGGTTACTGACCAGTATTAAAGTTTATATTGATCTTGCTTTGAAATATGATTACCAAAAAGAAAAGATGTATCGAAAAGAATATGATGAATTTTTACCTTCTTATGAGCATTCGCTAATTCCCGCTGGTAGCATTGGTATAATGTTTGTTTATTAGAGAAATAGGGAATTAAATCGATGAAAAAAATAAGATTTTCCATTTATATTATCCAGGTCATTTTGACCTTCATCCTGATTCAATCCATTTGTAATGCCCAATCTGAATCAAACGATAAACTTACTAAATATCTCGATCATAGTGGGCAAAGTGAGCAAAGGGACTCTAATGACTCTACTTATAGTAATTCTAAGTATGTTGATGCTCAACATGATGAGTATAAAAGAAATGTTGGAGTTATTTTATCGAATATTTCGGGTTACGGTGCTTATTATCAAGAAGAATTATGGGATTCATTTAGAGTTAAAGCTGTAGGTTTGATCTATTTTTATGATTTAGAAATTAAAAATAAAGAATTAAAAGATTTTAATTACGATATTGGTTTGGAAATACAAAGGGACATTAAAGTTTTTGATTCAAGGCGGGTATATTTTGTATTGGGTGGATATTATTACTACGATAACAGTTCCAGCTATGAGAGCGAAAGCAAAAATCAATCCAGGAAACTACATAGTATTTCAGTGGGAACCGGGATAGGTGTTCAATATATTTACCATCGAGTGAGCTATAATTTTGATATCGGCTATAAATATTTTTACGATAGAGCTAAACGATCTGAAAATGGGGGAGAAATGGTAAAGGAGTTTATTTCCCAATTGAAACTAGGTGGTGGAGTAGGTATTGGTTTTGTTTTTTAGGTAAGTTTTTTAGTTGTTAAAAAAGTGACAATACGGTTTCTTTTGTTATAAAAATGGCTTCGTTTGCTTGAGGGAAATATCCATAAAATTCTTCTAAGGCTTTTTCATGTCTATCTTTAATACCATCATAGCTGACTTGATAGGGGGTGATTCCTTTTTCATCTTGTACAACAAAATCTACTTCTCCTTTATTGCGCCAGTAGTAAATTGTGTTGGATATTTTTCTCAGTCTTAAAAAAACATGGGTTTCTAAACTTTTCCCTAAGTCTAAGCCAGTTTTAGTTATGATTGCATTTCTTAATCCCATGTCTACCGGATAGTATTTTTTATTACGTTTTATTCTTTGTTTTTCTGAAAAAGCAAAATAAGGACAGGAAAACAGCAGATAAGCATTCTCTGCAGCATTTAAAAACATGGATACAGTATCTGCAGAAAGACCAGCTGATCCAGCTAGTTTACGCAAACTTATTTCAGAACCACATGATTCATAGACAATCTTAATTAATTGCCTTATTGATTGTGTTGATCGAGATCTTGTTCGTTCTCTGATATCTTTTTCAACAATGTCGTTAAAATACTCTCTTAATAAGAAATTAGGTTTGTCCTGGACAAGAGCTTGAGGAAAGCCTCCTAAAGTCAGGTAGGAATCATAATTAGGATCATTTGTTTTCGATAATTGGAATTCTTTAAAATCAAAAGGGAATAGTTCAATGGTGAAATGTCTGCCAGTAAGACTTGTGGACAATTCTCCAGACAACATAATTGAGTTGGACCCAGTTATAATAAAGTGTTCGTTGGTAGATCGCTCAACTTTGGAATGTATCCATTTTTCCCATAATTTAACATTTTGAATTTCATCAAAAAAATAGAATAGAGGATCCTTAGTTGATCTTATTTTACGGAAAAGATGAAAAACTTGCTCTAACAATTCATAGTTTAAGATGTTTGCTAGTCTTGGGTCTTCAAAATTTACAAAGATACAGTTTTTTTTATTAAGTTTGTATTTCTTTATAAATTGAATTGCTAATGTTGACTTCCCACAGCGTCTAACGCCTTGAATTACATATGTTATTTTGGGGTCTAAGGTAGTAGGTAAATTTATGTCACGGTCAATGGTATCAGGAGGAGAATGATCCCAAAAACTCCAATCTTTAAGTATTTCTAGCAACTTACTTTCATCCATCATAAAAATAAAACCGATATTATATATTATAATGTAGAATATATTAGTCAATACTATAATAACGATTATACTAGACATTATGAGAGTGTCAAGTAAAATCGGCAAGTATATGGGAGCATAATTTTTACCAACTCAAATGCACCCCGTACAATACATAATAGTTGGATTCAAATCAGGCTATTTTATACTAAATTGATAATATTGTATAAATTAATATAGGTATTTGTTGGTTATAAAAATAATTGTTTATTAATAAATTTCTATGTATATTAAATCAAGATTTGTCTTATATGGAGACAAATTAATAAAAATTTAAAAGGTTATGTGATGAAAAAATTATTATTTCTAATTTCTTTTTTTATTCTAAATGTTCTATTTTATCCTGTGTTGATAGCAGGAATTGATCTAGGCAACATTGATTTTGATGAAAGGGCAACCGCTATAGAGAATAGGCTGAAAAAGAATCAAAGGGATGCTACTATAAAAGCGCTTGGTGAACTTTTTCGATTGTTGGAGGTGATTTTAGAATCATTTAATAGCATTTCTCAAGATGAATATTTTTCAATGTCTGAAGAGAGTGGTAGGTTGTCACAGCTTGGAGCCTTTTATAACAGAACATTGCCGCTACTAAATCAGTTGGAAAATAGTAATGATACGATTAAATGTGTTTCAGCAATTTATTTATTTGATCTATTTTGGGATAAGGAATTAAATGGGATTGCAAGTAATCTTGGTTTGAAATCAACTACTTATTTGGAAGTGATTCGCGTATTGACAGCAAGCTTAGGAAGAGCAATATCAAAAAAACAAAAAAGGGAAGCTGCTGGTCGTTTAATTGTGGCTGCTGAAACATCACCTTCTTTTTTAAATCAGACCGACTTATTTTTACAAATTCGGGGCCAAGAACATAGAATAGGGCCATTAATAACTAAGGCTCAAAATTCTGCAAGACGTGTTTTAAAAATACCCAAAGCTCAAAATAGAAGAAAAGATACCACTCGTTTATCAGGTGCAAATATGGAGGCAGCTGAGGTTCCCGAAATGGATCCCACAGAAAGAACCCCTGTAAGGAGAGCCAAGATTAAGAGAAGACAGGAACCAATGTTTATGAAACTAGGACCTGCTCTTTGGGGTAAAGCATGTGCGGCTCTTAATTGGCTTAATAGATTTATATAGTTTAGCAAGAAAACCCACCGATCTTTAGTCGGTGGGATGAATTGCTAAAGGTCACCCTATTAGGGTGACCCTATCCTTGGTTATCAAACCTGATTAATCAACACGTTTGGTACGGACGCCAAAATCTACGTTATCTTTTAGCCAGCCAAAGAATTTGGTTTGTTTCTTAAAAGGAACATTAGGTTTTAAAATACCGGGTTCTTTCCATAAAGACATTACCGGCGCGTCTTGCGACCATATTTTGACTCTTTTTCTTTTGATCTTAGTTCGCCAGTTCATACCGGTAACCGCGTCGGTGTAGAGTAGTCGTAAGGTAATGTTTCTAGATAAACGTTCAAGTGGTGTTAATTCAATTTTGCGAAAGGCGGCTATACCTTTTACTCCTGCGAAGTCTGGCTCACCATCACTAATCATTAAGATGGTTACGGGTCTTAAGATTAGGTTCTTGCTTTTGACCAATTCAGCGATCTGTTCAAAAAAAGCGTTAAAATCGGTAATAGGATTTTGTTTGTTGGGGGGAAATATAGCTAATAGCTGATCTTTTATTTGGCGAATGCTTTTGTCCTGAAAGGTTTGTATGGGATAGAATGTTTTGGGTTCTCCCATTTTGGCTCCCCCTATAGAACCAACAAATAGAGCGTTAGGTACTTCTGATCGACCAAATCCGTTTAGATGTGTATAAATATAGGTGGCCAAAAAATTTAACGCGTCCTTAAAATGAGGACCCCTTAAAAAGGAACCACTGATATCAACTCCGACAAATAAAGACATACGAGGTTTTTGCGGTGGTTTGGTCGAGTCAATTAAAAAACAATTGTAGGTAGCCAGAAAGGTAACCACCAGTAAAAACATACCGGCCATTTTTTTGATAGGATTATATTTCATGCTTTTGCTCCCTTATCCCTTGTGTTGATTATCAACAAAAAAATCATCAGTCTTCTGTCCTTAGTCTTAAACGGAAAACTGATAACTGAAGGCTGCGACCGAAGACCGCGCCCTATGTGTTCTTACTCATTTGAGCAATTTTTTTCACAACGTCATCCATAGAGGTAAAAGGTAATTCAAAAAGTCTATCGGCCAGAATCAACAAGGTACAAAAATTAACAGCTGATCCGATTACTTGTAATGGTGGAAGGATAAAAGATCCGATTAATTCATCACCCTTCTCATTAACCCAGGTCATTTCATCTTTGATACGGCTGAAGGTATTTATGGTGAAAGACTCACTTAGAGGCGTTTCTTTGTCTTTAGATTTGCTGGATTTTAATCCGCTGCCTTGAATTATGGCCATTATGGTTGGAGTTCCATGCCCGGCAAAGAGAAACCAAGAAAGACTTCGCATACCGAACCAGGTCATACAGGCAATAGTTATCGTACCAAATAAACCTAACTCAAAACCGTCTGAGTGTTGAGCAAACCATGGGACAAGCGCGTCAACAAATTCACGATATAAGAACATAACTTCTACAAATAAGGTGACCAGTTCGATCATACCAATTTTAATAATACTGGCCCAGTCTTTGGATCTAACTGACTGTGTCCAGATAGATAATACTGAATAACTTCCCAGGATGATAAACAACATGAATCCATATAACGGCAACCTGATAAAAGTTTCTGATAGTTGTTCTCCGGTAATATTAGAAAGAGTGTCAATTACTATTGGACTGGTTACATAAGTAAATATGGCCGCCTCAAATATGCACCAAAAGATAGTTAATGTCACCGCGATCCAGGGTATTCCGGGTGCTATAATATTTCCACCGATGTTGCGAACAACATTAAACGGAATATAAAAGATATCTTGAAGTAGAATAAATAAACCCAAAATTATGGTCTTAAAAAAACCAATCAGAGCCATACAAAGATGAAGTGCAAATTTAAAAATTCCCGACCAATAGGTGAAAATAGCCCTAAATAACTCCCACCATTGATAAAAGATAGAATTGATGTACTTCTTTCGTTGGCGAAAAATTATAGCGATTAAACATCCCACGGTTAACCAGCAGGAGAGTATTATTACCAATACCGGGATCAATAAGAAGATTCTTTTAATGACCATGACCCAAATGGCGTCCTGTGCTCCCCAGGCAAAATTAAAAAAGATCTCCTGAAAGAACATAGGGAAAAATAAAATAGATAAGACAATTTTCCAAATACCGGTGCTTTTATCTAACATAGCTTAATCCTTCTAATAAATTATTGACTCTTTCTTTTATTATTTCATAAATTTTAGAACATGTTTACTTTTTTGACAGTTTTTTTGTAAAAAAAATTGACAAATGTACCAATAAATAACCTCTATCATTATAATTATATATCTAAATATCGATTATTGTTATATTAAATTTAAATTTAAGTTGGCAAAATACTTGCATTATATTTGACGCGATGGTAAAGTCGGTGTGCTTTGCTATTAAAATAGCTTAGTTAGATAAGATCATTCAGCTAAGCTTAGATTGGATAGAGTCAGTTATGTTAGTGAGGTTTTTATGAAATCAATAATAAATATTCAAATATTGATTCTCATTGTTTTTAGTATATTAACAATTCCATTGATGATAGAAATGCCTTCGAAATCCAATAAGGGTTCCCAGAAACATAAAGCCCAAGTAAAACCGGTACCTACCAAATGGGATATTTATATAAAAGGAATTATCTTTCATCCCACAGGTAGAAGGTCGGTAGCTTTAATTCGGGATAATTCTGCCAGGAGTATCAAGGCTTTTTCTATTGGTAATAGTATGTTTAAAAAAGCTACTTTAGTTGATATCAAAAAGGATATGATCATATTTGAAAGAAAAGGCGTACTGGAGTATAAATCCATAAAAGATAGAGATATTCCCACGACACCAGCAAAGAAATTTACTGAAACAGAAAAAGTCGCGGTGTCTCAAATGCGTTCCAGGTTTGTCGAACCAGGATTTAAACGTGTAGATAACGATATTACAATGACTGAAGCTTATAGACAAAATTTAGTTACTAAAGATCTTACCAAGATTATGTATCAAGCAATGGCTATGCCGAGAAAAGTAAATGGTAAAATAGATGGTTTTACTATTTCGGAGATTGAACCAGGAAGTATTTACGAAAAAGCTGGAATATTGAACAATGATGTAATTACCAATATAAACGGTGAACGTTTAGTTGATGCTGGAAAGGCTATAGCTTTATTAAACGCCCTTCGTGAAGAAAGTGAAATTACATTAGATATCGAAAGAAAAGGAAAAGTACAGAAATTATATATGAGAGTTAAATAATATTTGGTGTACAAAACCCTTATTTTGCCATAAAATTACATAGTATGAGGGTTTTTATACTTTATCTATGTATTAAATTATCTTTGTTATCTATATTATCCATTTTATCTTTATCATTATTGTCTTGCGTAAATAAAAGTTTACGGCAGGTTGAAGTTTCTTCGGTATTGTTTGAAGATGAGGATCGGATTATAATGAGACTTATTCAATCTCCCCCCGATCCTAGTTTGTCCCCGGCTTTTCAAAGATATAGGCGCCAAATTCTCAATATTTTATCTAAACGGTTTAAACTTACCATTCCCGAAAAGGAAAACTTTGTCAATTTGTCTGTTGATGAAAAAATGAAAACCTTAAAAAACACTGGTCCTGCCCACCCATTATTTGTTGCCGAGCTGCTCTTTAATAACAATCGAGTTTTGGAAGCGATTCATTTATTAGAGGATACTAATTCCGTAGCTTTAAAAGGAATCAAACCATATTTAGAATTTCATATCGGTAAATACGCATACCATTTGCAAGATTATAAAAAAGCCATCAAAATGTTCAAAGGGCTTTATTTACATCGATCATTCTATGGATTCAATGAATTACTCACGGTTTATTACCTAAAAACTCTTTACGATATTAAAGATTATAATACTATTTTAGAAATCTCTAACTCAATATCTACTAATGCATACACTAATATTGAATATTTAAAGAGCCATTATCATATAAAGATTCTTACATTATTACATTTTAAGAAATTTGATCAAATGGTCGAGACGATTGATTCGCTGACTAGAGATTATAATTTCTTGTTAGAAATATTTCCCGATTTTAAAAAATATCAAAAAAAGATCAATCTAGCTCGGGTAGAATTAGAGAAAAAGAAAAAAGATATAGCCGTCCTGAAAAAAAAGAAGGTTGATTTTAAGGCTCAATTGTTGGTTGCCCAAGAAAATATTACATCTCGTAATTGGAAACAGGCCAATGAGGAATTAAACAATTTAAGAAAAAAAACCAGGATCCTTTCTAAAAGGACCGTACAACAATATACATGTCAATTGTTAAAAATGCAAAACGAAGTTGATGCTGGTTCTAGAACCAAAACTAAACAAATAGAAACCATTAAGCAGCTGAGAAAAAAATGTTCACGTAAATATAACAGAGAACAAATGGCATCATTATTATTCGACCAAGGAAGACTTAATTGGAACGTCGGTGATAAAAAGGAAGCCGAAAAACTCTTTAAATGGATTACTAACAAATATAGTAAAACTAAGGTAGCCGCTAAAGCTTCATATACTCTTGCTCATTTATATCAAAATGATAATCAGTTTAAGAAAGCGGCAAAATGGTTCAACATTCATAATGAAAAACATTCAGATTCTGAATTCGCTGAGGATAGCAAGTTTCACCAGGGATTTAGTTATTATTTAGCTCGGGATTTTAATCAGGCTCTTAAAGTTTTTACTTCCGAAGAGGATCTACCTAAGTTTCTTTTTTGGAAAGCCAAGTGCTATATTCAATTAGGAGAGCTTAAACGGGCCCAAAATGTATTACGTACTTTGACCAAACAACATTCGTTTCATTATTACGGTGTACGAGCGTATATGATGCTGGATAAACTGGATGAAGCAGTTTCTTCTTTTTACCGTTCCATCAAGTTTGATTATCCACTTAAAAAACGACCCAAAAGAATAACTCCATATAACTTGCGTCATTTACAAACAGCCGAACAATTGCTTTCTTCTGGTTTCTACGAATATGCCAGAAGAGAGTTGATTAAAATAGACGCGGGAGAAGAATCAGGATTTGTAACTTATTTATCCATGCTTAATTATATTGCTGGTAATTTTATTCAAGCGGTGATGTTATTTAATCAAGTATTAAAAGAAGATGATACTTTACCAACCGATTTTGTAGTTTTAAATTATCCAGTTCGATTTTCCAAATTGATTTCCAAATTTGCTGATCGAAATAATCTTGAAACCGAATTTGTTCTGTCCTTAACCAGGCAAGAATCATGTTTTGATTCTACCGCTAGATCACCGGCCAATGCTCTTGGATTAATGCAACTTATACCCGAAACAGCCAAAAAAATGGCCAAAGAAATGACTAAAAATAAAGGTAAGGGATATTTCAAGTCGGATGAACACTCTATCTATACCTTGGTAAAAGAATTGTTAAACAATAATTATGAACAACATCTTTTTCGTCCAGACTTAAATGTTGCCATTGGAACCAGGCATTTAGGAGAGTTATTTGATCAAATTCCGGTTAAAACCTTGGGTATTGCTATGTATAATGCCGGTAAAACTCCAGTAAATAAATGGGTCAAACAATTTGGTTTGGCTGATATGGATTTGTTTATTGAAAGAGTTCCTTACAATGAAACCCGTAATTACATAAAGATTGTAGTACGTAATTATTTTAATTACCAAAGGTTATTAAAGGGTAAAGTTGTTCAAAATATGTTTGCCAGTGATTTTAGAGATAAAGGTTTATTTTAATCCAATATTCACATTACAAGTTTAACTTAGCTCTTGGATTATCGACCCTCAACAGTCTTAAGCCTGTGTAGATGTAAATATAAGAGCCATCTGGACTAAATGTAGCTCCCGAAATAAACTCTTTTCCATCATAGCGTGTACCAAAATCTGCATCTTTAAGAGTATAAATTCCAAGGATTCCAAAATTATTGATATCATAGAAGTAGATTAGAGAAAAACCTGTTGAATTACTAAATAAATAAAGTCCATCAAGGTAATCTCTGAATGTTTCCTTTGTAGCGTGATTACAATCATCAGATAATTTATTTTGATAAACAGGTTGTGCGGGGTTTGATATGTCAAAAATGGCTGTGTCTGTGTAACTAAAGTTTAAAAGAAGGTTAATATCTTCATCTATTATTGGTTTTATAGTATAGTGAAAACAAGCAGAAGGATCTTGCAAAGATATATCATAGGGCGGACTTTGTCCGCAGCCTTCAGTTATCAGTCTTCCGTTCTCAG